>NZ_CP077080.1:1201460-1501825 GCF_019141525.1 Pseudomonas alvandae
GCCAGGATCACCGGCACGGCGATGGGCAGTTCGACCATGCGCAGGCGCTGGCCGAAGGTCATGCCGATGCCGCGGGCGGCTTCACGAATGCCCGGTTCGACGCCGGTCAGGGCCAGGTAGGTGTTGCGCATGATTGGCAACAACGAATAGAGAAACACCGCGGTAATCGCTGGCATCGGCCCCAGGCCCTGGCCGAATTTGGAGTAGAACGGCAACAGCAGGCCGAACAGGGCGATCGACGGAATCGTCAGCAGCACCGTGGCGCTGGCCTGCAACGGGCCGGCGAGCGTTGGGAAGCGGGTCATGAAAATGCCCAGCGGCACACCGATGACGATCGCCAGGGTCACGGCGATGCCCACCAGGGTGATGTGCTGCCAGGTCAGGTGCAGCACCAGCGGCCAGTCCAGATGGGAAAAGGCGTCAAGAAAATCCATGGCTTTTCCTCCAGGTCATTGGGTTGAGAGCAGCGAATGCTGGCGCAGGAAATCGGCGGCAACGGCGGAAGGGCTTTCATGATCGACGTCCACGCGAGCGTTGAGCTGGCGCATGGTTTCGTCGTCGAACAGCTCGGCCAGCGGCTTGAGCTGCGCGGCCAGTTGCGGGTGCGCGTCGAGGAACGCCTGGCGCACCACGGGCGCGGCGGTGTAGTCGGGGAAGTAATGCTTGTCATCTTCCAGCAGCTTCAGCTTGAAAGCGTTCAAGCGCCCATCGGTGGTGTAGACCAAGCCGGCGAATACCTGGCTGTTGCGCAGCGCGGTGTAGACCAGGCCCGCGTCCATCTGGCGGATGTTCTTGCGGGTCAGGTTCATGCCGTACTGCTCGACCATGCCGGCCAGACCGTCGGAGCGATTGGCGAACTCGGTGTCCAGGGCCACCAGATGGTTCTCGTCGGCCTCGGCCTGCAACACCGTGTTCAACTGGCTGATGGAACTGATCTGCGGGTATTTCTTCGCGACTTTTTCCGGCAAGGCCAAGGCGTAGGTGTTGCTGAATTTCGACGGCGTCAGCCAGACCAGGCCTTTTTTCGCGTCGAGTTCTTTTACTCGGGCATAGGACTGGGCGCTGTCGAGTTTCTCGGTGACATGGTTGTAGGCCACCAATGACACGCCTGTGTATTCCCAAAGCAAATCCAGTTGCCCGGTTTCATGGGCGCTACGGGCCAGGTTACTGCCCAGTCCGCCAGTGATTTGCGCGTCATAGCCTTTATTGCGCAGGTATTGCGCGGTGATTTCCGCCAGCAAGGTCTGCTCGGTGAACACCCGGGCGCCGAGGCGGATCAGCGGTTTTTCTGCGGCTTGGGCAACCCCTGCGAACAGCAGCAGGCAGCCCAGGATCAAACTCAACTTCTTCATAACGATTCCTTTATCCAGCCAGGCTCAGGACGGTCGCAGACCGCGTTCCAGCCAGAGGCGGCTGGCCAGTGTCACCAGGCCGTCGAGCAGCAACGCCAGCAGGGCGGTGCAAGCGGCGCCGAGCAGCAATTGCGGCTGGTTGTTCAAGGCAATGCCAGGAAAGATCAGGCTGCCGAGGCTGTTGGCGCCGATCAGGAATGCCAGCGGGGCTGTGCCGACGTTGATCGCCAGGGCCACGCGCACGCCGCCGACGATGATTGGCACGGCGTTGGGCAATTCGACTTTCCACAGCACCTGGCGCGGGGTCATGCCGATGCCGACGGCGGCTTCCTTGAGGGAGCCCTGGACGTTTTTCAGGCCTTCATAGGTGTTGCGCACGATGGGCAGCAGCGAGGCGAGGAACAGCGCGAAGATGGCGGGACCGCTGCCAATGCCCAGGACGCCGAGGGCGATGGCCAATACGGCCAGGGGCGGCACGGTATTGCCGATGTTGAACACTTGCATGAAGCGTTCGGCGCGCCCGACCATGCCGGGGCGGCTGAGGAAGATGCCAGCGGGGATGCCGACAATCAGGGCCGCCAACATGGAGGCCAGGACAAGCATCAGGTGCGCTTGCAGGTAGAACAGCAGATCGTCGCGGTAACGTTGGATCGTATCGATGCCGATCCAGTGGACCAACAGGGCAAGAAGGGCGACGACGACCGCACCCCCCATAAGCCCTTTGCCATAGCGGATAGCCACAGGCGGACTCCTTTGTCTTTCAGTCGGCGCACGCTTTCCCGGGCGGCAGACCCTCGTGGGTTGCCGGGAAAACGTTCGCGAGAAGCAGCTCTTTTCGAGGCCGGTAAAACGACGTCGAAGCGAGCCATGAGCGCAGCCTCGTCAGGCTAACTTGCTGATTTTCAAGGCCCTGACGGTTGCTCGTATCAGGGGGTGGACGCCTCCACGGGGCAAAAGGTTCCCATCCTGAGCAGCATTTGGCCACCCCGGATGTGCTCAACGGTTCGGTGCCTGGTACACGTTGGGCTATAGTTTCTGCCCTTTTTTGAGTCACCCGTCAGGCGATTTCCCATGACCAAACATCCCGTATGGAACTGGCCGGGATCGGGCAGGATTGGCGTTTCAAGGCTGATAACGGGGTCTGGCGTGTGGCTTTCGCGTTCGATCCGGAAAGGAAAGCAGTCCTGCTGGTGGGTGATGACAAGTCAGGCGGCAGCCAGAAAAAATTCTATAAGGACTTAATCAAGACAGCAGATGTCCGCTTTGACCGGCACCTGAGCACACTGAAGAAAGGGTAAGGCAATGGCTAAGTCAATCGACGAGATTATGAAAGGGCTTCCCGCGGCCCGTCGACAGAAGATCGAACAGCGCGGCGCAGAGCTCATTGCAGAACAGATGACCCTGCAGGAACTGCGCAAGGAGCTGAATCTCACGCAGGAGACTATGGCCGGTCTTCTCCACATGAAGCAAGGCAACGTCTCTAAAGTGGAGAAGCGTACCGACATGCTGCTCTCTACGCTGCGTGAATATGTTGAGGCTATGGGGGGAACGCTGGAATTGGTTGCCCGGCTTCCAGGTCGTGGCCCCGTGAAGCTGGAAGGTCTTCGTGACCTGAACGCGGACTTCAAGTAAGAAAAAAGGCCATCCAGACGGATGGCCTTTTGGTTTTTCAGTCAACCTCTTTCGGCGAGGGCGCAGTTCCAGCCAAGCGCTATCGGGCATCGTACCGAGCACTCCCGTCCGCCCTTTGTTACAATGCGCGGTTCCCTGTACTGGCCTGTGCAATCGGCCAAAAGCAAATTTTTCAGTGTGTGCATAACAGCATGCACAATCGAGATTTTGAACGATGTCCGACAGCAAAATTGTCAATGAAGTCAATGCCAGACGCACGTTTGCCATTATTTCCCACCCCGATGCCGGTAAGACCACCATCACCGAGAAGCTCTTGCTGATGGGCAAGGCGATTGCGGTGGCCGGCACGGTGAAATCCCGCAAGTCCGACCGCCATGCCACTTCCGACTGGATGGAAATGGAAAAGCAGCGGGGTATCTCCATTACCACGTCGGTCATGCAGTTCCCGTATCGCGATCACATGATCAACCTGCTCGACACCCCGGGCCACGAAGACTTCTCCGAAGACACCTACCGCACCCTGACCGCGGTGGACTCGGCCTTGATGGTCCTCGACGGCGGTAAGGGCGTCGAGCCACGGACCATCGCGCTGATGGACGTCTGCCGTCTGCGTGATACGCCGATTGTCAGCTTCATCAACAAACTCGACCGCGACATCCGCGACCCGATCGAACTGCTCGACGAGATCGAAGCGGTCCTGAAGATCAAGGCCGCGCCGATCACCTGGCCGATCGGTTGCTACCGCGACTTCAAGGGCGTGTACCACCTGGCCGACGACTACATCATCGTCTACACCGCCGGTCACGGGCACGAGCGCACCGAGGTCAAGATCATCGAGAAGCTCGACTCCGACGAAGCCCGCGCCCACCTGGGCGACGAGTACGATCGTTTTGTCGAGCAACTGGAGCTGGTGCAGGGCGCCTGCCATGAATTCAACCAGCAGGAATTCATCGACGGCCAGCTGACCCCGGTGTTCTTCGGCACCGCCCTGGGCAACTTCGGCGTCGACCATGTGCTCGACGCCGTGGTCGATTGGGCCCCGCGCCCGCTGCCGCGTGTTGCCAACGAGCGCACCGTGGAGCCGGTGGAAGAGAAGTTCTCGGGCTTCGTGTTCAAGATCCAGGCGAACATGGACCCCAAGCACCGCGACCGCATCGCCTTCATGCGCATCTGCTCCGGCAAGTACGAAAAAGGCATGAAGATGCGCCATGTGCGCACCGGCAAGGACGTGCGCATCGGCGACGCCTTGACCTTCTTCTCCTCGGAGCGCGAGCAACTGGAAGAGGCCTTCGCCGGTGACATCATCGGCCTGCACAACCACGGCACCATCCAGATCGGCGACACCTTCACCGAAGGCGAAGCCCTGGGCTTCACTGGCATCCCGCACTTCGCCCCGGAACTGTTCCGCCGCGTGCGCCTGAAGGACCCGCTCAAGTCCAAGCAACTGCGCCAAGGCCTGCAGCAACTGGCCGAAGAGGGCGCCACCCAGGTGTTCTTCCCGGAGCGCAGCAACGACATCATCCTCGGCGCCGTCGGTGTGCTGCAGTTCGACGTCGTCGCCAGTCGCTTGAAAGAGGAATACAAGGTCGAGTGCTCCTACGAGCCGATCACCGTGTACTCGGCGCGTTGGGTCGAATGCGGTGACAAGAAGAAGCTCGAGGAATTCTCCAACAAGGCTGTGGAAAACCTTGCGCTGGATGGTGGTGGACATTTGACCTACCTGGCGCCTACGCGGGTGAACCTGGCGCTGATGGAAGAGCGCTGGCCAGACGTGAAATTCCGCGCGACGCGGGAGCATCACTAAGCAGTAGGCGCTTAAAGCGAAAACCTGTGGGAGCGAGCCTGCTCGCGAAAGCGTTGGATCAGTCAGCATGCGTGTTGAATGTGCCGCCGTCTTCGCGAGCAGGCTCGCTCCCACATTGGTTTTGTGTCAGATCCTCAATCTCCCGGTCAGCCACAATTTCCTGTGGGAGCGAGCTTGCTCGCGAAAGCGGTGGGTCGGCTTGCATGAAAGCGGGCTGGCGCACGGCTCGTCAGCCCTCTCTTTAGGGCCAGTCGCTAACGCGGATCGACGATATCCAGCGCCCGATTCGCCAGCAATTCACTCATCTCGATCACCTGAAGAATACCCATCGCAACCTGTCGGCGAGAGCCTTCAAGGTCGAATGCCAGGTCGCTGATCATGGCGTTGGCGGAGGCGAGGTTTTCGCTGAGGTTGGCGAGCAGGCTTTCGCTATCGACGCCTTCCACCACAGTGAAGAGCTGGCGCGCTGGCGGTTCTTTCTTGGCCTTGGCCTGTTCCGGCTTCAAGTAATAATCGAGCGCCCGCTCAGTGGCTTCGTGGAATTTTTCCGGGTCTAGGCTGGAATAGGCAGAGGTGGGGTCTGATTCGGGTGGGTTCGGTGTGGCTTTGAACATGGTGATGCTCCTAGGGGTAATGGAGCCGCCAGGCATCGCTGCTAAACGAAGAGGGTGGCGACTGTACGCGGGTTAGCAGACCGGACCCCTAGAGCCGGCAGACCCGAGGGTCTCCCACGCACAACCGCCATTACATGGCAGGCATCAACACCTGCTCAACAATGCGGAACTCTATGCGTCTAGGGATTCAGGCTGCTAAACCCGACCGCTGAATTTCAGCGACCCGGTAACCATAAAGACCCACCCCAAAGCGCACAAGCGGGCGGATTCTGGCTTAGTTGTAGGCAAAGGCGCAAGGCGACGTAGCCTCGGGACGAGCGTTCCGTGTTACCGGGTATTTGTCTGTAGGGCTCAATGCCCGGCGGCCCCAAAAGGGTTTTGGTTTGGCACTGCTTTGTGACCACACCCATTCAAATTGTGGGAGCGGGCTTGCTCGCGAAAGCGGTGGGGCAGCCTGCCTGGATACTGGATGTGCCGGCCTCTTCGCGAGCAAGCCCGCTCCCACAAGGGAGGTTTGTGGCGTTAGTAGATTTGGGGATAAGGCTTATTCGAAACCATTCTGTACAGCGACGGCATTTCTGGCTGTACGGGGGCGTCTTATCTGGTGAACCGGGCGGTTCAGAACTAGATTTTGTTGAGCGCCGTCGGGCCCCGGCTTTATCCGGAAAGAAGGAATTGGCTATGAATAAGCTTCTACGCATGATGTTGCTATTGAAGGTTTTGGTGATGTTGTCCCTGGGCTCCACCATCGCGTGGGCGGAATGCGATCAGCATGATCAGCATGCATCGAGTGGGCAGGTTGCGCAGGGTGAGTTGATGCTTGCCGCGACCGATGCGGACGCAGGCGATCCAGACGATGGCGAGGATGACGATGGTTCGCCGGTTGATCCGCCGGATGGTGATGAGGATGAAGAGGGCGATAGCCAGACGTAGGGCTATAGCCTAAAGAAAACCCCTCCAGCCCCAACTGATATTCAGTCGGGGCTGGCGGGGTTTTTTATGCCCGGCGCATGACCCAAGGTGAAATTTTACCTCTGTGGCGAGGGGATTTATCCCCGCTGGGCTGCGCAGCGGCCCCAAACCAGGCAACTCGGTGCGCCAGGAAGATTGAGTTCATTGCTTTAGGGCTGCTGCGCAGCCCAACGGGGATAAATCCCCTCGCCACAAGAGCTTATCTACCTTCTGCTTTATGCAGCACCGTCGAGGAACCGCTCGGCGTAGTGACACGCCACCAGCCGGTTATCCAACGGGCGCAGCGCCGGTTCCTCAGTCTTGCAACGCTCGGTCGCATACGGGCAGCGCTTGTGGAAAGCGCAGCCGGACGGTGGGTTGAGCGGGTTGGGCAGTTCGCCGACGATCTTGATCTTCGGCTTGTTCGGGTCCGGGTGGATGGTCGGGGTGGCCGACAGCAGCGCCTGGGTGTACGGGTGCAGCGGGCGGCTGTAGATGGACTCGTTGGGGCCCATTTCCACCGGGCGGCCGAGGTACATCACCATCACGTCGTCGGCGACGTGCTGCACCACCGCCAGGTTGTGGGAAATGAACACGTAGGCGGTGTTGAATTCCTGCTGCAGGTCCATGAACAGGTTCAGCACCTGGGCCTGGATCGACACGTCCAGCGCCGACGTCGGTTCGTCCGCCACCAGCACCTTGGGTTGCAGCATCATGGCGCGGGCCAGGGCGATGCGCTGGCGCTGGCCGCCGGAGAACATGTGCGGGTAGCGCTGGTAATGCTCAGGGCGCAAGCCCACCTGCTTCATCATCGCCTGGACTTTCTCGCGCCGCTCGGTGGCCGACAGGTTGGTGTTGATCAGCAATGGCTCGGCCAGCTGATCACCGATTTTCTGCCGCGGGTTGAGGGACGCGTAAGGGCTCTGGAAGACCATCTGCACGTCTTTGCGCAGTTGCTTGCGTTCGGCCTTGTTGGCGCCGGCCACTTCCTGGCCGGCGATTTTCAAGGAGCCGGCGGACGGTTCTTCAATCAGCGTCAGGGCCCGGGCGAGGGTGGATTTGCCGCAACCGGATTCACCCACCACGGCCAGGGTCTTGCCGGCTTCCAGTTCGAACGACACGCCGTTGAGGGCGCGCACGGTCGCGTGGCCCTTGAACATGCCACGGGACACTTCGTAATGACGGGTCAGGTCACGGGCGGTAAGTACGACGGCCATCACGCCACCTCCTGGTTCAACGGGTAGAAGCAGCGGGCGAGGCTGTTGGATTTCGGATCGAGGGCCGGGCGTTGTTGACGGCAGTTGTCCTGCACGTACGGGCAGCGCGGCGACAGCAGGCAGCCTTGTGGGCGGTCATAGCGACCGGGGACGATGCCGGGCAATGTCGCCAGGCGCTCGGCGCCCATGCTGTGTTCCGGGATCGCCGCCAGCAGCGCTTCGCTGTAGGGGTGGGCCGGAATGTCGAACAGCTGCGGCACCTGGCCGACTTCCACGGCTTGGCCTGCGTACATCACGCAGACGCGCTGGGCGGTTTCAGCGACGACGGCGAGGTCGTGGGTGATCAGCACCAGGCCCATGTCCTGCTCTTTTTGCAGGGCCAGCAGCAGGTCCATGATCTGCGCCTGGATGGTCACGTCGAGGGCGGTGGTCGGTTCGTCGGCGATCAGCAGCTTCGGCTCACCGGCAATCGCCATGGCAATCGCCACGCGCTGGCTCATGCCGCCGGACAGTTGATGCGGATAGGCGTCCATGCGGCTGGCCGCGCCGGGAATCTCGACTTTTTCCAGCAGTTCGATGGCGCGCTTGCGGGCGGCCTTGCCGGACATCTTCAGGTGCAGGCGCAGCACTTCTTCGATCTGGAAACCCACGGTGTAGCTGGGGTTGAGCGCGGTCATCGGATCCTGGAAGACCATCGCAAGGTCCTTGCCGACGATCTGCCGGCGCTGGCGGTTGCTCAGCTTGAGCATGTTCTTGCCGTCGAAGTTCAGCGCATCGGCGGTGACGATGCCGGGGTGCTCGATCAGGCCCATCAGCGCCATCATGGTCACGGATTTACCCGAGCCCGATTCGCCGACGATCGCCAGGACTTCGCCTTTTTCCACACTCAGGTCCAGGCCGTCGACCACCGGCACGGCGGTGGCGTCGCCGAAGCGGACGTTGAGATTCTTGATTTCTAGCAGTGACATGGGAATCTCCTCAGGCGGCATTCTTGAGTTTCGGGTCCAGCGCATCGCGCAGCCCGTCGCCCATCAGGTTGATTGCCAGCACGCTGAGCAAAATGGTCAAGCCAGGCAGGCTCACGACCCACCAGGCGCGTTCGATGTAGTCGCGGGCCGAGGCCAGCATGGTGCCCCACTCCGGGGTAGGCGGCTGCACGCCGAGGCCGAGGAAACCCAGGGCGGCGGCGTCGAGGATCGCCGAGGAGAAGCTCAAGGTCGCCTGGACGATCAGCGGTGCCATGCAGTTGGGCAGCACGGTGATGAACATCAGGCGCGGCAGGCCGGCACCGGCCAGGCGGGCGGCGGTCACGTAGTCGCGGTTCAGTTCGCCCATCACGGCGGCGCGGGTCAGGCGCACGTAGGACGGCAGCGAGACGATGGCGATGGCGATCACGGTGTTGATCAGGCCTGGGCCGAGGATGGCGACGATCGCCACGGCCAGCAGCAATGATGGCAGGGCCAGCATGATGTCCATCAGGCGCATGATGGTCGGGCCGAGGATGCGCGGGAAGAACCCGGCGAACAGCCCCAGCAGGATGCCCGGGATCAGCGACATCACCACCGATGACAAGCCGATCAGCAACGACAGCCGCGAGCCTTGGATCAGGCGCGAGAGCAGGTCGCGGCCCAGTTCGTCGGTGCCCAGCAGGAATTGCATCTGCCCACCTTCCAGCCAGGCCGGCGGCGTCAGCAGGAAGTCGCGGTATTGCTCGCTCGGGTCGTGCGGCGCGACCCACGGGGCGAAGATCGCGCAGAACACGATCAGGATCATGAACAGCAGCCCGGCGACGGCGCCCTTGTTGCGGGAAAACGCGTGCCAGAATTCTTTGTACGGGGACGGGTACAGCAGGCTTTGATCGACTGCTACCGCGGTAGTTGGAGTACTCATGGTCTTGATCTCAGCGCTGGTGACGGATGCGTGGGTTGGCAAAGCCGTAGAGGATGTCCACGACGAAGTTGACCAGAATCACCAGGCAGGCGATTAACAGGATGCCGTTCTGCACCACGGGATAGTCCCGGGCGCCGATGGCTTCGATCAGCCACTTGCCGATGCCCGGCCAGGAGAAGATCGTTTCGGTCAGGACCGCGCCGGCCAGCAGCGTGCCGACTTGCAGGCCGACCACGGTCAGCACCGGGATCAGCGCGTTGCGCAGGCCGTGGACGAACACCACGCGCGACGGCGACAGGCCCTTGGCCTTGGCGGTGCGGATGTAGTCTTCGCGCAGTACTTCGAGCATCGAAGAGCGGGTCATGCGGGCGATCACCGCCAGCGGAATGGTGCCCAGCACGATGGCCGGCAGGATCAGGTGATGCAGGGCATCGAGGAACGCGCCCGGCTCGTCGGCCAGCAGCGTGTCGATCAGCATGAAGCCGGTTTTCGGCTCGATGTCGTAGAGCAGGTCGATCCGTCCCGACACCGGCGTCCAGCCCAGGGACACCGAGAAGAACATGATCAGGATCAGGCCCCACCAGAAGATCGGCATCGAATACCCCGCCAGGGAGATGCCCATCACCCCATGGTCGAACAGGGATCCTCGCTTGAGTGCCGCGATCACCCCGGCCAGCAGGCCCAGGATACCGGCGAACAACAGCGCGGCCATGGACAGTTCCAGGGTCGCGGGAAACAGTGAGCTGAACTCGGTCCATACGCTTTCACGGGTGCGCAGCGATTCGCCGAGGTCGCCGTGGGCCAGTTTGCCGATGTAGTCCAGGTACTGGGCATACAGCGGTTTGTTGAGGCCAAGGCGTTCCATTGCCTGTGCATGCATTTCGGGATCGACCCGACGTTCGCCCATCATCACTTCCACGGGGTCGCCGGGGATCATGCGAATCAACGCGAAGGTCAGCAAGGTGATGCCGAAGAACGTGGGGATCAATAATCCCAGTCGGCGGGCAATAAAACTAAACATCTTCAGGTGTACCTCATCAGCCGGTTAGGCGTGCCCGGCAACTCTTTGATCAAGAGCGGCCGGGCGTTTTCTTATCTACTTCACCTGGGTAGTGGCGAAGTTATTGGTGGTGAGCGGGCTAATCACGTAGCCCTCTACGTTGCTGCGCATTGCCGTGAACATCCGAGTGTGGGCCATGCTGATCCATGGCTGGTCCTGGTTGAAAATCACCTGGGCCTGCTCATAGAGTTTGGCGCGCTCCTCGGGGTTCACTGAGGCGCGTGCCTGGTCGAGCAGCGCCTGGAATTTCTCGTTGCACCAGCGCGCGTAGTTTTCGCCGTTCTTGGCGGCTTCGCAACTGAGCATAGGCGTCAGGAAGTTATCCGGATCGCCGTTGTCGCCCGCCCATCCGGCGGACACCATGTCGTGTTCGCCGTTTTTCGCGCGCTTGAGCATTTCGCCCCATTCCATCACGCGGATGTCGACCTTGATCCCGACTTTCGCCAGGTCGGCCTGCATCATCTGCGCGCCGAGCATCGGGTTGGGGTTGGTCGGGCCGCCGCCGTTGCGGGTAAACAGGGTGAACACGGTGCCTTCCGGCACGCCGGCTTCCTTGAGCAATTGGCGGGCCTTGTCGAGGTCGCGGGCCGGGTTCTTCAGATCGTGGTTGTAGCCCAGCAGGGTCGGCGGGTAGGGGTTGACCGCCGCGGTGGCGTTGCCCTTGCCGAACAGCGCGTTGACGTAGGCTTCCTTGTCGAAGGCCAGGTCGATGGCTTTGCGCACCCGCACGTCGCTCATGTATTTGTGGCTGGTGTTCAGGGCGGTGTAGGAGACGGTCATCGCGTCCAGCTCGGTGACCTTCAGGTTCGGGTCTTTCTTGATGCTGGGGATGTCATCGGGCTTGGGGTACAGCGCGATCTGGCACTCATTGGTCTTGAGCTTTTGCATGCGCACGTTGTTGTCGGTGGCGATGGCCAATACCAGCGCATCGGCTGGCGGCTTGCCACGGAAGTAGTCCGGGTTGGCCTTGAAGCGAACCTGGGCGTCCTTGTTGTAGCGCTGGAACACGAACGGGCCGGTGCCGATTGGCTTGCTGTTGAGGTCGCCGGTTTTGCCTGCCTTGAGCAACTGGTCGGCATATTCGGCCGGGTAGATCGAGGAGAAGGCCATGGCGATGTCGGCCAGGAATGGCGCTTCGCGGCGGGTCAGGGTGAACTTGACCGTGTGCTCGTCGACTTTCTCGACGTTTTTCAGCAGTTCCTTGAAGCCCATGCTTTCAAAGTAGGGGAAGCCCACGCTCGACAGTTTGTGCCACGGGTGGTTCGGGTCCAGCTGGCGCTGGAAACTCCAGACCACATCGTCGGCGTTCATGTCGCGGGTCGGCTTGAAGTATTCGGTGGTGTGGAACTTGACGCCCTTGCGCAGGTGGAAGGTGTAGGTCAGGCCGTCGTCACTGATGTCCCAGGATTCGGCCAGGGCCGGAATCACTTCGGTGGTGCCGGGCTTGAAGTCGGCCAGGCGATTGAAAATGGTTTCCGCCACGGCATCGGCGGTGACTGCAGTCGTGTACTGGACCATGTCGAAGCCTTCCGGGCTGGCTTCTGTGCAAACCACCAGGGGCTTGGCGGTGGCGCCAACGGCGACACTCAGCAGCGCGGCGGCGATGGCGGCGCGTAGGGGGATCATGTTCATCGTCAATCCTCTGCAATCGGGTAATTGGCAAAAGACCGGGCGGGCGACCTTGTGAGTCGACCGCCCGGTGGCAGTTTAGAGAATGTTGAACGGGATGGTGGTGACCAGGCGGAATTCGTTGAGGCTGCCGTCGGCCTGGTTTTCGCTGGCGCGGTGTGCGGTGTAGGTCGCACGGATCGCGGTGGCTTTCAGAGGGCCGCTCTGTACGGCATAGGACGCGCCGACGCCGTATTCATAGTGGTGCTCACCGTCCATGGCCCGCACGTCGCTATAACCGGTGCTGTTGTAGTGCGTGCCGTCGATGCCCCAGCCGCGCGCCTGGTAGATGTTGAACTTCAGGCCTGGTACGCCGTATTCGGCCATGTTCAGGCCATAGGCGATCTGGAAGGATTTCTCGTTCGGGCCGTTGAAGTCCGACAGCAGGGAGTTGGCCAGGTAGATGCCGTTGGTTTCGTGCAGGTAGTCGAAGTACTCGTTACCGTTCACTTCCTGGTATGAGAAGGTCAGGCTGTGGGCCTGGTGCGTCAGACCGAACGACAGGGAATAGGTGTCGTTGTCGATTTCACCCAGCTTGCTTTTGCCCGAATCCACGGTCTTGTAGTAGTTCAGGCCGGTGGTCAGGCTCAGTACCGAGCTGTCGCCCAGCTCGTGGGTGGCGCCGAAGTAGTACTGGTTCCACATGTCCTCGGCCTGGGTCGCCCAGAGGCTGGTCTTCAGGCTGGCCAGTGGCTGGTAAGTGATACCGGCGGTGTTGACGTGATCGGTCTCGACGCTGCTGTCACCGTATTCGGAGCGGAACTTGCGCTGGCTCTCTTCGGTACGTGGCGAGTTGCGGTCGAAGGTGGCGATGTCGAAGCCCAGGTTTTCGAACTCTTCGCTGTGCAGGCTCACACCTTGGAAGCTGGAAGGCAGGGCACGGTTGCCGATGACGTCGACCATCGGGCTGCTGAAGTTCTGGCGGCCGGCGGTCAGGGTGGTGTTGGACACGCGGGCCTTGACGTTGGCCAGGCCCAGTTTGCTCCACTGGCCCACAGCGTCGCCGCCTTCATGGGTCAGGGTACGGTTGTTGCCGGCCCCAGGACGGGTGGTCGGTGCACCGCCATTGTTGGACGCCAGGTCCTTGCGATCCCGGTCGAGGGCGATGGCATTGTAGGCCGCCACTTCGGTGCTGAAGCCTACGGTGCCTTCGGTGAAGCCCGAGTTGTACTTGATGATGGTGCCTTGCAGCCAGTTGATACGGCGATCGGTCTCGCGTGCTTCGCCGTTCTTGCGATAGGTGAGTTTCGTGCCGCGCTTGAATTGCTCGTTGGCGTACCAGTTGCGCGTGCTACCCGTGACGGATTGGCCGTCGATGAAGCCCTTGGCTTCGCTTTGCTCGCTGGTGGTCTTGAGGGTCACTGGGGTGACTGCCTGGCTCTGGGATTCAGCGTAAGCCGTGGCCGTAACGCTGCTGATGGCCAAGGCCAGTATCGCGGTGCTGCTCAGTTTCATCGGTAACGCTCCTTTTCTTTCTTTTTCATGCCGTTCTTTTTTGGTGATACGGCTATCGGTTTGGAACTCATTTGCAGCTTGCAAACGTTTGCTTTGCGCCTGATCGGCGAATTAAGGCAAGACTTCTGCGTGAGGGCTTCCAGGGAAGCCCTCGCTGTGCGGCTAAGCGGTTATGGGTTCAGGCTGACGCCCGAGAAGACGTTGCGACCGAAGGGGCTGACCTTGAACCCTTCGACTTTGGCACTCAGCGGCTGGTTGACCGTCGAGTGGGCAACAGGGGTGATCGGCACTTGCTGCTTGAGCAACTGCTGGGCCTGTTTGTAGAGCACGGTGCGCTGGTCACGGTCGGTGACGACCTTGGCCTGCTTGATCAGCTTGTCGTAATCCTGGTCACACCACATGGAGTAGTTGTTGCCGCCAATGGCGTCGCAGCTATAGAGCGTGCCCAGCCAGTTGTCCGGGTCCCCGTTGTCGCCGGTCCAACCGATCAGGCTGATGTCGTGCTCGCCGTTCTTGGTGCGCTTGATGTATTCGCCCCATTCGTAGCTGACGATCTTCACCTTCAGGCCGATCTTCGCCCAGTCCGCTTGGAGCATCTCGGCCATCAGCTTGGCGTTGGGGTTGTACGGGCGTTGCACGGGCATGGCCCAGAGGGTGATTTCGGTGCCTTCCTTGACCCCGGCGGCCTTGAGCAACTCCTTGGCTTTTTCCGGGTTGTAGGGCGTGTCCTTGATGGTGTCGTCGTAGGACCATTGCGTCGGCGGCATGGCGTTCTGCGCCAGTTGCCCCGCACCTTGGTAAACGGCGTTGAGAATGCCTTGCTTGTTCACCGCCATGTCCAGCGCCTGGCGCACTTCGACCTGGTCGAACGGCTTGTGGCGGGTGTTATAGGCGATGTAGCCGAGGTTGAAACCCGGTTTTTCGATCAGTTGCAGCTTGGGATCGTTCTTCAAGGCCGGCACGTCGGCGGGACGTGGATGCAGGGTGACCTGGCATTCGTTGGCCTTGAGCTTCTGCACCCGCACCGAGGCGTCGGTGTTGATGGAGAAGATCAGGTTTTTCAGTTTCACCCGTTCCGGCGCCCAGTACTTGTCGTTGGCGACATAACGAATATTGGAGTCTTTCTGATAGCTCTTGAACTCGAACGGCCCGGTGCCGATCGGCTTCTGGTTGATGTCGCTCGGCTTGCCGCCCTTGAGCAGTTGGTCGGCGTATTCGGCCGAGAGGATCGCGGCGAAGCTCATGGCAATGTTCTGGATGAACGCGGCGTCGACGCTGTTGAGCGTCATTACCACCGTCAGCGGCCCGGTTGCTTCGACCTTGGCAATGTTCTTGTTCAGGCTCATGCCGTTGAAGTACGGGAACTCGGTGGGGTAGGCCTTGCGGAACGGATGCTGCGGGTCAAGCATGCGGTTGAAGGTAAACAGCACGTCGTCGGCGTTGAAATCCCGGGTCGGCGTGAAGTAATCGGTGGTATGAAATTTCACCCCTTCGCGCAGGTGGAAGGTGTACTTCAAGCCATCTTCGGAAATGTCCCAGCTCGTCGCCAGGCCTGGGACTACATTGGTCGCGCCTTTTTCAAACTCGGCCAGGCGGTTGTACAGCGGTTCGGCGGCATCGTTGTCGGTGGCCGTGGTGTATTGCGCGGTGTCGAAACCGGCGGGGCTGCCTTCGGAACAAAACACCAGGCTGCCACCGGCGGCCTGGGCTGCGGAGGTGGCGGCCAACAGGCCGGTGCCCAGCAATGCGGATAAAACCAAGGTATGGCGCATGACGCTCCCTCTCTCGTTTCGGGGTGTTGATCAGTGATCCGGTGTCCTTCCGGGGACAGGTCCGGAGCACTGGGCTCATTCCATTGCGTAAACAGCGATGCCACAGGGCCAGCAAACCGGCAGCCCCGACGTTATGGGTCGTGGGCCAGGCGGTAAATGCGGAAACGCCTGAAAGACTTGTGGGAAAAGGCGACACGTCCTAAACCAACTGCTGTGGGACGCAGTGCTTTTGGATGTAGGCAATTTCCTAGGTCTTGGTCTCGGCAGACAGGGCGACGGCATGGCGTGGGAGCGAGTCCTGCTCGCGATGGCGTCGTTGATAGTCCGCCATCGCGCTCAGAAAGGGGCTGCTACGCCCGAAGCGTCGGACCGGCCCAGCGGGAGCAAGCTCCCTCGCCACAGGTCACCTTACTTGCTGATGCTGACGCCGTAGAAGGAGTTCAAGCCAAAGGGGCTGATCTTGAAGTCCTGCACGTTGGCGCGCATGGGTTGATACACCGTCGAGTGAGCGATAGGTGTCATTGGCACAGCATCCTTGAGGACGTGTTGCGCCTGTTTGTACAGTTCGGTGCGCTTGGCCTGGTCGGTGGTGCGCTTGGCTTCTTTCACGAGGCCATCGAACTTCTTGTCACACCATTTGGAGAAGTTGTTGCCGGCCAGCGAGTCGCAGCCGAACAGCACGTTGAGCCAGTTGTCCGGGTCACCGTTGTCACCGCTCCAGCCAATGATCATGGCCTGGTTCTCGCCGCCCTTGGAACGCTTGATGTACTCGCCCCATTCGTAGCTGACGATGTTGACGTTCAGGCCGATTTTCTTCCAATCGGACTGCAGCATCTCGGCCATCAACTTGGCGTTCGGGTTGTACGGACGCTGCACCGGCATCGCCCACAGGGTGATGTTGGTGCCTTCCTTGACGCCGGCTTCCTTGAGCAGCTCCTTGGCTTTCTCAGGATCGTACTTGGCGTCCTTGATGGTGGTGTCGTAGGACCACTGGGTCGGCGGCATGGCGTTGACCGCCAGTTGGCCGGCGCCCTGGTACACCGAGTCGATGATCTGTGGCTTGTTGACCGCCATGTCCAGCGCCTGGCGGACCTTCAGGTTGGCCAGCACGTTCGGCTCGTTGCTGCCCTTGATCTTGTCCATCACGTTGTAGGCGATATAGCCCAGGTTGAAACCCGCCTGGTCAGGCATCTTCAACGCTTTGTCTTCCTTCAGGGCCTTGAGGTCGGCCGGGCGTGGGAAGAGGGTGATCTGGCATTCGTTTTTCTTGAGCTTCTGCATGCGCACCGACGGGTCGGTGGTGATGGCGAAGATCAGGTTGTCGATCTTCACGTCGTCAGGCTTCCAGTAGTCCTTGTTCCCGGTGTAGCGGATGTTGGAGTCTTTCTGATAGCTCTTGAACACGAACGGGCCAGTGCCGACCGGCTTCTGGTTGATGTCCGGGGCCTTGCCTTCCTTGAGCAGTTGGGCGCCGTATTCGGCGGACTGGATCGAGGCGAAGCTCATCGCCATGTTCTGGATGAACGCGGCGTCTACATCCTTGAGGGTGAACTTGACGGTGTGGTCGTCGACTTTATCGATCTTGGTGATGTTGGTGTCCATCCCCATGTCGGTGAAGTACGGGAATTCGGTCGGGTACGCCTTACGGAAAGGGTCGTCCTTGTTGATCATGCGGTTGAACGTGAACAGCACGTCGTCGGCATTGAATTCACGGGTCGGCTTGAAGTACGAGGTAGTGTGGAACTTGACGCCTTCACGCAGGTGGAAAGTGTAGGTGAGGCCGTCTTCGGAAATGTCCCACTTGGTGGCCAGGCCAGGAATCACGGCGGTGCCGCCGCGCTCAAACTGGGTCAGGCGGTTGAACATGGTTTCTGCAGAGGCGTCGAAGTCGGTTCCGGTGGTGTACTGACCAGGGTCGAAACCGGCCGGGCTGCCTTCGGAGCAGAACACCAGGTTAGTCGCGGCGGAAGCGAAAGGAGCGCTGGCTAACAAGCCTGCGCCGACTAAAAACGGAATGACCGCGTGTTTAAGCATGTTGGCCTCATGATTTGTTGTCATTTTTGGATTTGAGGGCGACCTCGTGAGTCGTCCTGCGGATACTTATGCAGGCCCCATACCCAATGCAAGATCCAGAGCGGTTACAAGTCTGAAACAGTGGCACGAACGTACCTTAATGTCGCATCTTTGTAACTTCTGACGCATTTGACCGTTTGCGCAGGCTTTTTTGGGGCGAAACGCGCTCCTTGGCGGTGCGGCGCAAGGCCGCGACGCACCGCCATGGGGCGGGTTTTACTTGTTCAAACCCACGCCGTAGAAGGGTGTGAGGCCAAATGGGCTGAGTTTGAAATCCACCACTTCCTTGCGTATCGGCTGGAACACCGTTGAGTTGGCAATGGGCGTGATGGGCACCTGCTGCTTGAGGATTTTCTGCGCCTGCTGGTACAGCTCGATCCGTTTTTGCCGGTCGGCCGCGACCTTGGCTTGCTGGACCAACCGGTCGTAGGCCGGGTCGCACCACTTGGCGTAGTTGCTGCCCTTGACCGCCGCGCAGCTATAAAGCACGCCGAGCCAGTTGTCCGGATCGCCGTTGTCGCCGGTCCAGCCGTAGATCATCGCGTCGTGTTCGCCGTTCTTGGCGCGCTTGATGTACTCGCCCCATTCGTAGCTGACGATGTTGGCCTTGATGCCAATCCTGGCCCAATCCTGCTGGATCATTTGCGCCGACATCCGCGCGTTGGGGTTGGAGGCGCGCTGCACCGTCATCGCCCACAAATCAATGGTTGTACCGGGCGCAACCCCGGCTTCCTTAAGGAGCGCCTTGGCCTTGGTCACGTCATGGGGCGCGTCCTGGATCGCCGGGTCGAACGACCACTGGGCCGGCGGCAAGGCGTTCTGCGCCAGCTGCCCGGCGCCTTGGTAAACGGCCTTGATGATCGCCGGTTTATCGATGGCCATGTCCAGCGCCTGGCGGACCTTGAGCTGGTCCAGCGGCGGGTGCGTCACGTTGTAGGCCAGGAAACCGAGATTGAAACCGGGCTGCTTGAGCACCCGCAGGTTCGGGTCTTGCTCCATCACCTCGATGTCGGCCGGGCGCGGATAACCGCTGACCTGGCATTCGCCGCGCTTGAGCTTTTGCAGGCGCACGGCGGCGTCCGGGGTGATGGAAAAAATCAGGTTGTCGAGCTTCACGTCCTCGGGCTTCCAGTACGCGGTGTTGGCGGTGTAGCGGATCTGCGAATCCTTCTGGTAACGCTTGAACACGAACGGCCCGGTGCCGACGGGTTTCTGGTTCAGGTCGCCGGCCTTGCCTTCCTTCAATAATTGCGCGGCGTATTCGGCGGACTGCACCGAGGCAAAACTCATCGCCAGGTTCTGTACGAAAGCCGCATCGACGTTGTTCAGGCTGAAGCGGACGGTGTGCTCGTCGACTTTCTCGACGTTTTTGATCGTGGTGTTCAGGCCCATGTCGGTGAAGTACGGCGATTCGGTGGGGTAGGCCTGGCGAAACGGGTGTTGTGGGTCGAGCAGGCGTTGGAAGGTGAACAGCACGTCGTCGGCGTTGAAGTTGCGGGTGGGGGTGAAGTAGTCGGTGGTGTGAAATTTCACGCCGTCGCGCAGGTGGAAGGTGTAGGCCAGGCCATCGGGCGATACGTCCCAGCTCGTCGCCAATCCGGGTTCGACCTCGGTGCCGCCGCGCTTGAATTGGGTGAGGCGGTTGAAGACGGTTTCGGCCGAGGCGTCGAAGTCGGTACCGCTGGTGTATTGGCTGGGGTCGAAGCCGGCGGGGCTGGCTTCGGAGCAGTAGACCAGGGTGGTGGCGGCCTGGGCCAGTGGGGCGCTGCCGATCAGGGCCAGGGCGAGCAGGAGGGGCTTGAAGGTGGTTCTGTCCATGAAATCCCTTGGGGGCGGTGAGGTTTTCAGCAGAGTAGCGTTGCGGGTGGGGGTGTTGGAAATATCGAAAAGTGAGGGGGACCGTGGGGTTTGGGTATAGCTTCTTGGGTGAGGCGGCCTGATAGCCGGCCTGGTTCTTCCTGCTGTACTCCGATCAAACTGTGGGGAGCTTGCTCGCGATGGCGGCCTTCCAGTCGGGTACATATCCATTGCTGCGGTAACGGCTACTTAGGGTTCCGCCCTTACGGCGGGTCACTTTTGGAGGAGCCGGGAGCCGGACCAGCCAAAAGTAACCAAAAGCGCTTTGCCCCACCACTCGGCACCTCGCTTAGCTCGGTGTGCCCTCACTCCGGCATTGCTCCGTGGGCCCGCCGCGATGGGCCATCCATGGCCCTGCGCGGCTATCCCGGCATCCATGCCGGGATGCCCACTCCACAATGCCTGCGTTCGGCCATCGTGGTTAACGGGGCCCTCAGATCAAAAGCCGGGCCGAGGCGGCCTTATAGCCGACCTGGCTCTTGCGGTCGTGCACCCTTCAAATCTGTGGGAGCAAAGCTTGCTCGCGAGGCGGCCTGGTAGCCGACCTGGCTCTCCCGGTCATATCCCAATCCATTGTGGGAGCGAGCCTGCTCGCGAAGGCGGCCTAGTAGCCGGCCTATCTCTCACGAATGTACCCGATCAGTTGTGTGTGGGTTTGTTCGCGAAGGTGGCCTGAAAGCCCAGGTATGAAGGCTGGTCATTTCATGCCTAAGAAAAATATTTTGACTTTTCAAGGCGGCCGAATCTTTCGCTGTCCACATTCCATAAAACGTGGACAGTTCTCTCGTGCTGTTTTTGGAGATGTCAAAACTATTGTGCGACTCCGTTCTGAGAAGACCCCAGCAGAGGTCGAAGCAATATGTCTATGTCCCGCCGACCACCAAACCCGTGGCGAGGGAGCTTGCTCCCGCTGGGGCGCGAAGCGGCCCCAACAGCAGCGACTGCATTCATCTGACGTACCGAGGTGTCAGGTTTGGGGCTGCTGCGCAGCCCAGCGGGAGCAAGCTCCCTCGCCACGGGGTTGCTGCGCCAGGAGGTGTGATGAGTCATTCATTTTTGTCGGAAGGATCATCGGTCCTGAAACGAAACATCCCACAGCTTTTTAGGGTTGCCGGTCGGAAGTGGGGGCTCTAACCTTTGAACGTCGCTGCCAAAGCAGCGATCGGGTGTGGAAACCTGAATTAGTAGGGCATGGCTGAACATCGTGTTGCCGACGTCTCGTTTCGTCTGCAAACTGCGTCCTGGCGGCTGTGCGTGGGCAGACTTCGGTCTGGCCGGGTCCTGCTTACCGGTATTTCCACCCCGCGTACAGCTGCCACCTATTGTCGCGTGGAAACGACACAGGGATGGCTCCAACTTTTTAAGCAGGAGCATTGAATATGGATAAGTCAGTCCCCGATCCCCCCTTCAACAGAACAAACCCCCTAGCAGAATTCGACGCCATCGAAGACCTGCTAAAAGACCGAGCCGCCGCCGATCGGGCCCTCGATCATTACCTCAATCCGAAGCCTTCAAAGCCCAGTACCGATCCACGCATCGATAGCCTGTTCTCCGTTACCGCCAAGGCCGACACCGATACGCTGTTGACCAGCACTTCCGAAACCCTAGCCTCGATCAAGACCATGGCCGAGGACCTGGCGTTTGAAGTGGAGGGCACGCGGCGCAGTGTGGCGTTGGGAATTCATCAGTTGGTGGAGTTGTGCCAGTTGCTGGTGGACAAGGCGTTGGATCAGCTTGAAGCGCCGGCGAGCCCAGCACCTTGAGAGCCGCTGTACAGGCATACACCTGACAGATCTGACAGTAGCGACGCTGTGCGCCTGGAGGTAGGTTGGATCCAGGCGCGCTCCTCTTCTGTAGCGATGCCGTTATTACTTTATTCATTGGAAGAGGTGTAATCATGGCCGCTAAAGAAATTCGCATATCTATCGAAGACCTGGATCGTGATAGTAGCCCAGAGGTCCTGTTCGAGTTCTACAGCGGGAAAGAGCTGGATTTTTCCACCTCTGTGTCCTCCTCTCTGAAGAACGGCCGCTACGACAAGGTGGACGTAAAAGGAGATGCCGACGGGGATGGCGATTTTGATGCGCAGGATGATGAGTTGTTCATCCAGCTCGCTAAAGCGGCCGTTGCCTTGCTGAAATAAGATGTATGGACCGTGTCGCCAGGCTAAAGGGGCCTCCCCTAACAGGCGGATCAATTGCAATCAGTGCGATTGACCCGCTGCCTTGGATGGTTACTGCATCAACACCTCAACCACCCCATCCGCCGTCATCGTTACCTTACTGGTGCCCGCTTCCACCTCAGGCGTCACCGACTCCGCATCCATGGACGCCGCTTTCATCATCATCTGCGGGCGCATGTACGGTTGTGGATAACCATTGGTATTGAAGTTCAGGTTGACGATTTTGTAACCCTTGCCGCCCAAGGCTTCGGTGGCGAGTTGGGCGCGCGCCTTGAAGGCGTTGACGGCGTCCTTGAGCAGGGCGTCTTCGCTGGTCTGGCGAGTGGCGGTGGCGATGGCGAAGTCCATGCCGCCCATTTTCATGTCGCTGAGCAATTCGCCGGTGAGTTTGGACAGGGCGGCGAAGTCGGCGCTTTCCAGGCGCAGTTCGGCGCGTTCGCGCCAGCCGGTGATTTTCCCGCCTTTGTTGTCGTAGATCGGGTAGCTGTTGCGGCTGCCCTGGCTCAGGTTGATGCCCTTGACCTGTTTGGCCTGGCCTATGGCTTTATTCAGGGTGGTGCTGACGGCGGCGGCGAGCTTGGCCGGGTCGGTGTTCTGTTCCTCGGTGTAGAGGGTGACGATCATCAGGTCGCGGGCCACTTCCTGGCTGGCTTCGGCGCGCAGGGAGATCTGGTTGTAATGAAGCTCGTCGGCGGCCAGGGCCGGCAGGCTGGCGACGGTGCCGAGGCTGAGGGCGAGCAGGGCGGCGGGGCGACTGAACGTGTGCATGAAAGCTCCTTGGGATGATGCGCAGGGGTGTAGGTTCCGGGCCTGCGTGAACGATAAGACTCTAGCGTTTATGGTGCGGTTCGCACAGTTACAACTTCTATACAGATCAGCTCGGTGAAGGGCTTTCTGTGGCGAGGGGATTTATCCCCGCTGGACTGCGTAGCAGTCCCAGAATTGCCATGCCCCAGCTCGGCGTGGTGCCTGACCTTTTTGGGGGCCGCTTCGCGCCCCAGCGGGGATAAATCCCCTCGCCACAATGGTCGGTGTGTCATTTCGGGGCTGTGGCGCTTTGCCGCATATCTGCCTCTGCCCGCCGTGCGTTGGTTATACTCCGTGCGATCCGCCTGGAGCGCTCATCAGGAGAGCTCATGCTCGCCCCTTTGCAAATGACTTCCGCTTCTCGCCAGAATCTCTGGCGCCTGACGTTTATCCGCATTCTGGTCCTCGCGGCCCAGGCCGGCTCCGTGGGGCTTGCCTATTGGTTCGACCTGCTGCCGCTGCCCTGGCTGCAATTGGCGATTACCCTGGTTTTCTCCAGCGTACTCTGCGCGTTGACGGCGATTCGCCTGCGCACCTCATGGCCAGTGACCGAACTTGAATACGCCGTGCAACTGGCCTGCGACCTGTTTATCCACAGCGCGCTGCTGTATTTTTCCGGTGGCTCCACCAACCCCTTCGTCTCTTATTACCTGGTGCCGCTGACCATCGCTGCCGTGACGTTGCCGTGGCGGTTTTCGCTGATCCTGTCTGGCATCGCCCTGGCGCTGTACACCTTGTTGCTGGCGCGGTTCTATCCGCTGGAAACCTTCCCCATCGCCCGGGAAAACCTGCAGATCTACGGCATGTGGTTGAGCTTCGCCCTGGCCGCCGCGGTCATCACCTTCTTTGCCGCGCGCATGGCCGAGGAGCTGCGCCGCCAGGAAGAGTTGCGCGCCATTCGCCGCGAAGAAGGCCTGCGGGACGAGCAACTGCTGGCCGTGGCGACCCAGGCCGCCGGCGCCGCCCACGAGTTGGGCACACCGCTGGCGACCATGAGCGTGCTGCTCAAGGAAATGCGCCAGGATCACAAAGACCCGGCGTTGCAGGAAGACCTCAGCGTGCTGCAGGACCAAGTCAAGCTCTGCAAGGAGACCCTGCAATACCTGGTGCGCGCCGCCGAGGCCAATCGCCGGTTGGACATCGACATGCAGGCAGTCACGTTCTGGCTCGACGATGCCCTGAATCGCTGGCACCTGATGCGCCCCGAAGCCAGTTACCGCTTCCAGTGCCTGGGCAAGGGCACGGTGCCGCGCATGGCGCCGCCGCCGGACTTGACCCAAGCGCTGCTGAATCTGCTGAACAATGCCGCCGACGCCTGCCCCGAAGGCTTGGAAGTGGTATTGGACTGGGATGCCTATGAACTGACGATCTGCATTCGCGACCACGGCGCCGGTGTGCCGCTGGCGATTGCCGAGCAGATCGGCAAACCGTTTTTTACCACCAAGGGCAAAGGTTTCGGCCTGGGCCTGTTTTTGAGCAAGGCCAGCGTGACACGCGCCGGCGGCTCGGTGAAACTCTACCCCCATGAGGAAGGCGGCACGCTCACCGAGCTGCGCCTGCCCCATGCCGACCGAGGAGACGAATATGAGTGACGAGATCCAAGTCGACGGCGAAGAACTGCCGCACCTGCTGCTGGTGGATGACGACGCCACCTTCACCCGCGTCATGGCCCGCGCCATGTCCCGCCGCGGTTTTCGCGTCAGCACCGCCGGTTCTGCCGAGGAGGGCCTGACCATCGCCCAGGCCGACCTGCCGGACTATGCCGCCCTCGACCTGAAAATGGACGGCGATTCGGGCCTGGTGCTGCTGCCCAAGCTGCTGGAACTGGACCCGGAAATGCGCGTGGTGATCCTCACCGGTTATTCGAGCATCGCCACCGCGGTCGAAGCCATCAAGCGCGGCGCCTGCAATTACCTATGCAAACCGGCGGATGCCGATGACGTGCTGGCGGCGCTGCTGTCCGAACACGCCGACCTCGACACCTTGGTGCCGGAAAACCCCATGTCGGTGGATCGCCTGCAATGGGAGCACATCCAGCGCGTGCTGACCGAGCACGAAGGCAACATCTCCGCCACGGCCCGCGCCTTGGGCATGCACCGGCGGACCTTGCAGCGCAAATTGCAAAAGCGTCCGGTACGTCGCTGAACCTGCGCTGAACAGATGTTGTCCACCCCCGCGACACATCGGGCCGTTGCTCTATATGATCGGCCCGAGTCTGTTCTTTTCTTTATAGAGCCTTAACCATGAATCAGAACGCTGAATATTCCGCGGTCAATGACGCGGTGCGCGGCCAGTTTTTCCGCCGTGTCTGGCAAATGACCACGCCATACTGGCGCAGTGAGGAGAAGGGCAAGGCCTGGATGCTTTTGATCGCCGTGATAGCGCTGTCGTTGTTCAGCGTGGCGATTTCGGTGTGGTTCAACAATTGGAACAGGGATTTCTACAATGCCCTGCAAGAGAAGGAGAGCGCGGCATTCTGGCGGTTGATCCTGTACTTCTGCGGTATCGCTGCGGTGGCGATCCTCGGCGCGGTGTACCGTTTGTATCTCACGCAGATGCTCACCATTCGCTGGCGGGCCTGGCTCACCGAGCAGCACTTCGCCCGCTGGCTCGATGACAAGAATTACTACCGACTGGAGCAGGGCGGCTATACCGACAACCCCGACCAGCGGATATCCGAAGACCTCAACAGTTTCACCACCAACACGCTGGAACTGGGCCTGGGCCTGCTGCGCACCGTGGTCAGCCTGGTATCGTTCTCGATTATCTTGTGGGGCATTTCGGGCAGCATTGAAGTGTTCGGCTACACCATCCCGGGCTATATGTTCTGGTGCGCTCTGATTTATGCGGCGGTGGGCAGCTGGTTGACGCACCTGATCGGTCGTCGCTTGATCGGCTTGAACAACAACCAGCAGCGCTTCGAGGCTGACCTGCGTTTCTCCATGGTTCGGGTGCGCGAGAATGCCGAGAGCATTGCGCTGTATAACGGCGAGCCCAACGAGAATCGCCGTCTGAGCGGGCGTTTTGGCCTGGTCTGGCATAACTTCTGGGACATCATGCGGGTGTCCAAGCGCCTGACGTTCTTCACGTCCGGCTACGGCCAGATCGCGATCATTTTCCCGTTCATGGTCGCCGCGCCGCGCTATTTTTCCGGCAAGATCCAACTGGGCGAACTCATGCAGATAAGTTCGGCGTTCGGTAACGTGCAGGAGAATTTCAGTTGGTTCATCACCGCCTACGCCAACCTCGCCGCGTGGCGGGCCACCTGTGATCGCTTGTTGAGTTTCCGTCAGGCAATGAGTGACAACGAAGACCGCGTGCCGGCCATCGATGTTCAGAACCAGGGTAATGAGCTGAACGTACGCAACCTCGGGCTGGACCTGAGCGATGGTCGCCATTTGCTGACCCACGCCGAACTGAATGTCGAACCGGGCGAGCGGGTGATGCTCAGCGGTCGTTCCGGCAGCGGCAAGTCCACGTTGTTGCGGGCGATGGGGCATTTGTGGCCCACCGGGCATGGCAGCATTCTGTTGCCGTCGGCCCGTTATCTGTTCCTGCCGCAAAAGCCCTATTTGCCGATCGGCAGCCTGCGCGAAGTGCTGAGTTATCCACAAGCCGGCGATGTTTACCCCAACGAACGTTATGCTCAGGTGCTGGAAACCTGCCGCCTGCCGCACTTGGTTTCGCGGTTGGACGAAAGCAACCATTGGCAGCGCATGCTCTCGCCCGGCGAGCAGCAACGCCTGGCCTTCGCCCGCGCATTGCTTTACGCGCCGTTATGGTTGTACATGGACGAAGCCACGTCGGCCATGGATGAAGAGGACGAGGCGACGCTGTACCAGGCCTTGATCGACCAGTTGCCGGGCCTGAGCATTGTCAGCGTCGGCCATCGAAGCAGTTTGAAACGTTTCCATCCGCGACACGTGCGTATCGAAAATGGCCAACTGGTGGAGCAGGCGGTGACCGCCTGATTGTCATTGTCGAACGCTGTTGTGGCGAGGGGATTTATCCCCGCTGGGCGCGAAGCGCCCCTTTCAAATCAACGGTCCTCGATATTGAGTCTGCCAATAGATCAAGGGGGCTGCTACGCAGCCCAGCGGGGATAAATCCCCTCGCCACAACGATGCATGGCGGTAACCTTTGACAAGGCCCACCGGTGAGCACGGTGATCGTACAACCACGTTGCGCTATGATGCACACTTAGCCGCTTGCCAAATATAGAGACACACCATGGAAAACCCGATCAACGTCCCACGCCTTCCCCGCAAGCGCCGCAGCCTGGCGCAGGAGCTGGTGACGGTCCTGACCGAGCAGATTCGCGACGGCCTGCTCAAGCGTGGCGATAAATTGCCCACCGAGTCGGCGATCATGGAAGCCCATGGCGTCAGCCGCACAGTCGTGCGCGAGGCAATTTCCCGGTTGCAGGCGGCCGGCCAGGTGGAAACCCGCCACGGCATTGGCACCTTCGTGCTGGACACGCCCAGCCCAAGCGGTTTTCGCATCGACCCGGCCACGGTAGTGACCTTGCGCGATGTGCTGGCGATCCTGGAATTGCGCATCAGCCTGGAAGTGGAATCCGCCGGGCTGGCGGCGCAGCGCCGCAGCGATGAGCAACTGGCGGCGATGCGGGCGGCCCTTGATGCCTTGAACGAAAGCGCGGCCCACGCCAGCGACGCGGTGGCCTCGGACTTCGCCTTCCACCTGGAAATCGCCCTGTCCACCGGCAACCGCTACTTCACCGACATCATGACCCACCTGGGCACCAGCATCATCCCGCGTACCCGGCTGAACTCGGCGCGCCTGGCCCATGACGACCATCAGCACTACATGGACCGCCTGAGCCGCGAGCACGAGGAAATCTACGAGGCCATTGCTCGCCAGGATTCCGACGCCGCCCGTGCGGCCATGCGTCTGCACCTGACCAACAGCCGCGAGCGGTTGCGCCAGGCCCATGAAGAGGCGCAGGCGCAGGGCTAGCGTCTTTCGGTTGAAATGAGGCGAGTCATTGCTTCTGTGGCGAGGGGATAAATCCCCTCGCCACAGAATGTCCCTCCCTGTGAGGCCGCGCTGATCGCCGCGTAAGGCGACTCAATAAAGATTGTGAAGGAACTACAGCCGTGCGCAGCACCGCCGTGCCTGGGGCTGTGTCCCCACGCTGCAACGGTGCCTATTGGCAGAGTTAACAGGGTCGACGAGCCGTCCTGGCGGCAATTTCCATTCGTCTTCCAATCTCGTCCTAAGTCCCGATTTAGAAGGCTTCACGCCAACAGCCCTGGCCTGCCTCCCCAACAAAAGACGAAATGCAGTTGACGTTCACATTTTAAGTTGTACGATGACCTACAACTTCACATGAAGCTGAACCGTTTCCTACAACACAACATTTGCGTCCAGGGTGTTCGAATAATGAATCCACAAGAACTGAAGTCCATCCTCTCGTCTGGCCTGCTGTCGTTCCCGGTCACCGATTTCACTGCCAATGGCGATTTCAATCGCGACAGCTACATCAAGCGTCTCGAGTGGCTGGCCCCGTATGGCGCCTCTGCGTTGTTCGCAGCGGGCGGCACCGGTGAATTCTTCTCCCTGGCCGCCAGCGAGTATTCCCAAGTCATCAAGACTGCCGTCGATACCTGCGCCACCAGCGTGCCAATCCTCGCCGGTGTCGGTGGTGCCACCCGCCAGGCCATCGAATACGCTCAAGAAGCCGAGCGCCTGGGCGCCAAGGGCCTGTTGCTGCTGCCGCACTACCTGACCGAAGCCAGCCAGGACGGCGTTGCCGCCCACGTTGAAGCCGTGTGCAAATCGGTGAAGATCGGCGTGGTGGTGTACAACCGCAACGTCTGCCGCCTGAACGCCACTCAGCTGGAGCAACTGGCCGAGCGCTGCCCGAACCTGATCGGCTACAAGGACGGCCTGGGCGATATCGAACTGATGGTGTCGATCCGTCGTCGCCTCGGCGATCGTTTCAGCTACCTGGGCGGTCTGCCGACCGCTGAAGTCTACGCCGCGGCCTACAAGGCCCTGGGCGTGCCGGTCTACTCCTCGGCGGTGTTCAACTTCATCCCGAAAACCGCGATGGACTTCTACCACGCCATTGCCCGCGACGATCACGAGACCGTTGGCAAGATCATCGACGACTTCTTCCTGCCATACCTGGACATCCGCAACCGCAAGGCCGGTTACGCAGTGAGCATCGTCAAGGCTGGCGCGAAGATCGTTGGCTATGACGCAGGTCCTGTGCGCACGCCGTTGACCGATCTGCTGCCAGAAGAATACGAAGCCCTGGCCGCGCTGATCGACAAGCAAGGCAAGCAGTAACAGACCCGACAAGGCCGCTGAGCAATCAGCGGCTTTTTGCGTAAGGCTCGATCGTTCCCGCGCGCGCGTGGGACGCAGCCAGGGACGCCCTGCGTTCCTAGACAGCTTTTGTGAGAGGAGAAGCTCCGTGGCAGATGCAAAGCGTTTCGATAACTACATCAACGGTCAGTGGGTGGCCGGTGCCGACTATTGCACCAACATCAACCCTTCTGACTTGTCCGATGTCATCGGTGAATACGCCAAGGCTGACGCAGCGCAAGTCAACGCCGCCATCGAAGCCGCCCGCGCCGCGTTCCCGGCCTGGTCGACCTCGGGCATCCAGGCGCGTCACGATGCACTGGACAAAGTCGGCACCGAGATCCTCGCCCGCCGCGAAGAACTCGGCCAACTGCTGGCCCGGGAGGAGGGCAAGACCCTGCCCGAAGCCATCGGCGAAGTGACCCGCGCCGGCAACATTTTCAAATTCTTCGCCGGTGAATGCCTGCGCCTGTCGGGCGATTACGTACCGTCGGTGCGCCCGGGCGTCAACGTCGAAGTGACCCGTGAAGCCCTCGGCGTGGTCGGCCTGATCACCCCGTGGAACTTCCCGATCGCGATCCCTGCATGGAAAATCGCTCCGGCCCTGGCGTACGGCAACTGCGTGGTGATCAAGCCGGCCGAGCTGGTACCGGGCTGCGCCTGGGCGCTGGCCGAGATCATTTCCCGCGCCGGTTTCCCGGCCGGTGCGTTCAACCTGGTGATGGGCAGCGGCCGTGTGGTCGGTGAAGTCCTGGTCAACAGCCCGAAAGTCGACGGCATCAGCTTCACCGGTTCCGTGGGTGTGGGCCGGCAGATCGCGGTCAACTGCGTGTCACGTCAGGCCAAGGTGCAATTGGAGATGGGCGGCAAGAACCCGCAGATCATCCTCGACGACGCCGACCTCAAGCAGGCCGTCGAACTGGCGGTGCAGAGCGCGTTCTACTCCACCGGCCAGCGTTGCACGGCTTCCAGTCGCCTGATCGTCACCGCCGGCATCCACGACAAGTTCGTCGCTGCGATGGCCGAGCGCATGCAGTCGATCAAGGTCGGCCATGCGTTGAAAGCTGGCACTGACATCGGCCCGGTGGTTTCCGAAGCCCAACTCAGCCAGGACTTGAAGTACATCGACATCGGCCAGAGCGAAGGTGCTCGGCTGGTCAGCGGTGGCGGCCTGGTGACGTGCGATACCGAAGGTTACTTCCTGGCGCCGACGCTGTTCGCTGACAGCGAAGCTTCGATGCGCATCAGCCGCGAAGAGATCTTCGGCCCGGTGGCCAACGTTGTGCGCGTGGCTGACTACGAGGCGGCGCTGGCGATGGCCAATGACACCGAGTTCGGTTTGTCGGCCGGTATCGCCACCACGTCGTTGAAGTATGCCAACCACTTCAAGCGCCATTCCCAGGCAGGCATGGTGATGGTCAACCTGCCGACCGCCGGCGTGGATTACCACGTGCCGTTCGGCGGGCGCAAAGGTTCGTCCTACGGTTCGCGCGAGCAGGGTCGCTACGCGCAAGAGTTCTACACCGTGGTAAAGACCTCCTACATCGGCTCGTAACACGCAACACCGGTCGGCGCCGCGCATCGGCGCCGACCGTACAGATTGATTTCCCGTATAAAAATAAATAGTGGAAGTAGATGACATGCAAGAAACCAAGCCGACCCGCGTCCGCTATTTGATCCTGCTCATGCTGTTTTTGGTGACGACGATCAACTATGCCGACCGCGCAACTATCGCCATCGCAGGCTCCAGCCTGCAGAAAGACCTCGGCATCGACGCCGTTACCCTCGGTTATATCTTCTCCGCTTTCGGTTGGGCCTATGTGGCCGGGCAAATTCCCGGCGGCTGGCTGCTCGACCGCTTTGGCTCGAAAAAAATCTATGCCTTGAGCATCTTCACCTGGTCGCTGTTCACCGTGCTGCAGGGCTACGTCGGTGAATTCGGCATGTCCACGGCTGTGGTTGCGCTGTTCATGCTGCGCTTTCTGGTTGGGCTGGCCGAAGCGCCTTCTTTCCCCGGCAACGCACGCATCGTCGCCGCCTGGTTCCCCACCGCGGAACGCGGCACCGCTTCGGCGATCTTCAACTCGGCGCAATATTTCGCCACCGTGTTGTTCGCACCGCTGATGGGCTGGATCGTCTACCGCTTCGGCTGGCAGCACGTGTTCATCGTGATGGGCGTGATCGGCATCGTGTTCTCGCTGATCTGGCTGAAGATCATTCACAGCCCGCGCCAGCATCCGATGATCAACGAGGCCGAGTTCAATCACATCGCTTCGAACGGCGCGATGGTCGACATGGACCAGGACAAGGGCAAAGGCAAGAAAACCGACGGTCCGAAGTGGGACTACATTCGCCAACTGCTGACCAACCGCATGATGCTCGGCGTATACCTGGGCCAGTACTGCATCAACGGCATCACTTACTTCTTCCTGACCTGGTTCCCGGTGTACCTGGTGCAGGAACGCGGCATGACCATCCTCAAGGCGGGTTTCATCGCGTCCTTGCCGGCAATCTGCGGCTTCATCGGCGGCGTGCTCGGCGGGGTGATTTCCGATTACCTGCTGCGCAAGGGCCATTCGCTGACCTTCGCCCGCAAGGCGCCGATCATTGCCGGTTTGCTGGTATCGAGCAGCATCGTGGCGTGCAACTACGTCGACATCGAATGGATGGTGGTGGGCTTCATGGCCTTGGCCTTCTTCGGTAAAGGCGTCGGCGCGCTTGGTTGGGCCGTGGTGTCCGATACCTCGCCGAAACAGATCGCCGGCTTGAGCGGTGGCCTGTTCAATACCTTCGGCAACCTGGCATCGATCACCACGCCAATCGTCATCGGTTACATCATCAGCGCCACCGGTTCGTTCAAGTGGGCCCTGGTGTTCGTCGGTTGCAATGCGTTGGTGGCGGTGTTCAGCTACCTGGTCATCGTGGGCCCGATCAAGCGTGTCGTGCTCAAGGAGCCACCAACCCGTGGCCCTGAGCTGACCCAATTGTCCCAAGCAAATTCCTGAGGAGCGGCTTTTCATGCAGTTGATTGAACATGCCGATTCGCCCCGTTACATCCGCCTGCACGAGCGGGACAACGTGGTGATCGTGGTCAATGACCAGGGCGTACCGGCCGGGACCGAATTCCCGGACGGCCTGGTCACCGTGGACTTCGTCCCGCAGAGCCACAAAGTCACCCTCGTGGACATTCCCGAGGGCGGCGAGGTGATTCGCTACGGCCAGGTCATTGGCTACGCGCTGCAGCCGATTCCTCGCGGCAGTTGGGTCAAGGAAGACCAGTTGCGCATGCCCACCGCGCCGCCGCTGGACAGCTTGCCGCTGTCCACCGACGTGCCAGCGGCGGATGCGCCGCTGGAGGGCTACACCTTCGAAGGTTATCGCAACGCCGACGGCACCGTCGGCACGCGCAACATCCTGGGTATCACCACCACGGTGCAGTGCGTCACCGGCGTGCTCGACCATGCGGTCAAGCGCATCAAGGACGAGCTGCTGCCCAAGTACCCGAACGTCGATGACGTGGTCGCGCTGACCCACAGCTATGGCTGCGGGGTGGCGATCACTGCCACCGACGCCTACATCCCGATCCGTACCGTGCGCAACCTGGCGCGCAACCCGAACCTGGGAGGCGAGGCGCTGGTGATCAGCCTGGGCTGCGAGAAATTGCAGGCCGGGCAGGTGATGCACGAAGGCGATAGCTCGGTGGACCTCAGCGAGCCGTGGTTGTATCGCTTGCAGGATTCCAGTCACGGTTTCACCGAAATGATCGAGCAGATCATGGAACTGGCCGAGACGCGCCTGAAGAAGCTCGACCAGCGTCGCCGCGAAACCGTGCCGGCCTCGGAACTGATCCTGGGCATGCAGTGCGGCGGCAGCGATGCGTTTTCCGGCATCACCGCCAACCCGGCCCTGGGCTACGCCTCGGACTTGCTGTTGCGGGCCGGCGCGACGGTGATGTTTTCCGAAGTCACCGAAGTGCGCGATGCGATCTACCTGCTGACCTCCCGGGCGCAAACCCAGGAAGTCGCCCAGGAGCTGGTGCGCGAAATGGACTGGTACGACCGTTACCTGGCCAAAGGCGAGGCCGATCGCAGCGCCAACACCACGCCGGGCAACAAGAAGGGTGGGTTGTCGAACATCGTCGAGAAGTCTTTGGGCTCGATCGTCAAGTCCGGCAGCAGCGCAATCAACGGTGTGCTTGGCCCGGGCGAGCGATTCAAGCAAAAGGGCCTGATCTTCTGTGCCACGCCGGCCAGTGATTTTGTCTGCGGCACGCTGCAACTGGCGGCGGGGATGAACCTGCACGTGTTCACCACCGGCCGGGGCACGCCGTACGGCTTGGCCATGGCACCGGTGGTGAAGGTCTCGACCCGCACCGAACTGGCCCAGCGCTGGCCGGACCTGATCGACATCGACGCCGGTCGCATCGCCACCGGGCGCGCGACCATCGAAGAGTTGGGTTGGGAGCTGTTCCACTACTACCTGGACGTGGCCAGCGGCAAGAAGCAGACCTGGGCCGAACGGCACAAGCTGTTCAACGACATCACCTTGTTCAACCCGGCGCCGATTACCTGATGATTGCGTAACCGCTGGAGATCCAGTGTGGGAGCGAGCTTGCTCGCGATGGGGGCGTTACATTCAGCATTGATGCAAGCTGACCCGGCGCCTTCGCGAGCAAGCTCGCTCCCACAGGGGATATGTGGTGAGTGTGGATTTGTGGTCGACCCGGTACAAATGTGGGAGCGAGCTTGCTCGCGAAAGCGCTTCACCAGACGCCAACGTCGTTAGTGGCTATCATTAGCCACCTAACGACACCCTTCTCAAGGCCCCCGGCATGCTGGCAATTTTCCTCGAAACCCTGAACATCACCGCACCGGTGTTTGCCATGCTGTTCCTGGGGACATTGCTCAAGCGTATCTACTGGATCAACGACAACTTCATCCATATCGCCTCGTCGCTGGTGTTCAACGTCACCATGCCGGCGCTGTTGTTTCTTGGCATTCTGCACGCCGACCTGCACGCGGCGTTGCAACCCGACCTGTTGATCTATTTCTCGATTGCCACCCTGGTGAGCTTTGCGATGGCCTGGGGCTGGGCGATCTGGCGTTGCCCGCGGGAAGATCGCGGTATCTACACCCAGGGCGCGTTTCGCGGCAACAACGGTGTGATCGGCCTCGCACTGGCCGCGAGCATGTACGGCGACTACGGGATTTCCCTGGGGGCGATTCTCGCGGCGCTGGTGATCCTGTTCTACAACACCTTGTCGACCATCGTGCTGGCGGTCTACAGCCCGGTGATCAAATCCGATCCGTGGAGCATCTGCAAAAGCGTGATCAGCAATCCGCTGATCATCAGCGTGATCGTTGCCGCGCCGTTCGCCTATTGGCAGATCGGCCTGCCGAACTGGTTCGAGACTTCGGCGAAGTATCTGTCACAAATGACCTTGCCCCTGGCGCTGATCTGCATTGGCGGCACGCTGTCGCTGGCCGCCTTGCGCAAGAGCGGCAAGATGGCCCTGAGCTCCAGCCTGGTGAAGATGGTCGGTTTGCCGCTGGTGACCACATTGGGCGCGTGGCTGTGGGGCTTTCGCGGGGCGGAGCTGGGGATCCTGTTCCTGTACTTCGGCAGCCCTACCGCCGCCGCCAGCTATGTCATGGCCCGGGCAGCCGATGGCAACCATGAGCTGGCGGCGGCGATCATCGTCATCACCACCTTGATGGCGGCGATCACCACCAACCTGGGGATCTTTGTGTTGCAGTGGGGTGGGTGGATCTAGCCTCGGGTTTGCAGCGCTCTTTCGTTCCATTCGCGAGCAAGCCCGCTCCCACATTCGATCGCATTTCCATGGAAGAACGCAGTCAATGTGGGAGCGGGCTTGCTCGCGAAGAGGCCTGGCCTGTCACCGCAAGGCTTGGGCCTTCACTCAGGTTTCTGGTAGCTATCGATCACTTCCTGCGCCGCCCGAAACGCATCGATCGCCGCCGGCACGCCGGCATACACCGCGCAATGCAGCAGCGCCTCGCGAATTTCTTCCACCGTGCAGCCATTATTCAGCGCTCCGCGCACGTGCCCCTTGAGTTCCTGCGGGCACTTGAGGGCGGTGAGGGCGGCCAGGGTGATCAGGCTGCGGGTCTTCAGCGGCAAGCCTTCGCGGCTCCAGACGCTGCCCCAGGCATGTTCGTTGACGAAGTCCTGCAATGGCTGGGTGAACTCGGTGGCGTTGCCCAGGGCGCGGTCGACGAACGCGTCGCCCATCACGTGGCGCCGCATGTCGAGGCCGGTCTTTGGAGTGTCGGTCATGGCAAATCCCTCTTGTGGTGTTGGCGGCGCCAGGCGCGCACCGAGGTGAACAGCAAAAACGCGAGCAGGGTCGGCAGCACGTAGAACAACATCAAGCGTTCAAGCTGGCCGGCCAGCGGCATGCCCGTGGTGAACGACACCACGTGCAGCCCATAGACCGCGTACAAGCCCAGCAACAGCAAGCCTTCGGCGCGGGTGACGCGGTAGCCGGAATAGAACACCGGCAGGCACAGCACCGCGACGCCGAGCATTACCGGCAGGTCGAAATCCAGGGCGTTGGGCGAGACCGAGAGCGGCGAGGGCGCGGCGAGGGCGGTTATACCCAGCACGCCCAGCAAGTTGAACAGGTTGCTGCCGATCACGTTGCCCACCGCGATGTCCCGTTGGCCACGCAGGGCGGCGATCAGCGAAGTGGCGAGCTCCGGCAGCGACGTGCTGACGGCGACGATGGTCAGGCCGATGATGCGCTCCGACAAACCCAGGTCCGTGGCCACTTCCACCGCAGCGCCCAGCAACAGGTGCCCGGCGAACACCAGCATCGCCAGGCCCGACACGATCATCACCAGACTCTTGGGCCAGGATGTATGGGCCACCTCGCCACCCAGCGGGTGCGGTCGAGCGGAGTGTCGTGACTGGCGCAGCAACAAGCCCAGGTACACCGCCAGGGCCGCCAGCAGCAAGACGCCGTCGAGTCGGGTCAGTTCCTCATTCCAGGCCAGCACGAACACCAGCAGGCTGGCGCCGATCATCAGCGGGATGTCGAGGCGCACCAGTTGGCGCGAGACGCGCAGCGGGATGATCAGCGCCGACAGCCCGAGGGTGACGAGGATATTGAAGATGCTGCTGCCAATCACACTGCCCACGGCGATGTCGGCGTTCTGCGCCAGGGTCGCCTGCAGGCTGACGGCCATTTGCGGCGCGCTGCTGCCGAAGGCGACGACGGTCAGGCCGATGATCAAAGGTCGCACCAGCAAGCGTGCCGCCAGGCCGACGGCGGCGCGCACCAGCAGTTCGGCGCCGGCGATCAGCAACAGCAGCGCGCCGAACAGTTCGAGCAGGCTGAGCAGCGGTAGGGCGTTGATCAGGGAAATAGCCGGGCTCCGTCTATCAATCGTCGAGGGCTTGCACGCGTACCCGCGCGGTGCCAGCGCGCAACATGCCCAATTGTTCGGCAGCGGCGCGCGATACGTCGATCAGGCGACCGCGTGTATACGGCCCACGATCGTTGATGCGGACCACGACGCTCTTGTCGTTGCCAAGGTTGGTGATTTTCACCCGAGTGCCGAATGGCAACTGGCGATGTGCGGCGGTCAGGCCGTGCTGGTCGAAACGCTCGCCGCTGGCGGTGCGCTTGCCATGATGCCTGGAGCCGTAATAGGAGGCGACGCCGGTCTGGTCGTAGCCGTGTGGATCGACCGTCCCACTCTGGCTGGCACAGCCGGCCAGCAGGGACAGCAGGGCGCAGGCGCCGAGGAGACGCTTCATGTGAGGGATTCCAAATACAGATGTGGGAGCGAGCTTGCTCGCGATGGGGCCATCACAATCAACATCTAGGTTGACTGTGATGCCGCTATCGCGAGCAAGCTCGCTCCCACAGGGGGGTGAGCCAGATTTGAGGACTGGCTCCATGGCCATCAGCCTTCGAGCTTGCTTTTCAGCAATTCGTTGACCTGTTGCGGGTTGGCCTTGCCCTTGGAGGCTTTCATGGCCTGGCCGACGAAGAAGCCGAACATCTTGCCGCGCTTGGCTTCGTCTGCCGCACGGTACTGTTCGACCTGCTCGGCGTTGGCAGCGAGCATTTCATCGAGCACCGCGCTGATCGCACCGGTGTCGGTGACCTGCTTCAAGCCGCGCTTCTCGATGATCTCGTCGGCGCTACCTTCGCCATTGGCCATGGCTTCGAAGACCATCTTGGCGATCTTGCCGGAAATGGTGTTGTCCTTGATCCGCACCAGCATGCCGCCCAGTTGCTCGGCCGAGACCGGCGACTCGTCGATTTCCAGGCCCTGCTTGTTCAACAGGCTGCCCAACTCGACCATCACCCAGTTGGCCGCCAGCTTGGCGTCGCCGCCGATGCTCACGACTTTCTCGAAGTAATCGGCCTGTTCGCGGCTGGTGGCCAGGACGTTGGCGTCATAGCTCGACAGCCCGAACTGCGCCTGGAAGCGCTCGCGTTTCTGCGGCGGCAGTTCCGGCAGGGTGGCGCGCACGTCATCGAGGAACGAGTTCTCGATAACCACCGGCAGCAGGTCCGGATCGGGGAAGTAACGGTAGTCGTTGGCTTCTTCCTTGCTGCGCATCGGACGGGTCTCGTCCTTGTTCGGGTCGTACAGGCGGGTCTGCTGGATGACCTTGCCGCCGTCCTCGATCAGTTCGATCTGGCGCTGGATCTCGCTGTTGATCGCCTTCTCGATGAAGCGGAACGAGTTGACGTTCTTGATCTCGCAGCGGGTGCCAAACTCGACCTGGCCCTTGGGCCGGATCGACACGTTGCAGTCGCAGCGCAGCGAGCCTTCGGCCATGTTGCCGTCGCAGATGCCCAGGTAGCGCACCAGCGCATGGATCGCCTTGACGTAGGCCACGGCTTCCTTGGCGCTGCGCATGTCCGGCTCGGAGACGATTTCCAGCAGCGGGGTGCCGGCACGGTTCAGGTCGATGCCGGTGGCACCGTTGAATTCCTCGTGCAGGCTCTTGCCGGCGTCTTCTTCCAGGTGCGCACGGGTGATGCCGACGCGCTTGACCGTGCCGTCTTCCAGGGCGATGTCCAAGTGGCCCTTGCCGACGATCGGCAGTTCCATCTGGCTGATCTGGTAGCCCTTGGGCAGGTCCGGGTAAAAGTAGTTCTTACGGGCAAACACGTTGTGCTGGCCGATCTCGGCGTCAATCGCCAGGCCGAACATCACCGCCATGCGCACCGCTTCGGCGTTGAGCACCGGCAGCACGCCGGGCATGCCCAGGTCCACCAGGCTGGCCTGGGTGTTGGGCTCGGAACCGAATGTGGTCGAGCTACCGGAAAAGATTTTCGACCGGGTGGTGAGCTGGGTATGAATCTCCAGCCCGATCACGACTTCCCATTGCATGTGTTTCTCCTCAGAAGCCGGTTGGGGTGCGGGTGTGCCAGTCAGTATTCAATTGATACTGGTGGGCAACATTCAACAGGCGGCCTTCCTGGAAATACGGCGCGAGCAGCTGCACGCCCACCGGCAGGCCATCGACAAAACCGGCCGGCATGGACAGGCCCGGCAAGCCGGCGAGGTTGGCGGTAATGGTGTAGACATCTTCCAGGTACTCGGCGACCGGGTCGCTGTTCTTGGCGCCGAGCTTCCAGGCCGGGTTCGGCGTGGTCGGGCCGAGGATGATGTCGACCTCGTTGAAGGCGGCCATGAAGTCGTTCTTCACCAGGCGGCGGATCTTCTGCGCCTTGAGGTAGTAGGCATCGTAGTAGCCGGCGGACAGCGCGTAGGCGCCGACCATGATCCGGCGCTGCACTTCGGCACCGAAGCCTTCGCCACGGGAGCGCTTGTACAGGTCGACCAGGTTTTCCGGGTTCTCGCAGCGATAGCCGAAGCGCACGCCGTCGAAACGCGAGAGGTTCGAGGAGGCTTCCGCCGGGGCGATCACGTAGTACGCCGGAATCGCGTGCTGCATGTTCGGCAGGCTGATTTCCTTGATCACCGCGCCGAGCTTCTCCAGCGCCTTGACGCTGTTGTGGACCAGCTCGGCGATGCGCGGGTCGAGGCCGGCGCTGAAGTATTCCTTCGGCACGCCGATGCGCAGGCCTTGCAGCGAGCCGTTGAGGCTGGCGCTGTAGTCCGGAACCGGTTCATCGATGCTGGTGGAGTCGTTCGGGTCGAAGCCGGCCATGCCTTGCAGCAGGATTGCGCAGTCTTCGGCGGTACGGGCCAAGGGGCCGCCCTGGTCGAGGCTGGAGGCGTAGGCGATCATGCCCCAGCGCGAGACGCGGCCGTAGGTGGGCTTCAGGCCGGTGAGGTTGGTGAACGCCGCCGGCTGGCGAATCGAGCCGCCGGTGTCGGTGGCGGTGGCGGCCGGCAACAGGCGCGCGGCCACGGCGGCGGCGGAACCACCGGACGAGCCACCCGGCACGTGTTCCAGGTTCCACGGGTTCTTCACCGGGCCGTAGTGGCTCGACTCGTTGGCCGAACCCATGGCGAATTCGTCCATGTTGGTCTTGCCCAGGGTCACGGTGCCGGCAGCGGCCAGCTTGGCGACCACGGTGGCGTCGTACGGGGCCTTGAAGTTGTCGAGCATCTTCGAGCCGCAGCTGGTGCGGATGCCCTGGGTGCAGAACAGGTCCTTGTGGGCAATCGGCGCGCCGAGCAGGGCGCCGCTCTCACCATTGGCGCGACGGGCGTCGGCGGCCTTGGCCTGGCTCAAGGCCAGTTCCTCGGTGAGGCTGATGAAGCTGTTGAGCTGCGGGTCGAGCTGGGCGATGCGCGCCAGCAGGGCCTTGGTCAGCTCTTCGGAGGAAAACTTTTTGTCGGCGAGTCCGCGGGCGATCTCGGCCAGTGTCATGTGATGCATGAGAGGCTCTTTCCCTTTAGTCGATGACTTTCGGAACCAGGTACAGGCCGTTTTCGACCGCTGGCGCGATGGACTGGTAGGCCTCGCGGTGATTGGACTCGGTCACGACGTCGGCGCGCAGGCGCTGGCTGGCTTCCAGTGGGTGGGCCAGCGGCTCGATACCGTCGGTATCGACCGCCTGCATCTCGTCGACCAGCCCGAGAATGCTGTTCAGGGCAGAAGTGATGTGTGGAAGATCGGCTTCATTGAGGCCCAGACAGGCCAGATGAGCGATTTTTTCCACGTCGGAGCGTTCAAGCGCCATGGGATTCTCCAGTGGAAAACAAAACGGACGCAGTCCGTCCGTGTGTTAGATTGTCGGAACACTACCGCATTTCTACGGCCCTACGGCCGCGATCTCGGTGTTTGGTGCACAGAAAAGCGGCCAATTTAACATATTGGCGCCTTGCCCAAAATCCCTGTCGTTGTTAGAGTTTGCCGCACTTTTTTACCCACGCGTTGCCTAGGGTCCCTTTCCCATGTTCAAGAAACTGCGTGGCATGTTTTCCAGCGATCTTTCCATCGACCTGGGCACTGCCAACACCCTTATTTACGTGCGCGAGCGCGGTATCGTCCTGAATGAACCCTCGGTCGTGGCCATCCGCACCCACGGTAACCAGAAAAGTGTCGTGGCTGTCGGTACGGAAGCCAAGCGCATGCTGGGCCGTACACCGGGCAACATTGCAGCCATTCGCCCCATGAAAGACGGCGTGATCGCCGACTTCAGCGTCTGCGAAAAGATGCTGCAGTACTTCATCAACAAGGTTCACGAGAACAGCTTCCTGCAGCCCAGCCCTCGCGTGCTGATCTGCGTGCCTTGCAAATCCACCCAGGTGGAGCGTCGCGCCATCCGTGAATCGGCCCTCGGTGCCGGTGCCCGCGAAGTGTTCCTGATCGAAGAGCCAATGGCTGCGGCCATCGGTGCCGGCCTGCCGGTGGAAGAAGCCCGCGGTTCGATGGTTGTCGACATCGGTGGCGGTACCACTGAAATCGCGTTGATCTCCCTCAACGGTGTGGTCTACGCCGAGTCCGTGCGTGTGGGCGGCGACCGTTTCGACGAAGCGATCATCACCTACGTGCGTCGCAACTACGGCAGCCTGATTGGCGAATCCACCGCCGAGCGTATCAAGCAGGAAATCGGCACGGCCTACCCGGGCGGCGAAGTGCGCGAAGTCGACGTTCGCGGTCGCAACCTGGCTGAAGGCGTTCCACGCGCGTTCACCCTCAACTCCAACGAAGTACTCGAAGCGCTGCAAGAGTCGCTGGCGACCATCGTCCAGGCGGTCAAGAGCGCCTTGGAGCAGTCGCCGCCGGAGCTGGCCTCGGACATCGCCGAGCGCGGCCTGGTGCTGACCGGTGGTGGCGCGCTGCTGCGTGACCTCGACAAGCTGCTGGCCCAGGAAACCGGCCTGCCGGTGATCGTTGCCGAAGACCCGCTGACGTGCGTTGCCCGTGGCGGTGGCCGTGCTTTGGAAATGATGGACAAGCACACCATGGACCTGCTCTCCAGCGAATAAGCGCGGCTGGATGGTCTATGTTGTTCGCTCCCGGGCAGCACTTTGCAGTGCTGCCCGTTGGCGTTTATCTTCTGTCATTCGTATCCAGGCCGGTTTGATGCCGTATGAATAAAGAAAACATTTGCCTGGGAGGAGCGGCCTATTAAACCGCTTTTTGCCAAAGGCCCCTCATTGGGTGTGCGCCTGCTGGTGTTGGCCGTGCTATCGGTTGCGCTGATGGTGGTGGATGCCCGTTTCACGCTGCTCAAGCCAGTGCGCAGCCAGATGTCGCTGGTGTTGATGGAGTCCTACTGGATCACCGACCTGCCGCAACGGTTGTGGCAGGGTGTGGCCAGTCAATTTGGCAGCCGGACCGAACTGGTCGCCGAAAACGAAAAACTCAAGACCGAAAACCTGCTGTTGCAGGGGCGCATGCAGAAGCTGGCGGCCCTCACCGAGCAGAACGTTCGGCTGCGCGAATTGCTCAACTCCTCCGCGCTGGTCAACGAGAAGGTCGAAGTGGCCGAGTTGATCGGCATGGACCCCAACCCGTTCACCCACCGCATCATCATCAACAAGGGCGAGCGCGACGGCGTGGTCCTCGGCCAGCCGGTGCTCGATGCCCGTGGCCTGATGGGGCAGGTGGTTGAGTTGATGCCCTATACCTCTCGTGTCCTGCTGTTGACCGACACCACCCACAGCATTCCCGTGCAGGTCAATCGCAACGGCTTGCGGGCGATTGCCAGCGGTACCGGCAACCCGGAACGCCTGGAGCTGCGGCATGTGGCCGACACCGCCGACATCAAGGAAGGCGACCTGCTGGTCAGCTCCGGCCTCGGCCAGCGATTCCCTGCCGGTTATCCGGTGGCGACGGTCAAGGAAGTGATCCACGATTCCGGCCAGCCGTTTGCCATCGTGCGCGCGGTGCCGACCGCCGCGCTGAATCGCAGCCGTTACCTGCTGCTGGTGTTCAGCGACAACCGCACGCCTGAAGAACGAGCCAATGATGCTGCCGTGGCCCAGGAAGCCCAGGATCGGCAGGGCGGCGATTCGGCCACCCCGACGTCACCCGCCCCTGCACCTGTCCCGGCTACCGTGCCCAAGCCTCAGGTGACAACGCCTGCCGCGACGCCGCCGGCCACCACGCCCGCGGCGGCACCCGCCGCGACACCTGCCAAACCGGCCGCTCACCAGCCGGCTGCCCGCCAGCCGGCGAGTCAACCTGCGAAGCCCGCGACCAAGCCACCGGCCTCGACGCCCGCCGCTACGCCTGCCACCAGGGGAGCACGAGAAGAATGAGCAGTACTCGATCCGGTAACGGCTGGATGGTCTGGCTGACCTTCGCCATCGGCCTGTTGCTCAGCGTTTCACCGCTGCCGCAGTTCATGGAAATCCTGCGCCCGCTGTGGCTGGCCTTGTTGCTGGCCTTCTGGGCCCTGGCCCTGCCGCACAAGGTCGGCATGGTCACGGCCTGGTGCCTGGGGCTGGCCGAAGACGTGCTTTATGGCACGTTGTTGGGCCAGAACGCATTGATCCTGACGCTGATTACCTTCCTGGTGCTGTCGTTGCAGCAGCGCCTGCGGATGTTCCCGATGTGGCAGCAGAGCCTGGTGATCCTGGTGATCTTTGGCCTGGCGCAGCTGGTGCAACTGTGGCTCAGTGCGCTGACCGGCAATCGCCAGCCGACCCTGGCCCTGGTCTTGCCGGCCCTGGTCAGCGCCTTGCTCTGGCCATGGATAAGCTTCGGTTTACGCGGCTTGCGCCTGCGTTTCAAAATCAACTGATTCGGTCAGGCATTGGCCCGTACCTTGGAAGGGAGATGTCTTGATGAAACCGCTTTACCTCGCCTCAGGCTCGCCGCGACGACGTGAATTGCTCACACAGATCGGCGTGCCCTTTACCGCCATCGGTGCGGATATCGACGAAACTCCCCTGGACCACGAAACCCCATCGGCCTATGTAGAGCGCCTGGCGCGTGGCAAGGCCGAGGCTGGACGACGTGCCCTGTCCCCCGACATCGATGGCTGCGTGCTGGGCGCCGATACCGCTGTCGTGCTGGACGGACGAGTTCTCGGCAAGCCCCAGGATCAGGCCGACGCCGTGTCGATGCTCCTGGGCCTGTCCGGTCGCGATCATGAAGTATTGACGGCTATTGCCGTGCTGGATGGACAGCGTTGCGAATCCCGTGTGGTTCGCAGTCGGGTGAGTTTTCGCTCGATCACCGAACAGGAAGCGCTGGCCTATTGGGCCAGCGGCGAACCCCGGGACAAGGCCGGAAGCTATGGTATCCAGGGGTTGGGTGCGGTGTTCGTCGCCAGGCTCGAAGGCAGTTATTCGGCGGTGGTCGGCCTGCCGTTGTGCGAAACCGCGGAACTGCTGGGCCATTTCGGCATACCCTGTTGGCAAAACTTGAGCGCGCGCTGAGCGCTGACTGACTTGATGCGGCCATAATCGTGAATATGCCTGAACGAGACCCTGCCATGAGTGAAGAGATCCTGATCAACATCACGCCGATGGAATCGCGCGTGGCGGTGGTTGAAAACGGTGTCCTGCAAGAGGTCCATGTCGAGCGTACGCAGAAACGTGGCATTGTCGGGAATATCTACAAGGGCAAGGTGGTGCGTGTGCTGCCGGGCATGCAGGCGGCCTTCGTCGACATCGGGCTGGATCGAGCGGCATTCATTCATGCGTCGGAAATTTCCATGCGCGAAGGGCCGGCCGTGGAGAGCATCAGTGCGCTGGTCCATGAGGGGCAGAGCCTCGTCGTGCAAGTCACCAAGGACCCCATCGGCTCCAAGGGCGCGCGCCTGACCACCCAACTGTCGATTCCATCGCGCTACCTCGTGTATATGCCGCGCACGGCCCATGTCGGCATTTCCCTGAAGATCGAAGACGAAGCCGAGCGCGAGCGTCTCAAGAAAGTCGTCAGCGATTGTGTGGAGAAAGAAGGGATCAAGGAGGCGGGCGGCTTCATCCTGCGCACCGCAGCCGAAGGCGCCGGCGCCGATGAGATCCTCATGGATATCCGCTACCTGCGCAGGCTCTGGGACCAGATCGCCGCGCAGATCAAGACCATCGCCACCCCCAGCGTGATCTACGAAGACCTCGGCCTGGCGCTGCGGACCCTGCGCGACCTGGTCAGCCCGAAGATCGAGAAGATTCGCATCGATTCCCGGGAAACCTTCCAGCGAACCACCCAATTTGTCGCCGAACTGATGCCGGAAATTGCCGATCGCCTGGAACACTACCCAGGCGAACGGCCGATTTTCGACCTCTACGGTGTCGAAGATGAAATCCAGCGTGCGCTGGAGCGCAAGGTGCCGCTCAAGTCTGGCGGTTACCTGGTGGTCGATCCGGCCGAGGCGATGAGCACCATCGACGTCAACACCGGTGCCTTTGTCGGTCATCGCAATCTCGAGGAGACCATCTTCAAGACCAATCTTGAAGCGGCGACCGCCATTGCCCGGCAACTGCGCCTGCGTAACCTTGGCGGGATCATCATTATCGATTTCATCGACATGGAAGATGAAGAGCACCAGCGCCAGGTACTGCGCACGTTGGAAAAACAGTTGGAGCGCGATCACGCCAAGACCAACATCATCGGCATCACCGAGCTGGGCCTGGTGCAGATGACCCGCAAGCGCACCCGCGAAAGCCTGGAGCAGGTGCTGTGCGAACCGTGCAGCAGTTGCCAGGGGCGGGGCAAGCTCAAGACCCCGGAAACCGTGTGTTACGAAATCTTCCGGGAAATTCTCCGGGAGGCGCGCGCCTACCAGGCCACTGGCTATAGAGTGTTGGCGAACCAGAAAGTGGTGGACCGTCTGCTCGATGAGGAGTCAGGCAACGTGGCGGAACTGGAGGCTTTTATCGGACGCACGATTCGTTTCCAGGTGGAAACCATGTACTCCCAGGAACAATACGACGTGGTGTTGCTCTGAAGCGGCGTGTGGAGTGGCGAGGCCGCCCATTTGAATGCCTTGGCCAGGGGAGGCTGCTGACATGGAGCGCCTGACACGTCTTTTGGCTACGCTGACGCGCTGGGGGCTGGGCTTGTGTGCACTGTTGCTGGTGCTGCTGGCGTTGTACGTCAGCCTCGGTCGGGAACTGGTCCCGCTGGTGGCCGAATACCGCGGTGAGCTGGAGACCCGGGCCAGCGAAGCCTTGGGCATGCCCGTGCACGTTGGCAGCCTCGACGGGAGCTGGAGCGCCCTGGCGCCTATATTGGCGGCGCGTGACGTCGTGGTTGGCGACGGTGCCAATGCCTTGCACCTGGATCAAGTGCGCGTCGTGCCCGATCTATGGGACAGCCTGCTGACGCGTCAGGTGCGCATCGCTCATCTGGAAGTGAGTGGGCTGAAGATCAGCCTCAAGGAAGGCGCCGACGGCAAGTGGGCCTTGGAAGGCCTGCCAGTGCGGGACGACCAGCCCCTTGATCCGCAGCAGTTGCTGAACCGGATGCAAATCGTCTCGAAGCTGTCGGTGCTCGACAGCCAAGTTACCTTGCAACCTTTGGATCAGCCACCGCTGAGCCTGACCTACGTTGGCCTGAGCCTGCGCACCGGCCCCACGCGCCAACGATTGGATGCCCGCCTGACCCTGCCTGACGGCCAACCCGTGGCGATGAATGTGCGTGCCCGGATCCGAGCCAGCGACTGGAAGAATGGCGAGGCTGATGCCTACCTGAGCCTGCCGCAAAGCGATTGGTCCAAATGGCTGCCGAAACGCCTGACCCAACAATGGAATTTTTCCGAGATCAAGGCCGGTGGTGAGTTCTGGCTCAGTTGGGGGGCGGGCACCGTGCAAAGCGCGGCGGTGCGACTGAACGCGCCGCAGTTGCAGGGCGCCTATGCCGACCGCAAACCGGTACAGATCCAGAATCTGGCCCTCAACGGCTACTTTCAACGCGGCAGCGAAGGGTTCAATGCGACGCTCGACACCCTGGCGATGAGCCTGGGCGAGACCCGTTGGGAATCGCGCTTGCAGCTACAACAAAGCGAAGCCACCGATAAGGCCGAGGAGCGCTGGCACCTGGAGGCCGATCGTCTCGACCTGACACCGCTGACGCCGTTGCTCAATGCCTTGGCGCCGTTGCCCGAGGGCCTCGCCACGGCGATCGATCGGCTCAAGGTGACCGGTGGCCTGCGTAACGTGCTGGTGGACTTTCGTCCACAGAACACTGGCGACCAGAAAGTCAGCTTTGCCACCAACCTGGATACGGTGGGCTTTGACGCCTATCACGGTGCTCCGGCGGCGCGCAACGTTTCCGGCAGCCTCAGCGGTGACCTGGGCGGCGGCGAACTGCGCATGGACAGCAAGGATTTCTCCCTGCACCTGGCGCCGATCTTCGCCAAGCCCTGGCAATACCTGCAAGCCAACGCCCGGTTGACCTGGAAGCTCGACAAGCAGGGCTTCACCCTGATCGCGCCCTACCTGAAGGTGCTGGGGGAGGAAGGCCGGATTGCCGGCGATTTCCTGATCCGCCTGCATTTCGACCACAGCCAGGAAGACTACATGGACCTGCGGGTCGGCCTGGTGGATGGCGACGGACGCTATACCGGCAAGTACCTGCCGGCCGTCCTCAGCCCGGCGCTGGACGAGTGGCTGCGCACGGCAATCGTCAAGGGCGCGGTGGACGAAGGTTTTTTCCAATACCAGGGTTCGCTGAACAAAGGTGCCGAGGACGCAGCCCGCAGCATCAGCCTGTTTTTCAAGGTGCATGACGCCGAACTGGCCTTCCAGCCGGGCTGGCCTTCCGTCAGCAAGGTCAGCGGCGACGTGTTTGTCGAAGACAGTGGCGTGCGCATTTTCGCCAGCCAGGGGCAACTGCTCGATACCCAGGTAAAAGATGTTTCGGTGAACATTCCCCACGTGCCCACCGGGCAGAGCTCTCATCTGCTGCTGGATGGCGGGTTTGCCGGTGGATTGGGCGATGGGCTGAAGATCCTCCAGACCGCGCCTATCGGTACGGCCGAGACGTTCGCCGGTTGGGAAGGCGACGGTGCGCTGCAGGGCAGCGTGAAGCTCGATATCCCGCTGGTCAAAGGCGAGCAACCGAAAATCCTGGTGGATTTTGCCACCGACAAGGCCCGACTCAAGCTAAGCGAGCCGGCGCTCGAGTTGACCGAACTCAAGGGTGATTTCCGCTTCGACAGCAGCAAGGGATTGAGCGGCAAGAACATCGCGGCCAGGGCGTTCGATCGACCTGTGACTGCACAGATTTTTGCCGAGGGCCGCGCCGGTGCGCTCAATACGCGAGTGACGGCGTCGGGGCGGGTCGAGGTGAAGAAACTCACCGATTGGCTGAGCGTGACCCAGCCATTGCCTGTCTCCGGGGTGGTTCCGTATCAACTGCAAGTGATCCTCGACGGCGCCGACAGCCAGTTGTCGGTCAGCTCCAACCTCAAGGGTGTGGCGGTGGACTTGCCGGCACCCTTCGGGATGGCCGCCGATGTCGGGCGCGACACGGTGTTCCGCATGACGCTGCAGGGGCCGGAGCGGCGTTATTGGGTCAATTACGGCGACCTGGCCAGTTTCACTTATGCCGCGCCGAGTGGAAAGGTCGCCGACGGTCGTGGTGAATTGCTGCTGGGTTCCGGTGATGCAGTATTGCCTGGCGGCAGGGGATTGCGACTGCGTGGCACGCTGTCGGAACTGGACGTGAGCCCCTGGCAGGAACTGCTGGGCAAATACGCAGGCCAGGATCCGGGCGGCAGTGCCCGACAAGTGCTCAGCAGCGCCGACCTGAAAGTGGGCAAGCTCACGGCCATGGGTACGACGCTGGACCAGGCTTCGGTGCAGTTGGACCGCAAACCGGATGCCTGGGCCCTGCGGCTTGACAGCCAGCAGGCCAAGGGCAGCGTCAGCCTGCCGGACGCGAAAGCCGCCCCGATCGGCATCAAGCTGGATTATGTGCGCCTGCCGGCTGTGGACCCGACGGTCCAGGCCGATGAAAACGCCCCGGATCCTCTGGCCACGGTCGATCCCAGCAAGATTCCGGCGATGGATATTGCCATCGACCAGTTGTTCCAAGGCCCTGATCTGATTGGCGCCTGGTCATTGAAGGTGCGCCCTACCGGCAAGGGTATCGCGTTGAACGAGTTGGACATGGGCCTCAAAGGCATGGTGTTGAGCGGCAATGGCGCCTGGGAAGGCGTACCCGGTTCCACCAGCAGTTGGTACAAGGGCCGTATCAAGGGCAAGAACCTGGCTGATGTTTTGAAAGGGTGGGGGTTCGCGCCGAGCGTGACCAGCCAGGAATTCCGCCTGGATGTGGACGGTCGTTGGCCCGGCTCGCCCGCCTGGGTTGCCACCAAGCGTTTCTCCGGCAGTCTCGATGCGTCATTGAGCAAGGGCCAGTTCGTTGAGGTTGAAGGCAGCGCCCAGGCTTTGCGGGTATTTGGCCTGTTGAACTTCAACTCCATCGGTCGGCGCTTGCGCCTGGATTTTTCCGACCTGTTCGGCAAAGGACTGAGCTACGACCGGGTCAAGGGGTTGCTGGTGGCGAGCGACGGCGTGTACGTCACGCGCGAGCCCATCACCCTGGCGGGGCCGTCGAGCAACCTTGAGCTCAACGGTACGCTGGACATGGTCACCGACCGGGTAGACGCCAAGCTGTTGGTGACCTTGCCGGTGACGAACAACCTGCCGATCGCCGCGCTGATCGTCGGGGCGCCGGCGGTGGGCGGGGCGCTGTTTTTGATCGACAAGCTGATCGGTGACCGCGTGGCGCGTTTTGCCAGCGTAAGATATGACGTCAAGGGGCCGTGGAAAGAACCGAAGATCAGCTTCGACAAACCGTTTTGACAGGTTAACGCGAGTCCCTGTGGGAGCGAGCTTGCTCTCGATAGCGGTGGGTCAGCAAAGGAAAATGTGACTGATACACCGCTATCGCGAGCAAGCTCGCTCCCACAGGGGCAGTGATGTAAAAAGTGAGGGAAGCACCATGCCAGTCGCCGTGATTCAAATGGTCAGCCAAAGCGACGTGCTCGCCAACCTGGCTCGTGCCCGCGTGCTGCTGGAGCAGGCCGCGGAGGGTGGCGCAAGGCTGGCGGTGCTGCCTGAAAATTTCGCCGCCATGGGCCGGCGGGACGTGGCGCAGATCGGTCGCGACGAAGCCTTTGGTCAGGGGCCGATCCTGCCCTGGTTGAAACAGGTCGCCCGCGACCTCAGGTTATGGATTGTCGCCGGTACATTGCCGTTGCCGCCCGTGGACCAGCCCGAGGCCAAGGCCCATGCCTGTTCGTTGCTGGTGGACGACCAAGGCCAGATCGTGGCGCGCTATGACAAGTTGCACCTGTTCGACGTGGACGTGGCGGACAATCGCGGGCGTTATCGCGAATCCGATGACTATGCTTATGGCGGCAATGTGGTCGTTGCCGATACTCCCGTGGGCCGGGTGGGCCTGACGGTGTGTTATGACCTGCGTTTCCCTGAGCTCTATAGCGAGTTGCGGGCAGCCGGTGCCGAGTTGATCACCGCGCCTTCGGCGTTTACCGCGGTGACCGGCGCGGCCCATTGGGACGTGCTGATCCGCGCCCGGGCCATCGAAACCCAGTGTTATGTGCTGGCGGCGGCCCAGGGCGGCGTGCATCCAGGGCCAAGGGAGACTTTTGGTCACGCGGCGATTGTCGACCCGTGGGGCCGCGTGCTGGCACAACAGGATCAAGGCGAGGCCGTGCTGCTGGCCGAGCGCGACAGCAGCGAACAGGCGTCCATCCGGGCGCGCATGCCGGTGGCGAACCACCGGCGCTTTTTCTCGCAGGGCGCCCGACAGCGACCTGTCCAAGACGACGAATTCAAGGCGTAAAACATATGAGCGGGTTGTTGTCCTCAGTCAGTGAACACCTTTTGGCCCCCGGCGGCGTGACCCTGGAAAGTCTGCAAGGCGTGCTGGGCGACCTGGCCGGTCCGGGCATCGATGCCGCCGACCTGTATTTCCAGGGCCAGATCTCCGAGTCATGGTCGCTGGAAGACGGCATCGTCAAGGAAGGCAGTTTCAACCTCGACCAAGGCGTGGGCGTGCGGGCCCAGTCCGGGGAAAAGACCGGTTTCGCCTACAGCAATGCGATCACCCTCGAAGCACTCGGCGCCGCCGCCCGTGCCGCTCGTTCGATCTCCCGGGCCGGGCAGAATGGCACGGTCCAGGCGTTCAGCAGCCAGGACGTGGCCCAGCTATATGCACCGGACAATCCGTTGGAAGTCATGAGCCGTGCCGAGAAAGTCGAACTGCTCAAGCGTATCGACGTGGCGACCCGCGCCCTTGACCCGCGTATCCAGCAGGTTTCGGTGAGCATGGCTGGGGTCTGGGAGCGGATCCTGGTGGCGTCGACCGACGGTGGCCTGGCGGCGGACGTGCGACCGCTGGTGCGCTTCAACGTCAGCGTGATCGTCGAGCAGAACGGCCGGCGCGAGCGCGGCGGTCATGGCGGCGGCGGGCGTACCGACTACCGTTATTTCCTCAGCGAAGACCGCGCCATGGGCTACGCCCGCGAGGCGCTGCGCCAGGCGCTGGTCAACCTGGAAGCGATCCCGGCCCCGGCCGGCACCTTGCCCGTGGTGCTCGGCTCCGGCTGGTCCGGCGTGTTGTTGCACGAAGCCGTCGGCCACGGCCTGGAAGGTGACTTCAATCGCAAGGGCAGCTCGGCCTACAGCGGACGCATGGGCGAAATGGTTGCCTCGAAACTCTGCACCATTGTCGATGACGGAACCCTGGCCGGCCGTCGTGGCTCCCTGAGCGTCGATGACGAGGGCACCCCGACCGAGTGCACCACCTTGATCGAGAACGGCGTGCTCAAAGGCTACATGCAAGACAAGCTCAATGCCCGCCTCATGGGCGTGGCCCGCACCGGCAATGGTCGTCGCGAATCCTACGCACACCTGCCGATGCCGCGCATGACCAATACCTACATGCTGGGCGGCCAGAGCGATCCGGCGGAAATCATCGCGTCGGTGAAGAAGGGCATCTATTGCGCCAACCTCGGCGGCGGCCAGGTGGACATCACCAGTGGCAAGTTCGTGTTTTCCACCAGCGAGGCCTACCTGATCGAAGATGGCAAGATCACTGCGCCAGTCAAGGGTGCGACCTTGATCGGCAACGGGCCGGAGGCAATGAGCAAGGTGTCGATGGTCGGTAACGACCTGGCGCTGGACAGTGGCGTGGGCACATGCGGAAAGGACGGGCAGTCGGTGCCGGTGGGCGTCGGCCAGCCGACCCTGAAGATCGATGCGATTACCGTGGGTGGCACGGGGGCATGACGATGCACAAGATCCAAATAAAAGCTGTGGAAGCAGCTGTGGAAGCAGCTGTGTAGGAGCTGCGTAGGAGCTGCCGAGTGCAACGAGGCTGCGATCTTTCCCATGACGCTTGAGTCCCAAGCGAAAGATCAAAGGATCAAAAGATCAAAAGATCGCAGCCTACGGCAGCTCCTACAGGGTCGGATGAAACTCAACGCAGGCCGCGTTGAGTCTCGTCCAGCTCACGGATGTACTTGAAGATTTTACGGCTCGAGGCCGGTGGCTTGTTCTGCGCCAGTTCGTGCTGGGCCTGACGAATCAGGGAGCGCAATTGCTGGCGATCGGCCTCCGGGTAGTCGATGACGAATTTTTCCAAGGTGCCGTCGTCGCCTGCGATCAAGCGATCGCGCCAGCGTTCCAGGTTGTGGAAGCGTTCGTTGTACTGCCGGGTGGAGGCATCGAGCTGGTCGAGCAGAACGAGGATGGCGTCAGTGTCCTGATCGCGCATCAGTTTGCCGATGAATTGCAGGTGCCGTTTACGCGCGATATTCGCGGTGTGCTTGGGCGCATCGGCCAAAGCCCGGCGCAAGGCGTCGGTCAGGGGCAGCTTGGCCAGCAAGTCAGGCTTGAGTGTTGTCAGTCGCTCGCCGAGGTCAACCAGAGCATGCAGCTCGCGTTTGACCTGGGATTTGCTTTTTTCACCCTCGTAGAGGGAGTCGTCGTAAGAATCAACCATGGTGGCAGTCCGCAAAGAAACGCCGCCATGATAACCAGTCGGGGGCCGGTTGTCCGGCCCGGTCGCTCGAAGGCCAAGGGTTTGTACGAAAAAACGTCCAGGCGCTTTGCGTACAAAACCGTTACCGAAAGCAGAATTTGAGTGGAGAACACCATGAGTGCAGTTCAAAGCGTCGGCCCCCAGGCATTGCCGGCACTGCAGGAGCAAGTCGAGCAGATTCTCGCCGAGGCCAAGCGACAGGGCGCCAGCGCCTGTGAAGTGGCGGTATCGCTGGAGCAGGGGCTGTCGACTTCGGTGCGCCAGCGCGAAGTGGAAACCGTCGAATTCAACCGTGACCAGGGTTTCGGCATTACCTTGTACGTAGGCCAGCGCAAGGGCTCGGCCAGCACCTCGGCCAGCGGTCCTGACGCTATTCGCGAAACAGTCGCCGCGGCATTGGCGATTGCCAAGCACACGTCCGAAGACGAGGCCTCGGGTTTGGCCGATGCTGCGCTGATGTGCAAGGATCTGAAGGACTTCGATCTGTTCCATGCCTGGGATATCACGCCTGAGCAAGCCATCGAACAAGCGCTGCGCTGCGAAGCCGCAGCATTCGACGCCGACAGCCGGATCAAAAATGCCGACGGCACGACGCTCAACACCCACCAGGGCTGCCGGGTCTATGGCAACAGCCATGGGTTTATCGGCGGTTACGCATCGACCCGCCACAGCCTCAGCTGCGTGATGATCGCCGAGGCCGACGGCCAGATGCAGCGCGATTACTGGTATGACGTGAATCGCCAGGGCACGTTGCTGGCGGACCCGGTCAGCATCGGCCAGAAAGCCGCGCAACGGGCAGCCAGTCGCCTGGGCGCTCGGCCGGTACCGACCTGCGAGGTGCCAGTGCTGTTTTCCGCCGAATTGGCCGGAGGCCTGTTCGGCAGCTTCCTGTCGGCGGTGTCCGGCGGCAATCTATATCGCAAGTCGTCGTTCCTCGAAGGCGCGTTGGGCCAGAAACTTTTCCCTGAATGGATGACCATCGACGAGCGCCCACACCTGATGCAAGCCATGGGCAGTTCGGCGTTCGACGGCGATGGGCTGGCGACCTACGCTAAGCCGTTCGTGGAAAACGGTGAACTGGTTTCATACATCCTTGGTACGTATTCGGGCCGTAAACTTGGCATGCCGAGCACCGCTAATGCGGGTGGCGTGCACAACCTGTTCGTCACTCACGGTGAAGAAGACCAGGCGGCATTGTTGCGGCGCATGGGGCGTGGCCTGCTGGTCACCGAATTGATGGGCCATGGCCTGAACATGGTCACCGGGGATTACTCCCGTGGCGCGGCGGGTTTCTGGGTCGAGAATGGCGAGATCCAATTCCCGGTCCAGGAAGTCACTATCGCGGGGAACATGCGTGACATGTTCAAGCAGATCGTGGCGGTGGGGAACGACCTGGAGCTGCGCAGCAACATCCGCACCGGTTCGGTGTTGATCGAGCGTATGACGGTGGCGGGTAGCTGATATTCAGGGCCGAAAAAAAGGCGCGTCATCCATTTGGGTGACGCGCCTTTTTTGTTCTCAGAATTTCCTGTGTGGCGAGGGGATTTGATCCCCTCGCCACAGTTATTCCCCTTCGTCGAAATAATTGTTGATCAGCGCGACCAAGGCATCCATCGCTTCCTGTGCCTGTTCGCCCTCGGTGCTCAAGTGAATCCTGGTGCCCTTGCCCGCAGCGAGCATCATCATCGCCATGATGCTTTTTCCGTCGACTGCTGTTTCAGGCGTGCGCCCGACGCGGATCGTGGTGTCAGGGAATTTACCCGCCACACCCACAAATTTCGCCGATGCCCGGGCATGCAAACCCAGCTTGTTGATGATTTCAATTTCCCGAGCAGGCATCGCGATGTGAATCCTTTAGCTGAGGTCGCGGTGGCGAACCTGGACGTTCTTCAGGGATTGTTGCAGGAGCTGACCCAGACGCTCGGTCAGGTAGACGGAACGGTGATGACCACCGGTGCAGCCAATGGCGATCGTGACATAGGCCCGGTTGCTCGCTGCGAAGCGGGGCAGCCATTTGAGGAGGTAGCTGGAGATGTCCTGGAACATTTCCTCTACGTCCGGTTGGGCAGCGAGATAATCGACCACTGGCTGGTCCAGTCCGGACTGCTCGCGCAGCTCCGGTTTCCAATACGGGTTGGGCAGGCAGCGAACATCGAACACCAAGTCGGCATCGACCGGCATGCCGCGCTTGAAACCGAACGATTCGACGAGAAACGCCGTTCCCGGTTCAGGCTGGTTCAGCAGGCGCAACTTGATGGTGTCGCGCAGCTGGTACAAGTTCAGGTGCGTGGTGTTGACCTTGAGGTCGGCCAGGTCGGCGATGGGGCCGAGCAGTTGGCTCTCGTCATGGATCGCTTCAGCCAGGGAGCGGCTGGCGTTGCTCAGCGGGTGGCGTCGACGGGTTTCTGAAAAGCGCTTGAGCAGTGTTTCTTCGTCGGCATCCAGGTACAGCACATCGCATTGGATATGCCGGTTGCGAACTTCTTCGAGCAATTCCGGAAATCGCGACAGATGGCTGGGCAGGTTACGGGCATCGATGGACACGGCGACCAGCGGTTGCGCGAGTTCGGTGTGGATCAGGGCGCGCTCGGCCAATTCCGGAAGCAGGCCAGCCGGCAGGTTGTCGATGCAATAGTAGCCGCTGTCCTCAAGCGCATTGAGGGCCGTGCTTTTACCTGAGCCGGAGCGGCCACTGACGATGATCATGCGCATGTTTAATGGCCGTTCTGCTCGTCCAGGACTACCTGATACAAGGCTTCGTTGCTCGGGGCGCTGCGCAGTTTTTCGCGTACTTCCTTGCGATCCAGCATGCTGGCGATCTGGCGCAGCAGCTCCAGGTGCGCATCGGTTGCGGCTTCCGGGACCAGCAAGACGAACAGCAGGTCGACCGGGGCGCCATCGATGGCGTCGAAATCTATGGGGGCTTCAAGGTGCAGCAGCGCGCTGATAGGCGAGGCGCAGCCCTTGAGGCGGCAATGGGGGATGGCAATGCCGTTGCCAAAACCGGTGGAACCGAGTTTTTCACGGGCAACCAGTGCCTCGAAGACATCCTGCATTTCCAGATCCGGCACTTCGCGGTGGATCAGGTTGGCGATTTGTTCGAGGGCTTTCTTTTTACTGCCGCCCGGCGCGTTCACTTGGGAACGGCCGGGGGTCAGGATGGTTTCTAGTCGGATCATGGATTGGGGGGGTTAACGACCGGTTGCGCCCTGGAGGAGGCTCTGGGTCTTTTCCTTATGCTTTTTGAGTTGGCGATCCAGCTTGTCGGTCAGCAGGTCAATCGCGGCATACATGTCTGTGTGCTCTGCGTTGGCAACCACTTCTCCGCCGGGAATATGCAGCGTGGCTTCGATTTTCTGCAGCAGTTTTTCGACGCACATCGTGACTTGCACGTTGGTGATCTTGTCGAAATGCCTTTCCAATCGGTCGAGTTTTTCGCCGATGTAGGTGCGCAGGGGTTCGGTCACTTCCAGTTGGTGTCCACTGATGTTGACTTGCATACAGCTTCTCCTTCGTTGCCAGTGCATAAAGCGGCAGGCTGGGTTGCCTGCCACTGGAACGCTGTGGCGTGGCCTGTTACATCAACCGCTTGCGTTCGCTCGAAGGTGCGATCCCGAGGGATTCGCGGTATTTGGCGACGGTACGGCGGGCCACCTGAATGCCTTGTGCCTCCAGTAAACCAGCGATCTTGCTGTCACTCAACGGCTTTTTCTGATTTTCCGCGGCGACCAGTTTCTTGATGATCGCGCGGATGGCCGTGGACGAGCATTCGCCGCCTTCGGAGGTGCTGACATGGCTGGAGAAAAAATATTTCAATTCATAGATTCCCCGCGGGGTATGCATGAATTTCTGGGTGGTCACCCGTGAAATCGTCGACTCGTGCATGCCCACTGCCTCGGCAATGTCATGCAGGACCAACGGCTTCATCGCTTCATCGCCGTATTCCAGGAAGCCGCGCTGATGCTCGACGATCTGGGTCGCCACTTTCATCAGGGTTTCGTTGCGGCTCTGCAGGCTCTTGATGAACCAGCGCGCTTCCTGCAACTGGTTGCGCATGAACGTGTTGTCGGCGCTGGTGTCGGCGCGTTTCACGAAACCGGCGTATTGGGCGTTGACCCGAAGTTTCGGCACCGATTCCTGGTTGAGCTCCACCAGCCAGCGATCATTGTGCTTGCGCACGATCACGTCGGGGACAACGTATTCAGGCTCGGTGGATTCGATCTGCGAGCCGGGCCGTGGATTGAGGCGTTGCACCAGCTCGATGACTTGGCGCAGCTCGTCTTCCTTGAGTTTCATGCGCCGCATCAGTTGGCTGTAGTCGCGGCCGCCCAGCAAGTCGATGTAGTCGGTGACCAGTCGCTTGGCTTCGGCCAGCCACGGTGTCTTGGCGGGCAACTGGCGCAGTTGCAGCAAGAGGCATTCGCCCAGGCTGCGGGCGCCGATGCCGGCGGGTTCGAACTGCTGGATGCGGTGCAGGACCGCCTCGACCTCATCCAGCTCGATGTCGAGCTCGGGGTCGAAAGCTTCGAGAATTTCTTCGAGTGTCTCGTCCAGGTAGCCCTGGTTGTTGATGCAATCGATCAGGGTCACGGCGATCAGGCGATCGGTGTCGGACATCGGCGCCAGGTTCAGTTGCCACAGCAAGTGGCTTTGCAGGCTTTCGCCGGCGGAGGTGCGGGTGGTGAAGTCCCACTCGTCGTCATCGCCGCTTGGCAGGCTGCTGGCGCTGGTCTGGTAGACGTCTTCCCATGCCGTATCCACGGGCAGGTCGTTGGGAATGCGTTCGTTCCACTCGCCGTCCTCGATGTTATCCACCGTCGGGGCGGCTTCCTGATAGGACGGCTCCGGGATTTCGGCAGGGGTTTTCTGTTCGACGTTGTCGGCCAGCGGATCGGAGTTGTCGAAGTCGTCGCCTTCTTCCTGGCGTTCGAGCATCGGATTGGACTCCAGGGCCTCCTGGATTTCCTGTTGCAGGTCCAGGGTCGACAATTGGAGCAGGCGGATGGCCTGTTGCAGCTGCGGCGTCATCGTCAGCTGCTGGCCCATTCTCAAGACTAGCGATGGTTTCATGGCAGGGGCTTAACACCTTATTCGCCGGCGCACATGCGCCATCCACTACAAGGGCGCCGGAGCGCCAAACTTAAGCAAATTATATGCCTGAAACTGAGGTGTTTGCCTAGAGCGTCGCCACAATAAAATTGGCGACGCCCGGCGATGCACCAGACATCTGTGCTTACAGGCGAAACTCGTGACCCAGATACACTTCCTTGACCAGTTCATTGGCCAGGATAGTCGCGGAGTCGCCTTCGGCAATCAACTGGCCGTCATTGACAATGTAGGCGGTCTCGCAGATATCCAGCGTCTCGCGCACGTTGTGGTCGGTGATCAGCACGCCGATCCCCTTGGCCTTGAGGTGATGGATGATCTGCTTGATGTCACCGACCGAAATCGGGTCCACGCCGGCGAACGGTTCATCGAGGAGGATGAATTTCGGCGCGGTGGCCAGGGCACGGGCGATTTCCACGCGGCGACGTTCGCCACCGGACAGGCTCATGCCCAGGTTGTCGCGAATGTGGCTGATGTGGAATTCCTGCAGCAGGCTTTCCAGTTCCTGTCGACGGCCGGCCTTGTCGAGTTCCTTGCGGGTCTCGAGGATGGCCATGATGTTGTCGGCAACCGACAGTTTGCGGAAGATCGAGGCTTCTTGCGGTAGATAGCCGATCCCGGCCTTCGCCCGGCCGTGCATCGGCTGGTGGCTGACGTCCAGGTCGTCGATCAGGACGCGGCCCTGATCGGCCTGGACCAGGCCGACGATCATATAGAAGCAGGTCGTCTTGCCCGCGCCGTTGGGGCCGAGCAGGCCAACGATCTGGCCGCTCTCGATGGACAGGCTGACATCGCGCACAACCTGGCGGCTCTTGTAGCTCTTGGCCAGGTGTTGGGCTTTCAGAGTTGCCATTACTGGGCCTTTTGCTCGTCGGTTTTCTTTTTCGGCTGGATCACCATGTCGATACGCGGACGCGCCTCGGTGACCTTGCTGCCAGTGGCACGACCCGCGCTGGCCAGTTTCTTGACCGTGTCATAGACGATTTTCTCGCCTTGGGTCACGTTGTTGTCCTTGTCGACAACCTTGGCGCGGTCGATCAGGACAACGCGGTCCTGGGCGGCGTGATACTGGATGGTAACCCCATAACCCTGTACAGGCTTGGTGTCGCCCGCGGTTTGCAGTTGTTCGAAGTAGGCCAGGTTGCCCACCGAAGTCACCACGTCGATATCGCCGGACTGGGTGCGGGTGATGGTCACGGTGTTGCCGGTCACTTTCATCGAACCCTGGGTGATGATCACGTCACCTTTATAGGTGGCGACACCGTTCTTGTCGTCCAGTTGTGCATCGTCGGCCTGGATACGGATAGGCTGGTCGCGGTCGTTGGGGAGGGCCCAGGCGCTCGCGCTTCCCAGTGCTGCGCCCAGACTGAGCAAAATAGGGAGGGTTTTAGCGAGCTTCATACTGTCCTCTTACTTTCGATAGCAGGTGTATCCTGCTTTCCTTCAAATACGCCTTCATTCCTACGCCGGTCGACACGCCGCCAGCGCCGTCGATTCTAACGGGTTGCTCGGTCTGCGCATATTCTCGTTGCGGAAAGACCGTCATGCGACTGCTGGTGATGATGGTCGTACGGTTTTTCTCATCGGTCCGGGCGATGCGTACCGAGTCGATCAGTTCGACTTCGGTACCGCCGGGATTGACCTCGGCGCGCTCGCTCTGCACGTGCCACGGGAATTCAGTGCCGCGGAACATGTTCAGGTCCGGTTTGGTGACCAGTGTTATATCACTGGCCTTTACATGGTCGACTTTGTCAGACGTCATTTCGTACTGCACTTTGCCGTCTGGCAGGTATTGCAGGGTATGCGTATTGGTCGCATACCAATCGATATCGTTTTCCTCGACCTTGGTCACGGAAGGGTCAAGGAAGCGTTCCGGGCTGATGTTCCAGTAGCCCACCGCCGCAAAAATCGCGGCGATGCAGCCGAACACCAGTAGGGTGCGAATCTTCTTGCTTAACATAAATGGCTCACAAGTACGCGGCGTTGGCCGCTTCGAGGTGGCCCTGGGCGTTCAGGATCAATTCACAGAATTCGCGGGCGGCGCCTTCGCCGCCCTTCGCGGTGGTGACGCCGTGGGCGTGCTCGCGTACGAAAGCGGCTGCGTTGGCCACCGCCATGCCCAGGCCGACCCGGCGAATCACCGGCAGGTCCGGCAAATCGTCGCCGAGGTAGGCAACCTGCTCATAGCTTAGATTGAGTTCGCCCAGCAGTTCGTCCAGCACCACCAACTTGTCTTCCCGACCCTGGTAAAGGTGCGGGATGCCGAGATTCTTCGCTCGCCGCTCGACCACCGGGGTCTTGCGACCACTGATAATGGCGGTCTGGACGCCCGCGGCCATCAGCATCTTGATGCCCTGGCCGTCGAGGGTGTTGAAGGTCTTGAACTCGCTGCCGTCTTCGAGGAAATACAGGCGGCCATCGGTGAGTACACCGTCGACGTCGAAAACGGCGAGCTTGATGTTCTTGCCCCGTTGCAGCAGGTCGGTCGTCATCACATTACTCCAGCGCGAAGGAGGTCGGACAAGTTGAAAGCGCCGATCGCGCGATCCTCTTCATCCACTACCACCAGTGCATTGATCCTATGGTCTTCCATGATTTTCAGGGCTTCTGCGGCCAGCATGTCGGGGCGCGCAGTCTTGCCGTGAAGGGTCATGACTTCATCGATGGTTGCGTTACGTATATCAATAGCGCGGTCGAGCGTACGGCGCAGGTCACCGTCGGTAAAGATCCCGGCGAGCTTGCCGTCGGCTTCGAGGATAACGGTCATGCCCAGGCCCTTGCGGGTCATTTCCATGAGCGCATCCTTGAGCAGCGTGCCGCGTTGAACCTGCGGCAGCTCGTTTGCGCTGTGCATCACGTTCTCGACTTTGAGCAACAGGCGACGGCCCAGGGCGCCACCAGGATGGGAGAAGGCGAAATCCTCGGCGGTGAACCCGCGGGCCTCCAGCAGGGCCACGGCCAGGGCGTCGCCCATGACCAGGGCTGCAGTGGTGGACGAGGTCGGCGCCAGGTTCAAGGGGCAGGCTTCGTGCTCGACATGAACATTGAGGTTCACCTCGGCTGCCTTGGCCAGTGGTGAATCTGGATTGCCGGTGACGCTGATCATCTGGATGCCCAGTCGCTTGATCAATGGCAGCAATGTGAGGATTTCATTGGTCGAGCCCGAGTTGGACAGTGCCAGGATGACATCGTCCCGGGTGATCATGCCCATGTCGCCGTGGCTGGCCTCGGCGGGGTGAACAAAAAAAGCCGTGGTGCCGGTGCTGGCCAGCGTGGCGGCAATCTTGTTGCCAATGTGGCCGGACTTGCCCATGCCGACCACGACCACACGGCCCTTGCTGGCCAGAATCATCTCGCAGGCGCGTACGAAATCAGCGTCGATACGGGGCAACAAGCCTTGTACGGCTTCAAGTTCGAGGCGGACAGTACGTTGTGCCGATTGAATCAGGTCGCTGGATTGGTTCATGTCAGATCGTATAGCCCAATGAAAAGGCGGCGATTATAGCGGTAATGAGCGATTCCCTCACGTTAGTTCGTCATGCGTTTGCTCGAACGGCGCGAGGCCGGACATAAAATGTGGCGTTTTACCTTAAGCCGGGCTTAACGGGCCGGGGGTTGGCCTTGGGCGCCTGATGGTTGCAGTGATATAGTTCGCCGCCGGTTCGTGTGCCCGGCGGTACCGGCGTTTTTGTCGGCAGGCCGGAGCACTCGAATATGAGGCTGCATCGCAAGGAGTTTAGATGAGTGCCGACAACGCTTACGCGGTCGAGCTGAAGGGACTGTCCTTCAAGCGAGGGACGCGCAGCATTTTCAATGACATCGATATTCGCATCCCGCGCGGTAAGGTGACCGGCATCATGGGACCTTCCGGGTGCGGAAAGACAACGCTGCTGCGACTGATGGGCGCGCAACTGCGTCCCAGTGCCGGCGAAGTCTGGGTCAATGGCCAGAACCTTCCGAAATTGTCGCGCAGCGATCTGTTCGATGCGCGCAAGGACATGGGGGTGCTGTTCCAGAGCGGTGCCCTGTTTACCGACCTCGATGTGTTCGAGAACGTGGCGTTTCCCCTGCGTGTCCATACCGAGCTGCCGGAGGAAATGATCCGCGACATCGTTCTGCTCAAATTGCAGGCAGTCGGGCTGCGCGGCGCCCTGGAACTGATGCCGGACGAGCTGTCGGGCGGCATGAAGCGTCGGGTGGCCTTGGCGCGGGCGATTGCCCTCGACCCGAAAATCCTCATGTATGACGAGCCCTTCGTTGGGCAGGACCCCATTGCCATGGGCGTGCTCGTACGCCTGATTCGCTTGCTGAACGATGCGCTGGGCATCACCAGCATTGTGGTTTCCCATGATTTGGCCGAAACCGCCAGTATCGCCGACTACATCTATGTCGTCGGTGATGGCCAGGTGCTGGGACAGGGCACACCGCAGGAATTGAAGGATTCGGACAACCCGCGCATTCGCCAATTCATGAAGGGGGACCCGGACGGTCCGGTGGCGTTCCATTTTCCGGCCACGGATTACCGTACCGACTTGCTGGGGAAGCGCTGATGCGCAAGAAATCGTTAATCGAAAGAATTCGCCTGTTCGGTCGCTCCGGCATCGACGTGGTGGCGGTGCTTGGGCGTTCCTCGCTGTTCCTGATGCACGCCTTGCTCGGCCGCAATTCGACCGGCGGAGGTTTCGGCCTGCTGGTCAAGCAACTGCATTCGGTCGGGGTGATGTCCCTCGTCATCATTGTCGTCTCGGGGATTTTCATCGGCATGGTATTGGCGCTCCAGGGCTTCAGTATCCTGTCCAGCTATGGATCGGAGCAGGCGGTCGGGCAGATGGTTGCGCTGACACTGTTGCGCGAGCTTGGCCCGGTGGTGACCGCACTGCTGTTCGCCGGGCGTGCCGGATCGGCGCTGACCGCCGAAATCGGCAACATGAAATCCACCGAGCAGTTGTCCAGCCTGGAAATGATCGGTGTCGATCCACTCAAGTACATCATCGCCCCGCGCCTGTGGGCCGGCTTCATTTCCCTGCCGGTGCTGGCGATGATCTTCAGCGTCGTGGGGATCTGGGGAGGCTCGTGGGTCGCCGTCGATTGGCTGGGGGTCTATGAAGGCTCCTACTGGTCCAACATGCAGAACAGCGTCGACTTCCTCGACGATGTGCTCAACGGTGTGATCAAGAGTGCCGTATTCGCTTTCGTGGTCACCTGGATCGCCGTGTTTCAAGGTTATGACTGTGAGCCCACGTCAGAGGGGATCAGCCGTGCCACAACCAAGACCGTGGTCTACGCCTCGTTGGCCGTACTGGGCCTTGACTTTATTCTGACCGCCTTGATGTTTGGAGATTTCTGATGCAAAACCGCACCCTGGAAATCGGTGTCGGCCTTTTCTTGCTGGCTGGCATCCTGGCTTTGCTGCTGCTGGCCTTGCGGGTCAGTGGACTGGCGCCAACCGCGAGCACCGATACTTATAAACTTTATGCTTATTTTGACAATATCGCCGGTTTGACGGTCAGAGCCAAGGTGACCATGGCCGGTGTGACGATCGGCAAGGTCACGGCAATCGATCTGGACCGTGACAGTTTTACTGGGCGGGTGACGCTGCAGTTGGAAAAGCGCGTGGATAACCTGCCGACTGACTCCACTGCATCTATCCTCACCGCTGGGCTGTTGGGTGAGAAATACATCGGGATCAGCGTGGGCGGGGAAGACACCCTGCTCAAGGACGGCGGGACCATCCACGATACGCAGTCGTCGCTGGTGCTCGAGGACCTGATCGGTAAATTCCTGCTCAATACCGTTAGCAAAGACGCCAAATGAGGAGCTTTTGAATGATCTCTATCCTGCGACGCAGCCTGCTGGTCCTGCTGGCGGCCCTGCCGCTGATGGGCAATGCCGTGGCGGCGCCTTCGGCGCACGACATCATCCAGGACACCACTACTCGATTGCTGGCGGACCTTGCCGCCAATAAAGAGAAATACAAGCAGGACCCAAGCGCGTTCTACGACGCGCTGAATGGCATTGTCGGCCCCGTGGTAGACGCCGATGGCATCTCCAAGAGCATCATGACCGTCAAGTACTCGCGCAAGGCAACCCCGGCGCAGATGACCCGCTTCCAGGAAAACTTCAAGCGCAGCCTGATGCAGTTCTATGGCAACGCGTTGCTGGAATACAACAACCAAGGCATCACCGTTTCGCCGGCCAAGGATGAAAGCGGCACCCGCACCAGCGTTGACATGCAGGTCAAGGGCAACAATGGCGCCGTTTATCCTGTGTCCTACACACTCGAGAAAATCAATGGCGAGTGGAAAGTACGCAACGTGATCATCAACGGCATCAACATCGGCAAGCTGTTCCGTGACCAGTTCGCCGACGCCATGCAGCGCAATGGCAATGACCTGGACAAGACCATCGACGGCTGGGCCGGTGAAGTCGCCAAGGCCAAGGAAGTGACCGAAGAAGCCAAAGAGAAGCAGGAACAATGAACGAGTCGGTGAGCGCGTCCGACATTCGCCTGGGCGAGGCCGGCGAGCTGCTGCTCAGCGGCGTGCTGGACTACCGGACCGGCCCGGGTCTGCGCAAGCAGGGCCAGGCGTTGATCAAGTCGGCAAAAGCAGCCGACCTGGTGATTGATTGCTCAGCCGTGCAGAAGTCCAGCAGCGTCGGACTGTCGCTTTTGCTGTGCTTCATGCGCGATGCCCAGGCCGCCGGCAAGACATGGAGCATCCGAGGGATGCCCGAAGACATGCGCGAGATAGCCCAGGTCAGCGAATTGACCGAGCTGTTGGCGCACCCCTGATCCACATCGTTGAAAAGCCCCCCGTCAGAGTCCTGCTTCGCGGGGTTCGCAGGCGAGGGGCTTTTTTGTATGATGTGCGACCCGTGCGCACAGGGCGCCGATTGAGGTTGAGCATGCAGGCTGTAGAAGTGAAGAGCTTCCTTGAAGGAAAGCTGCCTGGTACGCAGGTGGAAGTTGAGGGCGAAGGCTGCAATTTCCAGCTGAATGTGATCAGCGATGAACTGGCGGCGTTGAGCCCGGTGAAGCGTCAGCAGAGCATCTATGCCCATTTGAACCCATGGATCGCCGATGGCAGCATCCACGCGGTCACTATGAAATTTTTCAGCCGCGCGGCCTGGGCCGAGCGCACCTGAGCCCAAGGGCGTCGAGATTCTTATGGATAAATTGATTATTACCGGCGGCGTTCGCCTTGATGGCGAAATCCGTATCTCCGGGGCAAAGAACTCCGCGCTGCCGATCCTGGCCGCGACCCTGCTGTGCGATGGCCCGGTGACCGTGGCCAACCTGCCGCACCTGCACGACATCACCACGATGATCGAGCTGTTCGGTCGCATGGGCATCGAGCCTGTGATCGACGAGAAGCTCGCCGTCGAAATCGACCCACGCACCATCAAGACCCTGATCGCACCGTACGAGTTGGTGAAGACCATGCGTGCCTCGATCCTGGTATTGGGGCCGATGGTCGCCCGTTTCGGTGAGGCCGAAGTGGCGCTGCCTGGCGGTTGCGCCATCGGTTCGCGTCCGGTGGACCTGCACATCCGTGGCCTGGAAGCCATGGGCGCGGTGATCGACGTCGAAGGCGGCTACATCAAGGCCAAGGCGCCGGAAGGCGGCTTGCGCGGTGCGCACTTCTTCTTCGACACCGTCAGCGTGACCGGTACCGAGAACATCATGATGGCCGCTGCACTGGCCAAGGGCCGCAGCGTGCTGCAAAACGCCGCTCGCGAACCCGAAGTCGTCGACCTGGCGAACTTCCTGATTGCCATGGGCGCCAAGATCAGCGGTGCCGGCACCGACACTATCACCATCGATGGCGTCGAGCGCCTGCACTCGGCCACTTACAAAGTGATGCCGGACCGTATTGAAACCGGTACCTACCTGGTTGCCGCCGCCGTCACCGGTGGCCGCGTCAAGGTCAAGGACACCGATCCGACGATCCTTGAAGCGGTCCTGGAAAAACTCAAGGAAGCCGGCGCCGAAGTCACCTGTGGCGAAGACTGGATCGAAGTGAATATGCACGGCAAGCGGCCAAAAGCCGTCAATGTGCGTACGGCTCCGTATCCGGCGTTCCCAACCGACATGCAGGCGCAGTTCATCTCCCTCAACGCCATTGCCGAAGGCACGGGCGCGGTGATCGAGACGATCTTCGAAAACCGCTTCATGCACGTCTATGAGCTGCACCGCATGGGCGCCAAGATCCAAGTCGAAGGCAACACCGCCATCGTCACCGGCACTGAGAAACTCAAGGGCGCGCCAGTCATGGCCACCGACCTGCGTGCCTCGGCCAGCCTGGTGATCTCGGCCTTGATCGCCGAAGGCGACACCCTGATCGACCGCATCTACCACATCGACCGTGGTTACGAGTGCATCGAAGAGAAGCTGCAGATGCTCGGTGCCAAGATCCGCCGCGTACCGGGCTAGTCCAGGCTGCATGGGCGCAAGGACGCGCCTTTGATTTCGTTTCAGATCGAGGGTGGTTTCACCCTCGATGTGTGTCCGGCGCCGCTTGCGACCGGGCATGAGTACCTTGATAAGGACTGACGTTTCCCATGTTGACCATCGCACTGTCCAAGGGCCGCATCCTTGACGACACCCTGCCGCTTCTGGCTGAAGCAGGCATCGTGCCGACCGAGAATCCGGACAAGAGCCGCAAGCTGATCATCCCCACGACCCAGGCCGACGTACGCTTGTTGATCGTGCGCGCCACCGATGTGCCGACTTACGTGGAACACGGTGCCGCCGACCTGGGCGTTGCCGGCAAGGACGTCTTGATGGAATACGGCGGCCAGGGCTTGTACGAGCCGCTGGACCTGCGCATCGCCCGCTGCAAGCTGATGACCGCTGGCAAGGTTGGCGCAGCCGAACCCAAGGGGCGCCTGCGGGTAGCGACCAAGTTCGTCAACGTCGCCAAGCGCTACTACGCCGAACAAGGCCGCCAGGTCGATATCATCAAGCTCTACGGCTCGATGGAGCTGGCGCCGCTGATCGGCCTGGCGGACAAGATCATCGACGTGGTCGACACCGGCAACACGTTGCGAGCCAACGGCCTGGAGCCCCAGGATTTCATCGCCGACATCACCTCCCGGCTGATCGTCAACAAGGCTTCGATGAAAATGCAGCACGCCCGTATCCAGGCTCTGATCGATACCCTGCGCAAGGCAGTGGAATCGCGACACCGCGGCTGATTCACCTGCGCGACCTTGAGTCGCGCCCGTCTATCCGCGTCATAGCCAATTTTCTCAGGTGCCCACGCGAATGGACTGGTAGCTTAGGGCGCCTGAGCATTTGCCATTAATGAGGCCCTCGCTATGACCGCTCCCACCTCGATTCGCCGACTCAACGCTGCCGACCCGGATTTCGCACATCATCTGGATCATCTGCTGAGCTGGGAGAGCGTGTCCGACAATTCGGTCAATCAGCGCGTGCTGGACATCATCAAGGCCGTGCGCGAGCGTGGCGACGCGGCCCTGGTGGAATTCACCCAGAAGTTCGACGGCCTGCAAGTTGCCTCGATGGCCGACCTGATCCTGCCGCGCGAGCGCCTGGAACTGGCCTTGACCCGAATCACCGTGCCCCAGCGCGAAGCGTTGGAAAAAGCCGCGTCCCGGGTGCGCAGTTATCACGAACGACAAAAGCAGGATTCGTGGAGCTACACCGAAGCCGATGGCACGGTGCTGGGCCAGAAAGTCACGCCGTTGGATCGCGCCGGCCTGTATGTGCCGGGCGGCAAGGCGTCCTATCCCTCCTCGGTGCTGATGAACGCGATTCCGGCCAAGGTCGCCGGCGTGACCGAAGTGGTCATGGTCGTCCCGACCCCACGTGGCGAAATCAACGAACTGGTGTTGGCTGCCGCGTGTATCGCCGGTGTGGACCGAGTGTTCACCATCGGCGGCGCCCAGGCCGTGGCCGCCTTGGCCTACGGTACTGAAAGCGTGCCGCGGGTCGACAAGGTAGTCGGCCCGGGCAACATTTATGTCGCCACCGCCAAGCGCCACGTGTTTGGCCAGGTCGGTATCGACATGATCGCCGGCCCTTCGGAAATCCTCGTGGTGTGTGACGGCCAGACCGATCCGGACTGGATCGCCATGGACCTGTTTTCCCAGGCCGAGCACGACGAGGACGCCCAGGCGATCCTGGTCAGCCCGGACGCCGAGTTCCTCGACAAGGTCGCCGCCAGCATCGACAAGCTGCTGCCGACCATGGACCGCGCCGAAATCATCAACACCTCGATCAATGGCCGTGGTGCGCTGATCAAGGTCGATGACATGGAGCAGGCCATCGAAGTCGCCAACCGCATCGCGCCGGAACACCTGGAGTTGTCGGTTGCCGATCCCCAAGCCTGGCTGCCGAAGATTCGCCATGCCGGTGCGATCTTCATGGGCCGCCACACCTCCGAGGCGCTGGGCGACTATTGCGCCGGTCCGAACCACGTACTGCCCACTTCCGGCACCGCGCGCTTCTCGTCGCCGCTGGGGGTGTATGACTTCCAGAAGCGCTCATCGATCATTTTCTGCTCGGAGCAGGGCGCGTCCGAACTGGGCAAGACTGCCTCGGTGCTGGCCCGTGGCGAATCGCTGAGCGCCCACGCCCGCAGCGCCGAGTACCGCATCAAAGACGAACAGGAAGGGAACTGAAATGAGTAAATTCTGGAGCCCGTTCGTCAAGGACCTGGTGCCGTATGTGCCCGGCGAACAGCCGAAGCTGACCCGCCTGGTCAAGCTCAACACCAACGAGAATCCCTACGGCCCGTCGCCCAAGGCCCTCGCGGCGATGCAGACCGAACTCAATGACAATCTGCGCCTGTATCCGGACCCCAACAGCGACCTGCTGAAAGGCGCCGTCGCCCGGTATTACGGTGTGCAAACCAACCAGGTATTCCTGGGCAATGGTTCGGACGAAGTGTTGGCGCACATCTTTCACGGCCTGCTGCAGCACGACCAGCCGGTGCTCTTCCCGGACATCAGCTACAGCTTTTACCCGGTCTATTGCGGGCTGTACGGCATCCAGTTCGACGCGGTTGCGCTGGACGAGCAATTCCGCATTGCCCCGGCGGACTATGCCAAGCCGAACGGCGGGATCATTTTCCCCAACCCGAACGCGCCGACCGGTTGCCTGCTGGCGCTGGAAGCGGTCGAGCAGATCCTCAAGGCGAGCCCGGATTCAGTGGTCGTGGTGGACGAGGCTTATATCGATTTTGGTGGCGAGACAGCCATCAGCCTGGTGGACCGCTATCCAAACCTGCTGGTCACGCAAACCCTGTCCAAGTCTCGCTCGCTGGCGGGGTTGCGCGTGGGCTTGGCGGTGGGCCATCCGGACCTGATCGAAGCGCTGGAGCGGATCAAGAACAGCTTCAACTCCTACCCGTTGGATCGGCTGGCGAATGTCGGCGGCGCGGCGGCATTCGACGATCGTGAGTATTTCGACCGCACCTGCCGGTTGGTCATCGAGCACCGCGAATGGGTGGTGGCCCAGTTGCAAGCCAAGGGCTTTGAAGTGCTGCCGTCGGCGGCCAACTTCATCTTTGCTCGCCATCCCAAGCACGACGCGGCGGGACTGGCGGCGAAGCTGCGTGAGCAAGGCGTGATTGTGCGGCACTTCAAGCAGGAGCGCATCGCGCAGTTCCTGCGGATCAGCATTGGCACGCCGGAGCAGAACCAGGCGCTGATCGACGCCCTAGGCGAGCTCTAAAGCCCTGCATGGATCCTGTGGGAGCGGGCTTGCTCGCGAAGGCTGTGTGTCAGTTAACGCCAGGATGACTGACCCAACGCCATCGCGAGCAAGCTCGCTCCCACATTGATTTCAGGGCGTCCTAACGATCAGCGACACTGAAGTCCTTTGTGGGAGCGAGCTTGCTCGCGATAGTGGCCAGATCAGCTCCCACAATTTCAGCGCTTACTCGTGATGCGGCTCGCCAAGGAATGTCAGCGAGGTAAACACCCCGCGCGTCGCGACATCCTTGTTGTCCTTGAGCGGGATTTCCATCTGCGCGGCGATCACGTTCAGCCCCTCATTGCGCACGAGTACCTTGGCTCGGCCTTCGGCATCGGTTTCGGTGCTCACAGTGCCCGGCGCGCTACGGTAGTCCCCCACCAATTTCACCCCTGCCGCCGGTTTGCCATCAAGCAGCACCCGCACCGGTAACGACTGGCCGGGGCCGACGGTGAGCGGGTCGATTTCCGGCACGATGACGAATTTGATCTGATCCAGCTTCGGCAGCTTCGCCCCCGGTTCATAGATCGCCAGGCTGTACTTGAAGGTTTGGGTCGACTCGATCGCCCCGGGCACCTTGCTGCGGCCTTCGTTGATCCATTTTTTGTCAGCGGTCTGCGACCACATGCCATTGTCCAATGCGACGGCCAGCACGGCCGGCGGCTTGAGAGGCTGCAGGCGAGCGTGGTCTGGCAAGCGTTCCACCGTGACCGGAATCATCTTGCCTGCCAGGTCGTAGGCCCAGGCGCCACTGATTTTCTGCGCTTTGAAGGCGTTGTCCTCGGCGCCATGACCGTAGATCACTTCGACGTTGCCGCGTCGTTGCTCTGTCCACAGGCCGTGGGCCGAAGCCTGGGTGGCCAGGAACAGGCCGAGCAGGGCGAAGGTCTTGGGGTATTTCATGCTGACTTCCTTTATAGATCGAGGGTGAGGCTGACAGTGAAGTTGCGCGGATCGCCGGGAGTGACCCAATAATTGCTGTAGGAGCGTTCGTAGTATTTTTCGTCGAAGACGTTGTTCAGGTTCAGGCCCACGGTGACGGTGTCGCTGGCCTTGTAGTGGGCCAGCAGGTCCACGGTGTGGTAGGCGGGCAGTTCGAAGTCCTTGCCGGCCTCACCCGAGCGATCGCCGACGTAAGTGAACGCCGCGCCGAGATCCGAGCCGCGCAGCTGCCCATCCTGGAATTCGTAGACGCCGAGCAGGCTACCGCTGCGCTTGGCGACGCCGAGGATCCGGCTGCCCGAGGGGATGACCTCGTCGCCCTTGGTGACTTCTGCATCGATGTAGGCGAAGGCGCCGATCACTCGCACCGCGTCAGTGAGCTGGCCGGTCATCTGCAGGTCGATGCCCTGGCTACGGGCCTTGCCCACGGCGCGACTGAAGTCGGTCCCGGCGACTTGCGTCAGGACGTTTTCCTTCTCGATGTGGAATGCCGCCAGCGTGGTGCTCAGGCGGTTGCCGAACAGTTCGCTCTTGATTCCGGCTTCGTAGCCAACGCCTTCCTCCGGATTGAAAGTCTTGCCATCGGCATCCAGGCCATTGTTGGGTTTGAACGAAGTGGAAATGTTGGTAAACAGCCCGACCTCTGGCGTCAGTTGATACAACAGGCCGGCCCGCTGCGTCAGGGCGTCATGGCGTTGGCGGCTGGTCACGTCGTTGACGTGGTTGTCGATGCTTTGCTCGAAATGTTCGTAGCGCACGCCGAGCAGGCCGCGCAGTTCGTCGGTGAAGACGATCTGGTCCTGCAGGTTTACGGCCCTGCTTTCGACATGCTCGAAGAAGTCCGTGCCGGAGCGCGTGCCGTTCGGTTTGGGCTGGCCGTAGATCGGGTCGTAGATGTCGATCGGATAGGCGCCGCCAGCGATGGTCGTCACGCGCTCGTTCTTGCGGTAATCCTCGTATTCCGTGCCGATCAACAATTCGTGCTGCCAGGGACCGAGGTCGAAGAGGCCGCGCAATTCAAGTTGGGTGATGCTGTCGTGCCAATTGTTGTCGCGCTCACGGTAGCGGCGGTTCACCGTGTGGCCGTCAGCGTTCAGCGGGCGCGCTTCCGAAGCGAATCCCCAGAGTTCACCCTGCTTGTAATGGCTGGCCAGGCGCAATTGCCAGGCGTCGTTGAGCTGATGTTCAAGAGCGGCCTGGAGCATGTTGTTGTGGTTGTCGATGTCGCCGTCGTTGGGTTCGCCCAAAAAAGTCGAGCGGGACACGCCGCTCCAGCGATTGTTCGGGGCGACAACGCCTCGGTCGAATGTCGAACTGTGGCGAACGATTTCGCTTTCCACCAGCAAGCGTGTGTCCGGGTTCAGTTGCCAACTGAGGGAAGGCGCGACGAAGACGCGCTTGCTGTCGACATGGTCGCGAAAGCTGTTGTTGTCCTCCACTGCCAGGTTGACCCGTGACAACACGTTACCTTCGGCGTCCAGCGGCGTATTGACGTCCAGGGCGGTTCGGTAGCGATCCCAGCTGCCGGCGCTGGTTTGTAATGTGGTAAAGGCTTCCGGTTGGGGTTTCTTGGTGACGATGTTTACCGTACCGCCCGGATCACCGCGGCCATAGAGGCTGGCCGCCGGGCCTTTTAGTACTTCGATGCGCTCGATGTTGGCCGCATCCGGGGTGCTCGGATAACCGCGGTTGGCGCTGAAACCGTCCTTGTAGAATTCCGATGTCGTGAAGCCGCGCACGCTGTATTCGTAGAGGGTCAGGCCGCCGAAGTTGTTCTGCTTCGATACGCCGCCGGCGTATTCCAGCGCTCGTTCGACATGGGTGGTGCCGAGGTCCTTGAGCACGCTGGCGGGAATGACGCTGATCGATTGCGGGACGTCGCGCAAAGCTGTGTCGGTCTTGGTGGCGCTGGCGGAACGGGTCGCCCGGTAGCCCGAGACGGGGCCGGTGGGGGATTCGTAGTCGGACGTCACGTTGATGGCGTCCAGTTCCAGCGGTTGGATTTCTTCGGCGAGGGCGGGGTCGCCAAGCAGGCCCAGCGCGAGACTGGCAGCGGAAATCCGTTTCAGGGATGACATGTTATGTTGTTCCAATTGCTAGAATTGAAACAATATAACACTACTAATGAGAATTTATGCTATCTCTATTTTTCAGGAAAAAATTGAGTCGAACGCCGTTTTTGTGGCGAGGGAGCTTGCTCCCGCTGGGTCGGTCCGACGCTTCGGGCGTAGCAGCCCCAACAGGATCGGATGCGGTCGGTCTGATATTTTGAGGTGACAGGTTTTAGGGCCGCTGCGCGACCCAGCGGGAGCAAGCTCCCTCGCCACAGGGGATGGAGTTTTACTGTTCTTCCTTAAGCACCACCGGTGCTGGCGGCGGGCGCAGGCCGATCTCAGCCGTGAGCTTGAGCTCCTTGCCGTTGCGCATGACTTGGATCGTCACCTTGTCGGTGGGTTTGATCCGGGCCACCTGGTTCATCGAGCGACGGCCATCCCCCGCCGGTTCTCCGTCGATGCTCAGGATCACGTCGCCCAGTTGCAGACCGGCCTTCTGTGCCGGGCCGTCGCGGAAGATTCCGGCTACCACGATGCCGGGCCGCCCGGACAAGCCGAATGACTCCGCCAGTTCCTGGGTCAGCGGTTGTACTTCAATGCCCAGCCAGCCACGAATCACCTGGCCGTGTTCAATGATGGATTTCATCACCTCCATTGCCAGCTTCACCGGAATGGCAAAGCCAATGCCTTGGCTGCCGCCGGACTTGGAGAAGATCGCCGTGTTGATCCCGGTGAGGTTGCCATTGGCATCCACCAGCGCGCCGCCGGAATTGCCGGGGTTGATCGCGGCGTCGGTCTGGATGAAGTCTTCGTAGTTGTTCAGGCCCAGCTGGTTGCGACCGGTGGCACTGATGATGCCCATGGTCACGGTCTGGCCGACGCCAAACGGGTTGCCGATCGCCAGGGCCACGTCGCCGATGCGAATGCTGTCGGAGCGGCCGATGGTAATGGCCGGCAGGTTCTTCAAATCGATCTTCAGCACCGCGAGGTCGGTTTCCGGATCGCTGCCAATCACCCGGGCCAGGGTTTCACGGCCATCCTTGAGCGCCACGACAATCTGGTCGGCACCGCTGGTGACGTGGTTGTTGGTCAGGATATAGCCTTCCGGACTCATGATCACACCCGAACCCAGGCTCGACTCCATGCGCTTCTGCTTGGGCGAGTTGTCACCGAAGAAACGCCGGAACTGCGGGTCTTCGAACAGCGGATGGTTGGGTTTGTTGATGACCTTGGTGGTGTACAGGTTCACCACGGCCGGTGCGGCGGTGGTCACGGCGTCGGCGTAGGACACCGGCCCCTGCTGCACGGCTTTGGTTTGCGGCGCTTGCTGCAGGTTGACGTCAAGGCTTGGCAACCCGACCCATTCGGGGTAGCGCTGGATAATCAGGAGAGCGACAAGCACGCCAGCCAACAGCGGCCAGCCGGAAAAACGCAGCGCCTTGAGCATTAAGCACGTCCTACAAAGGTTGCAGGCGGTATGAGACCGCCCATAATGTCGCGCATTATACGAGGCCGCGCGCGCCTCTGAACGGGATATTTAGGAGTTCTTTTCATGGCTGTCGCCCTGAGCACCCTGGTCGAAGAAGCGGACCGTTACCTGGCAAGCAGCCGGATTGCCGATTATTGCCCCAACGGCCTGCAAGTCGAAGGCGCCCCGCAAGTCATGCGTATCGTCAGCGGTGTGACGGCCAGCCAGGCCTTGCTCGATGCAGCCGTCGAAGCCGACGCCGACCTGATACTGGTGCATCACGGTTATTTCTGGAAAGGTGAAAACCCCTGTATCACCGGGATGAAGCAGCGCCGGCTCAAGACGTTGCTCAAGCACGACATCAGCCTGTTGGCCTATCACTTGCCGTTGGACTTGCACGCCGAGGTCGGCAACAACGTGCAGTTGGCCCGTCAGCTGGACATCACTGTCGAAGGGCCGCTGGATCCGGATAATCCCAAGGTTGTCGGCCTGGTCGGTTCCCTGTCCGAACCGATGACGCCTCGGGACTTTGCCCGCCGGGTCCAGGAAGCCATGGGCCGCGAGCCGTTGCTGATCGAAGGCGAGCAGATGATCCGCCGGGTCGGCTGGTGCACGGGTGGCGGCCAGGGTTACATCGACCAGGCGGTGCTGGCGGGGGTTGATCTGTATCTCAGTGGCGAGGCATCGGAGCAGACGTTCCACAGCGCGCGGGAAAACGGTATCAGCTTCATCGCCGCCGGGCACCATGCGACCGAGCGCTACGGCGTCCAAGCGCTGGGAGATTACCTGGCGCGGCGTTTTGCCCTGGAGCACATCTTCATCGATTGCCCGAATCCGATCTGACTGCTTATAACCCTATGGGAGCGAGCTTGTGTGGGAGCGGGCTTGCTCGCGAAGGCGGTGGGTCAGTTGCCGAAAGTGTTGACTGGCACAGCGCATTCGCGAGCAAGCCCGCTCCCACAAAAAGCCCACAGCACCCGAACCGGCAGGCATATCCATATGCTGTTTCGATCTAGTTGGCGCCCTGATTAGAAGAGGTCGCTGTGCTAGGATTCCCCGCTCGAACACGGCCCGCTGGCCGTTCATAAGAAAGCTTTCGTGAGTAGCCATGGTCGACAAACTGACGCATCTGAAACAGCTGGAGGCGGAAAGCATCCACATCATCCGCGAGGTGGCCGCCGAGTTCGATAACCCGGTGATGCTGTACTCCATCGGTAAAGACTCCGCCGTGATGCTGCACCTGGCACGCAAGGCGTTCTTCCCCGGCAAGCTGCCGTTTCCGGTGATGCACGTCGATACCCGCTGGAAATTCCAGGAGATGTACAAGTTCCGCGACCGCATGGTCGAAGAGCTTGGCCTGGACTTGATCACCCATATCAACCCGGACGGCGTGGCGCAGAACATCAACCCGTTCACCCACGGCAGTGCCAAGCACACCGACATCATGAAGACCGAGGGCCTGAAACAGGCGCTCGACAAGCATGGTTTCGACGCAGCCTTCGGTGGCGCCCGTCGCGATGAAGAGAAATCCCGCGCCAAGGAGCGCGTCTACTCGTTCCGTGACAGCAAGCACCGCTGGGACCCGAAGAACCAGCGCCCAGAGTTGTGGAACGTCTACAACGGCAAGGTCAACAAAGGCGAGTCGATCCGCGTATTCCCGCTGTCGAACTGGACCGAATTGGACATCTGGCAGTACATCTACCTCGAAGGCATCCCGATCGTGCCGCTGTACTTCGCCGCCGAGCGTGAAGTGATCGAGAAGAACGGCACGCTGATCATGATCGACGACGAGCGCATCCTCGAGCACCTGTCCGACGAAGACAAGGCCCGTATCGTCAAGAAGAAAGTGCGTTTCCGTACCCTTGGCTGCTACCCGTTGACGGGCGCGGTGGAGTCCGAGGCCGAGAGCCTGACGGACATCATCCAGGAAATGCTCCTGACGCGAACTTCCGAGCGCCAGGGCCGGGTCATCGACCACGATGGCGCAGGCTCGATGGAAGATAAAAAACGGCAGGGGTACTTTTAAGCTTCGAGTTACAAGCTGCAAGCTGCAAGTTAAAGGCGGTATGCGTAATTTGCAGCTTGTGCTTGCAGCCGGTTGTTGCGAGCCGCGAATGAGTGACTCGTAAATGGATTTCGAAAAGTTGGTTGTTTGGCAGAGAAGCAAGTGTCTGGCGGTGGAAATCTACCGGGAGTTTGCCCCATGCAGGGACCTTGGTTTCAAGGATCAAGTCACCCGCTCAGCACTTTCGGTGCCCTCCAATATTGCTGAGGGGATGGAGCGTCGCAGCGCCAAAGAAAAGGTACGTTTTCTTTGGATCGCGAAGGCTTCTTGTGGAGAGTTACGAACACAGATCCTCATAGGCAGCGACATTGCTTACATCGCCCAACCGCTGGCTGATAACTGGATTGCAGAAACTCGCGAGCTCTCAAAAATGCTCTGCGGCTTGATCAACAAAATTTCTGACTAGCTGTACGCCGACAAGCTTGCCGCTTGAAGCTTACAGCTCGGAGCTTGAACACAATGAGCCATCAATCTGATTTGATCAGCGAGGACATCCTCGCCTACCTGGGCCAGCACGAGCGTAAAGAGCTGCTGCGCTTTCTGACCTGCGGTAACGTCGACGACGGCAAGAGCACCCTGATCGGGCGCCTGCTGCACGACTCCAAGATGATCTACGAAGATCATCTGGAAGCCATTACCCGCGATTCGAAGAAAGTCGGCACCACCGGGGACGATATCGACCTGGCGCTGCTGGTCGATGGCCTGCAGGCCGAGCGCGAGCAAGGCATCACCATCGATGTCGCGTACCGCTATTTCTCCACCGCCAAGCGCAAATTCATCATCGCCGACACCCCCGGCCATGAGCAGTACACCCGCAACATGGCCACCGGTGCCTCTACCTGTGACCTGGCGATCATCCTGGTCGACGCGCGCTACGGCGTGCAGACCCAGACCCGTCGCCACAGCTTCATCGCCTCGTTGCTGGGCATCAAGCACATTGTCGTGGCCATCAACAAGATGGACCTCAAGAACTTCGACCAGGGCGTGTTCGAGTCGATCAAGGCCGACTACCTGAAGTTCGCCGAAGGCTTGAAGATGAAGCCCACCAGCATGCACTTCGTGCCGATGTCGGCCCTCAAGGGTGACAACGTGGTGAACAAGTCCGAGCGTTCGCCGTGGTACACCGGCCAGTCGCTGATGGAAATCCTCGAGACCGTGGAAGTGGCGGGCGACCGCAACTTCACCGACCTGCGTTTCCCGGTGCAATACGTCAACCGTCCGAACCTGAACTTCCGCGGTTTCGCCGGCACCCTTGCCAGCGGCATCGTGCACAAGGGCGACGAAGTGGTGGTGTTGCCGTCGGGCAAGAGCAGCCGCGTGAAATCCATCGTCACCTTCGAGGGTGAGCTGGAACATGCCGGTCCGGGCCAAGCCGTCACGCTGACCATGGAAGACGAGATCGACATCTCCCGTGGCGACCTGTTGGTGCATGCCGACAACGTGCCGCCGGTCACCGACAGCTTCGAAGCGATGCTGGTGTGGATGGCCGAAGAGCCGATGCTGCCAGGCAAGAAATACGACATCAAGCGCGCCACCAGCTACGTACCCGGTTCGATCGCCAGCATCGTCAACAAGGTCGATGTGAATACCTTGGAAGAAGGTCCGGCCAGCGCGTTGCAACTCAACGAAATCGGCAAGGTGAAGATCGCCCTGGATGCGCCGATCGCCCTGGACGGTTACGAGAGCAATCGCACCACCGGCGCGTTCATCGTCATCGACCGCCTGACCAACGGTACCGTCGGCGCGGGCATGATCGTGGCCCAGCCGCTGGCCCATGGCAGCAGCACCCACCACGGCAAGCTGGCCCATGTGTCGGTGGAAGAACGTACCCAACGCTTCGGCCAACAGCCGGCCACGGTGCTGTTCAGCGGCCTGTCGGGCGCGGGCAAGAGCACGCTGGCCTACGCGGTGGAACGCAAGCTGTTCGACATGGGCCGCGCAGTGTTCGTGCTCGACGGGCAGAACCTGCGTCACGACCTGAACAAAGGCCTGCCGCAGGATCGCAGCGGGCGTACCGAAAATTGGCGCCGTGCGGCCCACGTCGCCCGCCAGTTCAACGAAGCCGGCCTGCTGACCCTGGCCGCGTTCGTTGCACCAAGCGCCGAAGGGCGTGAACAGGCCAAGGACCTGATCGGCCGCGAGCGGCTGTTGACGGTCTACGTCCAGGCCTCGCCAGCGGTATGCGCCCAGCGTGATCCGCAAGGGCTGTACGCGGCTGCCGGGGATAACATCCCGGGCGAGTCCTTCCCGTACGATGTGCCGCTGGATGCTGACCTGGTGATCGACACGCAATCGCTGACGTTGGAAGAAAGCGTCAAGCAGGTGCTGGATTTGCTGCGCAAGCGTGGGGCGATCTAAGGGAAACAGCTGCAAGCTTCTAGCTTCAAGCGGCAAGTAAAAGCCCGCAGGTGAGTGATCATCGGCGGGCTTTTTGTTATCTGGAAGGACGCCATCGCGAGCAAGCTCGCTCCCACAGGGTATGTATGAACACCACGATCTATTGTGGGAGCGAGCTTGCTCGCGATGAGGCCAGTGCAGCCCCCTCAGGACTTGGCGGGGTACTCGCGATGCATCTGCTCCAGCAACGCATCCTTGTCCTGCCACAACTGGTTGATCCAGCCCTGGAACTCCAGGCGATAGTCCCCGTCCTGGTCGTAGCTTTTGCCGATGAACTGCGGCGGTATCTTCAACTCTTGGAAATGCACCACCACCTCGCCAACGTTGCCGCAGAGCAAATCCCAGTACCCCGGGCGACCGCCCGGATAATGGATGGTCACGTTGATGATCGACTCCAGTTGCTCACCCATCGCATCAAGCACGAACGCGATGCCGCCAGCCTTGGGCTTGAGCAGGTAGCGAAACGGTGACTGTTGCTGGGCATGCTTGTCTTCGGTAAAGCGCGTGCCCTCGACGAAATTGAAGATGCCCACCGGGTTGTTGCGGAACTTCGCACAGGTCTTGCGGGTGGTTTCCAGGTCCTTGCCTTTCTTCTCCGGATGCTTTTCCAGGTAAGCCTTGGAGTAGCGCTTCATGAACGGAAAGCCCAGCGCCCACCAGGCCAGGCCGATCACCGGCACCCAGATCAACTCTTGCTTGAGGAAAAATTTCAACGGGCGGATGCGTCGGTTCAGCACGTACTGCAACACCATGATGTCGACCCAGCTCTGGTGATTGCTGGTGACCAGATACGAATGCTGGTAATCGAGGCCGTCCAAGCCGCTTAGATGCCAGCGGGTAGGGCGCACCAGGTTCATCCACGCCTTGTTGTTGCTGATCCAGGCTTCGTGGATATGGCTCATCAGCCAGTCGGTGAAGCGCTGGGCGGCGGGGAAGGGCAGCAGCAGTTTGAAAATCGCCACGATGAACAGCGGTGTGCAGCAGGCGATGGTATTGAGCGCCAACAGCAGCGAGGCAATGACGCCGCGCAAGGGGACAGGCAGGAAATCCAGCATTGATCAAATATCCATGGGGCGGTTGGCGGCCTGGATCGCGGTCAGGGCGATGGTGTACACGATGTCGTCGACCTGGGCGCCGCGCGGCAAGTCGTTCACCGGTTTGCGCAGGCCTTGCAGCATTGGCCCGAGGCTGACGCAATCGGCGCTGCGTTGTACGGCTTTGTGGGTGGTGTTGCCGGTGTTCAGGTCCGGGAAGATGAACACCGTAGCCCGGCCCGCCACCTGGCTGTTGGGCGCCAGTTGCCGTGCCACGGTTTCGTTGGCGGCGGCGTCGTATTGCAACGGGCCGTCGATCAACAAACCGTGTTGGGCCTCGTGGGCGAGCAGGGTGGCTTCGCGGACTTTTTCCACTTCTTCGCCACTGGCCGACTCGCCGCTGGAATAGCTGAGCATCGCCACCCGCGGCGTAATGCCGAACGCCGCCGCCGAGTCGGCGCTTTGCAAGGCGATTTCCGCCAGCTCCGCCGCGCTCGGGTGTGGGTTCATCACACAGTCGCCGTAGACCAGGACTTCTTCGGGAAACAGCATGAAAAACACCGACGACACCAGCGAACAGCCCGGCGCGGTCTTGATCAGTTGCAGTGCCGGGCGGATGGTGTTGGCGGTGGAATGAATGACGCCCGAAACCAGCCCGTCCACTTCATCCAGCGCCAGCATCATGGTGCCGATGACCACGGTGTCTTCCAATTGTTGCTCGGCCATCGGTGCGTTCAGGCTTTTGCTCTTGCGCAGCCGCACCATCGGCTCGACGTAACGTTCGCGAATCGCGTCCGGGTCGAGAATCTCCAACCCCGGCGGCAGTTCGATGCCTTGGGCGCGGGCCACTGCTTCGACGTCGGCCGGTTTCGCCAGCAATACGCAGCGGGCGATGCCTCGGGCCTGGCAAATGGCAGCGGCCTGGACGGTCAGCGGTTCGCTGCCTTCGGGCAACACGATCCGTTTGTTGGCGGACTGGGCACGCTGGATCAATTGATAGCGGAACACCGCGGGCGACAGGCGCATCTCCCGTGGCGTGCCGCAGCGCTGGTGCAGCCATTTGGCGTCCAGGTGACTGGCGACGAAATCGGTGATGATCTCCGCGCGTTCGCGGTCATCGATCGGGATTTCCTTGTTCAGGCCGTGGAGCAGGTTGGCGGTATCATAGGAGCCGGTGCTCACCGACAGTACAGGCAAGCCCGCCTGCAAGGCGCCACGGCACAGCTCCATGATGCGCGGATCGGGCAGGGTGTCGCTGGTCAACAACAGGCCGGCCAGCGGCACGCCATTGATCGCCGCCAGGCTCACGGCCAGGATGATGTCGTCGCGATCCCCGGGGGTTACCACCAGCACGCCGGGCTTGAGCAGTTCTACCGTGTTGCGCATGGTGCGGGCACAAATGATGACGTTGCTCATGCGTCGGGTTTCGTAGTCGCCGGCGTTAAGCACCTGCGCGCCCATCAGGTCCGCGACGTCGCGGGTGCGCGGGGCGTTGAGTTCGGGGCGGAAGGGGATGCAGCCGAGCAGGCGGAAGTCGCCGCTGCGCAGCAACGGCGAGTGCTCCTTGAGCCGGGCGGTGAACGCCTCCATGCTCTCGTCGGTGCGAACCTTGTTCAGGATCACGCCGAGGACTTTCGGGTCCTTTGGCCCGCCAAACAGCTGCGCCTGCAACTCGACGCGACCGGACAGCTCCGTCAGCACTTCGTTTTCCGGCGCCGACACCAGGATGACTTCGGCGTCCAGGCTCTTGGCCAAGTGCAGGTTGACCCGTGCGGCATAACTGGCGCTGCGGGTCGGGACCATGCCTTCGACGACCAGCACGTCCTTGCCGATGGCGGCCTGCTGGTACAGGGTGATGATCTCTTCCAGCAGTTCGTCGAGCTGGCCATCGCCGAGCATGCGCTCCACGTGGGCCAGGCCCAGCGGCTGTGGCGGTTTGAGGCCATGGGTGCGGGCCACCAGTTCGGTGGAACGTTCCGGGCCGGTATCGCCAGGGTGAGGCTGGGCGATGGGTTTGAAGAAGCCGACTTTCAGCCCGGCCCGTTCAAGGGTACGCACCAGCCCGAGGCTGATGGAGGTCAGACCCACACCAAAATCGGTGGGCGCGATAAAAAAAGTTTGCATGCGGATTCTCTAAGGGTGCATGACGAGTGTCCTGTATTTGTGCAACAGGACACCAGGGCGCGACCTATGGCTGGTCGTCTACCCACAATTCAGTCGCCAAGGTTATCGCTAACCGGGCCCTGAGCGCACCAGCCGCAATCAAAGGGCTGGCCTAATTTTTCAATACGTTGCGCAGGGTCCAGCACCCAGGCCCGGGACTGCCACGGTGGCTGGTGGCGCAGATGCTGGGTGTGGCCGCAGGACAGCTCGGCTACCCAGTGCCCTTCTTCATCCTGATGGAAGCCCGTGACCGTCGGTCTGTTCGCGCTAGCCCGTTTGTCCGGGTTCCGTTCGCTTTCGGGCAAATCCTTGTTTAGACTTGTCCGTTCTTCATTCTTATGCAAAAGGTCTCGCCCCATGCTGATCGCCGCCAATAAGGCTGTCTCCATCGACTATACCCTGACCAACGACGCTGGTGAGGTCATCGACAGCTCTGCCGGCGGCGCTCCGCTGGTCTACCTGCATGGTGCAGGCAACATCATCCAGGGCCTGGAAAAAGCCCTGGAAGGCAAATCCACCGGTGACGAGCTGACTGTGGCCGTCGAGCCGGAAGACGCCTATGGCGAGTACTCCGCTGAACTGGTCAGCACCTTGAGCCGCAGCATGTTCGAAGGTGTGGATGAGCTGGAAGTGGGCATGCAGTTCCACGCTTCCGCCCCCGATGGCCAGATGCAGATCGTGACCATCCGCGACCTGGACGGCGACGACGTGACCGTTGACGGCAACCACCCGCTGGCCGGCCAGCGCTTGAACTTCCAGGTCAAGATCGTCGACATCCGTGATGCCAGCCAGGAAGAAATCGCCCATGGTCACGTCCATGGCGAAGGCGGCCATCACCACTGATTTCTGCGCTACGCTCAGGTAACCAGTGAACTGGAAAGGCGCCGTACGGCGCCTTTTTAGTCACTTGCTGTTAGCATCAACCACGGCTGTTTCGAAAAGATCTGCGAATTGGAGTTCGTCATGAGTGCTTTCCACGACCTGAAATTGAAAACCCTGGATGGTCAGGAGCTTGCTCTGGCGCCGTTCAAGGGACAAGTCGTGCTGGTGGTCAACGTCGCCTCCAAATGTGGCCTGACGCCTCAGTACGCGGCACTGGAAAATCTCTATCAGCAATATAAGGCCCGGGGCTTCAGTGTGCTGGGCCTGCCCTGCAATCAGTTCGCCGGACAGGAGCCGGGAACCGAGCAGGAAATCCAGGAATTCTGCAGCCTCAACTATGGCGTGACATTTCCGTTGGCCAGCAAGCTGGAAGTGAACGGTCCTGACCGTCATCAGCTGTACCGCCTGCTGGCGGGCGAAGGGGCCGAGTTCCCAGGAGACATCACCTGGAATTTCGAAAAATTCCTGCTCGGCAAGGACGGCCGGGTGCTGGCACGGTTCTCGCCGCGTACTACGCCGGATGATCCTGCCGTGATCCAGGCGATCGAGAAAGCGCTGGGCTAAGCCATACGCTGAGCCCTTGTGGCGAGGGGATTTATCCCCGCTGGGCTGCGTAGCAGCCCTAAAACGGGATATCTCGGTGTGCCAGGCTGATCGAGCCGCTTGCTCTTGGGGCTGCTTCGCAACCCAGCGGGGATAAATCCCCTCGCCACAAGTTTTGCTTTCGGGCTGTACATTCGGTTCAGTCCACCCAATCGCGATTCACTCCGCTCCCTTCTAACCCTTAATCACTCCAATCAATAGTGCTATCCAGCGCTGGGCATGCTCCATATTATCCTCGTCATATCTGAACTGCGACGCGTTCCTTGGAGAGCCTGATGCCTGTACAAGCCCTGTTCAAACCCTTTCACCTCGGCGCCCTCGAGCTGCCGACCCGGGTGGTGATGGCGCCGATGACCCGTTCCTTTTCACCGGGTGGCGTACCGAACGCCAAGGTGATCGAGTATTACCGTCGTCGCGCAGCGGCCGGGGTCGGGCTGATCATCACTGAAGGCACGACGGTCGGCCACAAGGCTTCCAACGGCTATCCGAACGTGCCGCACTTCTACGGCGATGCCGCGCTGGCGGGCTGGAAAGACGTGGTCGATGCCGTGCACGCCGAAGGTGGCAAGATCGTCCCGCAGTTGTGGCATGTGGGCAGCGTGCGTCGCATCGGGACTGAACCGGACGCCAGCGTGCCGGGTTATGGTCCGAGTGAAAAACTCAAGGACGGCCAGGTGGTGGTCCACGGCATGACCCAGGCGGACATCGACGAAGTCATCGCCGCCTTCGCCCAAGCGGCCAAGGACGCCCAGGACATCGGCATGGACGGCGTGGAAATCCATGGCGCCCACGGTTATCTGGTTGACCAGTTCTTCTGGGAAGGCAGCAACCAGCGCACGGATGGCTACGGCGGCAGCCTCGCCAATCGCTCACGTTTCGCGATCGAATTGATCCGTGCGGTGCGTGCGGCCGTGGGCGAGGGTTTCCCGATCATCTTCCGCTTCTCCCAATGGAAACAGCAGGACTACACCGCGCGCCTGGTGCAGACGCCAGAAGCGCTGGGTGAATTCCTCAAGCCATTGGCCAACGCTGGCGTGGATATCTTCCACTGTTCCACACGTCGCTTCTGGGAACCGGAATTCGAAGGTTCCGAACTGAACCTGGCCGGCTGGACCCGCAAACTCACCGGCAAGCCGACGATCACCGTGGGCAGCGTCGGCCTGGACGGCGAGTTCCTGCAGTTCATGGTCAATACCGACAAGGTTGCGCAACCGGCCAGCCTGGAGAAACTGTTGGAGCGCCTGAACAAGGAGGAATTCGACCTGGTCGCAGTGGGGCGTGCGTTGCTGGTGGATCCGGACTGGGCGCAAAAAGTACGCGAAGGGCGGGAGCAGGAGATCTTGCCGTTCAGTCGCGAAGCGTTGATGACCTTGGTTTAAGCGGCGCCTGATCCGCCGCTATCGCGAGCAAGCTCGCTCCCACATTTGATCTTCAGCGCACTCATTGTGGGAGCGAGCTTGCTCGCGATGGCGACCTCAGCATCACCGAATAATCAAAGCACTGTCGGCGCAGCAGGCATTCCATGTTCGCCCACGCAAACGCCGCGCAACTGCGCCTCGAACTGCTCGACCACCGACGCCCAGCCCTGGCGGCTGGCGTGCTGCCGTGCATTGAGCCGCACGCATCGCAAGGCCTCGCGCTCTTCCAGCAGCCAACGAGCGGCGTCGCAGAACGCTTCTTCATCCCCCGGCATTGCCAATACGCCGTTATAGCCATGGCGGATGTGTTGCGCCGCCGCCGCCTGATCGTATGCCACCACGCCCAGCCCGGAGGCCAAGGCTTCCAGCACGACGTTGCCGAAGGTTTCGGTCAGGCTCGGAAAAATGAACATATCCCCCGATGCGTAATGGCCCGCCAACGCTTCGCCTCGTTGCGCGCCACAGAAAATGGCTTCGGGCAATTGCTGTTCGAGGGCGAGCCGCTGCGGGCCGTCGCCCACGACGACCAATTGAATCCGTCGCGTCGGAAAAGCGTTGCGCAGGGTGTCGAAACTGCGCTTGAGCAGCCCCAGGTTTTTCTCCGGCGCCAAGCGTCCCACGTGGATGACCGCAATGTCGTCATCGCCCAGCCCCCAGGTTTCGCGCAGGGTGGTCGAGCGTTTGGCTGGATGAAACAACTGGCTGTCGACCCCGCGCGACAACATCGCCACGCGCTCGAAATGCCGGCGCTCCAGCTCCAGGCGCTGACTGTGGCTCGGCACGAGGGTCAGGCGGGAGCGGTTATGAAACCAGCGCAAATAATGGGTCAGCACCCGGCTCAACAATCCGAGCCCGTACTGTTGGGTGTATTGCTGGAAGTTGGTGTGGAAGCCGCTGACCACTGAAATGCCCAGGCGCCTCGCCGCCCGCAGGGCCGACAAACCCAGTGGTCCTTCGGTCGCGATGTACAACACGTCGGGGCGATGGCGTTTCCAGCGGCGCAGCAGCTTGTGCATCGAGGCTTGCCCCCACTGCAAGCCCGGGTACCCCGGCAGCGGCCAGCCTCGACAGAGCAATAACTGGTCGTCGCTGACCTGGCCTTGATCACCGGCCTGACGGGGGCGGATCAGCTCCACCCGGTGCCCGCGGGCACGCAAGCCCTCGTAGAGACGGCCGAGGGTGTTGGCTACGCCGTTGATTTCCGGCGCAAAGGTTTCGGTAACGAGGGTAACGTGCAGGTGTGTGGTCATGACCCCAGTGTCGACCGGGGCCGTTGCGTCATTGTGACGCCCGTATGATGGATTTGTGACCGCCTCAGCCCTGTCGCGCCAACGCCGTCTCGGCACCCTGTTCGCGCACCCAGAACAGTGTCGCCCCGGCCACCGCTGCCGGCATCATCAGGACGTTGACCACCGGGATCAGCAACACCAGGTACACGCTGCCGCCAAAGCCCAGGCTCTGCCAGCGTTTTTCCCGCAGCCAGGCGAGCATCTCGTTCCAGCCCAACTTGTGGTTGTCCGCCGGGTAGTCGATGTACTGGATCGCCATCATCCAGATGCCGAACAGCAACCACAGCGGCGCGGCCACGATATTGATCACCGGGATGAACGACAGCACGAACAGGCCCAAGGCACGCGGCAGGAAATAGCCGAGCTTGCGCGCTTCCCGGGCCAGTGTCCGGGGGATCATGGCGATCAGTTCGCCCCAACTGAACGCCGGGAAATCATCCGTGCCGCGTACCACCACTTCGACTTTCTCGGCGAGAAAGCCGTTGAACGGTGCAGCGATGATGTTGGCGAGCATGGTGAAGGTGAAAAACACCATCAGCACTACAAGGACGACGAACAACGGCCATAGGACATAGCTCAGGAAACTCAGCCAATCCGGCAGCGACGGCATCAACGTATCGACCCACAGGCTGAACTGATGGCCAGCCAGGTAGATCAACCCGACGAACAGCACCAGGTTGATCGCCAGGGGCAGCAGCACAAATAGCCGCAGGCCGGGGCTCAAGATCAGTTTGAGGCCCTCTCGCAAGTATTGCGGGCCGGACAGGACGGGGGCGGGCATAGGTGGCTCCGAGGATAGGTGGACGCGCCGACCTTACCGGCTTTGCTCGATGCGGGAAAGCCACGACACGGCGTGTAACAAAGGTTTAAGGTTCGTCGCTATCGCACACGCCGCAGCGAATAGAGCTCACCTATGAGCTGGATTGTTAAACCGTATTTCCTTAATCTTCGCTCCCTCGATACGCTGCACCCATTCTTTTTCAGGACTGTCGAACCCAAGCCTTCCCCAAGTGCGTCAACGGTCCTTTTTTATTCGCGCCGCTCACCCGGCGTTCCGGCCCGCAAGGTCCGGTCAACAGGAGCAGGTCATGTCTGAAGTCCGTCATTCGCGTGTGATTATTCTCGGTTCCGGCCCTGCCGGTTACAGCGCTGCGGTTTATGCAGCCCGTGCCAACCTCAAGCCGCTGCTGATCACCGGCATGCAGGCCGGCGGTCAATTGACCACCACTACCGAAGTCGACAACTGGCCGGGCGACGTCCACGGCCTGACCGGTCCGGCCTTGATGGAACGCATGAAGGAACACGCCGAGCGCTTCGAGACCGAGATCGTCTTCGACCACATCAATGCCGTGGATTTTGCCGCCAAGCCATACACCCTGACCGGCGACAGCGCGACCTACACCTGTGATGCCCTGATCATCGCCACTGGCGCCAGCGCTCGCTACCTGGGCTTGCCATCGGAAGAGACGTTCATGGGCAAAGGCGTTTCCGCCTGCGCCACTTGCGACGGTTTCTTCTACCGCAACAAGCCAGTGGCTGTGGTCGGTGGCGGCAATACCGCGGTCGAAGAGGCGCTGTACCTGGCCAACATCGCCAGTACCGTTACCCTGATCCACCGTCGCGAAACCTTCCGCGCCGAGAAGATCCTGATCGACAAGCTCAATGCACGCGTCGCTGAAGGCAAGATCATCCTCAAGCTCAACGCCACCCTGGACGAAGTATTGGGCGACAACATGGGCGTGACCGGTGCTCGCCTGAAGAACAACGACGGCAGCTTCGACGAGATCAAGGTTGACGGCGTGTTCATCGCCATCGGCCACACCCCGAACACGTCGTTGTTCGAAGGCCAACTGGAGCTCAAGGACGGTTACCTGGTGGTCAAGGGCGGCCGTGACGGCAACGCCACCGCCACCAGCGTCGAAGGCATCTTCGCAGCCGGCGACGTGGCCGACCACGTCTACCGCCAGGCCATCACCTCGGCCGGCGCCGGTTGCATGGCGGCCTTGGACACCGAGCGTTACCTGGACGGCTTGCAGAACGCTTCGTTCTGATTCACCAGGCAATAAAAAAAACCGGCTTCGGCCGGTTTTTTTGTGCGCGGACATCTGCCGGTGAACCCTGTGGGAGCGGGCTTGCTCGCGAAGGTGGTGTTCCAGTCGACATCGATGCTACTGACACACCGCCTTCGCGAGCAAGCCCGCTCCCACAAGTCCTCTGTTTGGTCCGAAGATCGGTTGTCAGGCCAGTTCGGCCAAGCACGCTTCCAGGATATCTAACCCCTCTTCCAGCACCGCCGGCTCGGTCGTCAACGGCGCCAGCAGGCGGATGATGTGCCGCGATTTCCCGCTGGGCATCAGCAGCAAACCCGATTCCCGCGCCGAGGCCAGTAATTGCGTCAGTTGCGCCGGGGCCGGAGTGCCATCGGCGTGGGCCAGTTCGATCCCGCGCATGGCGCCGACACCGGTCAGGCGGCCCAGGTAATGGCTCAGTCCGCGACGGCGCCAGGATTCGTAGCGGCTGACGATCGCCTCTTCCTGTTGTGCGCCCCACGCGTGGAGGTTGGCGTCGGTCATCTCGTCCAGCGTTGCCAGCGCGGCGGCGCAGGCGAGGGGGTTGCCGGAGTAGGTGCCGCCAAGACCACCCTTGGGCAGGTTGTCCATCAGCGACTTGCGTCCCACCACCGCCCCAAGCGGGACACCACCAGCAATGCTTTTGCCCAGCAGGATCAGGTCGGGCTCGATGCCCAGTCGCGAAAATGCAAAGCGCTGGCCGGTGCGACCGAAACCGGACTGGATCTCATCGATGATCAGCACGATGCCCTTGTCGTGGCAGAACTGTCGCAGCGCCTGGGCGAAATCCACGTCCATCGCCAGGAAACCGGCTTCGCCCTGCACCGGCTCGACGATAAAGCAGGCCACGTCGTTCACATCGATCTCGACGCTGAACAACCTGTCCATGGCTTTCAAGGCCTCGGCGCACGTCACGCCGTTGTCCTGGCTAGGGTAGGGCAGGTGGTAGACCGGCCCGGGCAGTACGCCGACTTTCTGCTTGTAGGGAGCGACCTTGCCGTTGAGATTGAGCGTGGCCAGGGTTCGACCATGAAATCCGCCATCAAAGGCGATGACGGCTGTGCGACCCGTGGCGCCGCGCACAATCTTGAGCGCATTTTCCGCCGCTTCGGCGCCGCTGTTGGTGAGCATGCCGCTCACTGGGTAATCCACCGGGATAAACGCTGCCAGGCGCTCCATCAAGTCAAGATAAGGCGTATGGGGGGCTGCGTTGAACGCGTAATGAGTCAATCGGGTGGCTTGCTCGCGGATGGCCTCGACGATGCGCGGATGACAGTGGCCGAGGTTCAACACACCGATGCCCCCGACAAAGTCGATGTAGCGCTTGCCGTCGGTGTCCCAGACCTCGGCATTTTTTCCATGGCTGAGGCTGATAGGGTGAACGAAGGAAATCGATTGGCTGATGGTTTCGCGGCTCATGGGGGGGCGGCTCGGACGAAGAAAAAATGTCCGTTATCTAAGCCGCGAGCAGCAGCGCCCGGCAAACGAAATAAAGTTGCCGGGTCAATCATAAAAGTCGGGATGTGGAACAGGTGCGGATCTTGCGAGGATTGTTTGCGTGACGACGAAGCTTTTGTGGCGAGGGAGCTTGCTCCCGCTCCAGTGCGAAGCGCTGGCATTGGGCTGCGGCGCAGCTACTTTTGTGAGTGCTGTGCACTCAAGCGGGAGCAAGCTCCCTCGCCACGAAAGCAGGTGGGTCAGCGGCGTTGCAGTGGCTGGGCTTCGAACTTCACGCCAGCCAAGCCGTGGGCCATCAACGCGCGGATATTGCCGTGGTCGCTCCCCTCGGGCGTGTTCAGCACCGAGCGATAATGTTCGCCGAATGCCAAGAGCGCCTCTTCGTCGCTCAAGCCTTCAAGCAGGGCCAGGCCCAACGTCTTGCAGGAGCCTTCGTTCTGCCCTGCCGCGTTCTCGACGCCACCGTTATGGAAGGCTTGGGGCTGGTATTCGTAGCCCTCGGCAATAAAAGCGAGGGTGTCAGCGAAAGCATGTTCACCGCTCTTGAGGCTGGCGCGAAAGGTATTCAGGTCAGGCATCGGGATTTCCTTTGGCGAACGCCGCTTGCTGTTCGGCGCTGGCCTCTTTCTGGTATTGAGCTTTCCATTCGGCATAGGGCATGCCGTAGACAACTTCACGCGCATCGTCGAGGCTGACCTCGATCTGGCGCTCGTCGGCGGCGGCCTTGTACCACTTGGACAGGCAGTTGCGACAGAAACCGGCGAGGTTCATCAGGTCGATATTCTGCACATCCTTGCGGCTGTCCAGGTGGGCCACCAGTCGACGGAAAGCGGCGGCTTCGAGTTCGAGGCGTTGTTGGTCGTTCATGGGAGTCTCTGCGAGACAGCTTCAAGCGGCGAGCTTCAAGCTGCAAGTGGGTTTGCGGTGTTCAGGCTTGAAGCTTACAGCTTGAAACTTTTGGCTGCTACGAAGCAGCACGGCTTGCCGCGAGGGTAATCGACACGGACTCGGCGAAGCGCAAGGCGTGCGGCTTGTCGACTTCGACCTCGGCGTACAGCACCGACTCGTTGGCCATGACCAGGTCCAGCAACTCCTGGGTCAGGCGTTCGAGCAGGGCGAAGCGGTTGCCTTCCACATGGGCGATGATCGCCTTGGTGATGGTGCGGTAGTTCAGCGCATGGTCGATGTCGTTGTCGCGCACGGCCTCTTGCGCCGCGTAGAGGATGGTCAGGTTGATCAGCACATCCTGTTTGTTGAGGATCTCGTCTTCATTGATTCCGATGAACGTACGCAGGCGCAGATCCTTGACCTTGATGCGCGCCATGGCGGGCTGAAGTTGTGGCATTTATTGGCTCCGTCGAATCAATTGCAGGAATTCCTGGCGGGTGTTGCTGGACTCGCGAAAAGCGCCAAGCATCACCGAAGTATTCATGGTCGAGTTCTGTTTCTCGACACCGCGCATCATCATGCACATGTGCTGGGCTTCGATCACCACCGCCACGCCGGCGGCCTGGGTGACTTGTTGCACCGCGTCGGCGATTTGCCGGGTGAGGTTTTCCTGGATTTGCAGGCGGCGGGCGAACATGTCCACCAGCCGGGCGATCTTCGACAGCCCCAGGACCTTGCCCGTAGGAATATAAGCCACATGGGCCTTGCCGATGAAGGGCAGCAGGTGATGTTCGCACAGCGAATAAAGCTCGATATTGGCAACGATCACCATTTCGTCGCTGTCGGAGGCAAACAGGGCACCGTTGACGATCTGCTCGACGCTCTGCCCATAACCATGGCAAAGGTACTCCATGGCCTTGGCGGCGCGCACCGGCGTGTCCAGCAGGCCTTCGCGCTCCGGGTCTTCGCCCAGGCCGATCAGGATCTCGCGGTAATGCTGGGGCGATAGGGCCATGGTGTTTCCTCGGAACAGGACTATTTGATGTGCCGCCCGCCGTTGAGGGTCAGGGTCGTGCCGGTGACATAAGGGTTGTCGAGCAGATAGCGCAGGCTCTGGTAAATCACTTCGCTGCCAGGTTCGATGCCCAGCGCGGATTTGGCCAGGGCCTTGGCACGGTAGGTCGCATCGTCGTCGGGATTGAACAGTAGCAGGGCCGGGGCGATGCCGTTGACCTTGATGGCCGGTGCGTATTTCGCCGCGAAAGAAAGCGTGAGGCTTTCCAGGCCAGCCTTGGTGGCGCAATAGGCGATGTGCTTGCTGCTGCCCTTGCGCGTCACGTCATCACCGATGTGCACGATATCCGCCGGCACCGAGCGCCGCAGCAAATCGGCGCAATGCAGGTTGATCAGGTAGGGCGCGAGCATATGGACACCGAACATGGCGCTGAAGGCCGCGGCTTCGTTGCCCGGGGTTTCGGCGAGCCAGGCCGAGGCGTTGTGGACGATGGCGCGCAGTTGATCGGTGTGCTGCTTGAGCTGTTCGATGAAGGCCAGGATCCCGGCCTCACTGGAAAGATCGGCGAACAGGACCGTCGCCCCCAAGTCCCGTAGCGCTTGCACGCCCGGGCGTTCGGTGCGGTACGTGGCGATGACCGGTTGGCCGTCCTCCAGCATGCGTCGGGCACAGTGCAGGCCGACGCGTTGGGCTGCGCCGGTGATCAGGATCGGAGCGGTGGCGCTGGACATGGGACGGCTCGGTTCGCGGTGGAAGCAAAACTATAACAGCGACGGCGGGTACGTCCTATGGACAAGGGAAATCCAGCGCCCGATTCGGTTTCCCTCACGGACCCTGGCTGGCTCCCATGGCGTCAGTGATTCTGCGCGGCCGGCAAGGGCCGTTGTGGCGTTCCTGCCAGCCAACTTGCCAATAAATGAGTCGACATCGGGATAAACAGATAGACCATCAGCGGCGTCAGGATGAGCGTACTGATGAAAACCCGGCTCAACAGGCCCAGTTCGCCGAGTAACGGTCCCAAAAGGAAATTGAACAATAACGAAACAGGGAAGAACGCCAGCCAGATCGCCACGGCCTGTTTCCAGCGTGGCGGGCGTTGGCCGATCGCGCCGAACCAGCCGTCGATGCCTCGCACCCGGTGTTCGGAGGGATCGGCAAACAGATCGCTGCCGCGTCCCAGCCAGGCCGTGCGCGAGGCGGAATGCTCCCACGCATGCAGGGTCTGCTCGTCGGCAAATCTGAAAATGATCTGGAATTCGTCGTCTTCGGGTGGCGGTGCGAGCACACCGGAGCCCAGGTAGCCGGGAAAGTCGGTGGCCAGTTGCTCGCCTTCACGCAACCAGGCGATCAAGTCCTGATAGCGTCCGTTGGCGACGCGGCGCGCGACCATCAAGGTGACGGGGGAGGTAGACATTTTGTATCTCCATGTTACAAGCGCAACGCTCCGGATAGGAGCTTCGCGGGAGACGCTCCCAAGGGTAGTGGGCTGCGTCTGGTCACAAGAGGCAAAGCAAGGATTATTCCTTGTCGAGCAAAAAACAACAAATCCGCAAGCTGACCGAATTTGTCCTTGTCATGACAGGGTTGCGAGGGAGTACCATGGGATCCAATTTTGTGTCGGGAAAGCCCTCGGAATGAGCGTAATCACCGAAGATAACTTCGTGTTTCCAGCATCAACTGCCTTGAAGCGCGAAGACTTGTTTCCCATTCGCGAAGTGGCACGGTTGACAGGAGTTAACCCGGTGACCTTGCGTGCATGGGAGCGCCGCTATGGCTTGATCCAACCCACGCGCACCGAAAGCGGGCACCGCCTGTATTCCCTGGGCGATATCGAAAAGGTCAGGAGCATTCTCGCCTGGATCGAGCGCGGGGTGGCCGTGAGCAAGGTGGGAAAGATTTTGGCGAGGACCGAGTCGGTGCCGCCAGTCTCCAAATTCATTTCCCCTGACCTGGTTCGTGCCGATTACAACCGATGGCAGCAGCAAGTGGCGGATGCGGTTGGTAATTTCGATGACCTGGCGCTGGACCGCGTCTACGGACAGATTTTTTCCAGTTATGCCGTGCCGGTGGTATTCCAGGACATCCTGATGCCGCTCTGGCGAGAGTTGCTGCAACGCCAGCATGAGTTCGGGCAAACCAGCGAGTGGCTATTTTTCGACGCTTTCCTGCGCTCGCGCGTGATGCAGCGGCTACTGCTCAAGCGCGACGTTTCATCCCAACGAGTGTTGGTCAGCGCCATTTGCGGCCAGTGCCGAGAGTTGGAGCTGTTGGTAACGGCGCTGTTTGTGTGTAAGGCGGACGTCGGTGTCAGGGTGATGACTGTCGGCCAACCGTTTGACGAACTGATCCTGGTCTGCCAGAAGATCCAGCCTTTAGCTTTGGTGCTGGTGTCCAACCACGCACCGGCAGTCGATCTACCCAAGCGCTTGAAGAAATTGGCGATGAGCCTGGATTGCCCGGTGATGCTGGCGGGTGACGCCTCAGACCTGGCGCAGGAAAGCCTGGCCGGCTCGTCGATTGGTTGCCTGGGGAACGAAGGAACGGAGATTCGCCAGCGTTTGCGTCAGTTTCTGGCGGGCAACCTGGACACTTGAAGGGCTTGCTACAAATGCATGGCCGGATGAGCCAGGCGGTGCTGCTGAAGGATGTACTGGCGCAGCCGCTCGGTTTCGTCCTGGTCGTGCTGGCTCAGGTGATAAGCGTACATGCCTTGAGCAGTTTCCCTTTCAAACGTGCCACGCAGTGATATCCGCTCATAGCCCGATGGGCTGAACCACAAGGAAAACTGCTTCGGTGGTTTGGTGCGGTTGCGGATTTCCAGCAGTACGCCCTTGCAGGAAACCTCATGCACCCATAACGGGCCCGGCTGGCCGTTGACGTTTTCCAGCGCCACGGGCTCTTCGAGGGTCAGGCGCCATGGACGAATCTTCGGCCCATCCTCGTAGATGCTCGGCACGCCCAGACGAAGGTGCATGGCATGGAATTCATCTTCGACCAGATGCAACGGGAAGGTCATCTGCTGGTTTTCAAAGTTGGCCTGCAGCGTGACCTGCTCATTCGCCGCCAGGCGCGTCAGCAAATCCCGGATCTGGGATCCACCGTTTACCAGCAAGCTCGACGTGACATCCCGCTCATTCAATTGCGGGTTGTGCTGCATGGTCCGGATGAAATCAAGCTCATCCTGGGTCAGGAGGGCGTCGCGCTGCATAAAAATGGCTCGAAAAATATTTGCGTTATCACTGGTGATTGTAGTGACTGACCATTAATTCGCCGTTTTGTTTTCACCGCTCGTCGAATTAAATCGAGCAATGATCTCCCGGGCTTCGGCCAATTCTTTCTCCAGCTGGGCAACGCGCTGCTGGGCCTTCACCTGAGCGGTGACGTCTTTTTGCACCCCCACGAAATAAGTATGGCCGTCCGCCTCGTTTTTTACGGTGGACAGCGACAATTCATTCCAGAAAGGGGTGCCATCCTTGCGGTAGTTTCGCAGCACTTGTCGGCACGCACCGCCCTGTTTCAAGGCGGTGCGAATGGGCTCCAAGGACGGTTGGTCCCGGTCGCCTGACTGCAGGAAGCGACAATCCTGATAGAGGATTTCGTCGCGGCTGTAACCGGTCAGCCGTTCGAAGGCCGGGTTTACATAAATCAGGATGTTGTCATCGCCTTCTTTTTCGGCAATGACGATCCCGTCGTTCGATGCATTGATCACCAATTGCATCAGATGGGCGTTGATCATGAGTGCTCCAGCCTTGGACTTCCCTGACGCGCTGCATTCTAGAAGAACCCGAGGGGATGTCCACTGGCTGTTATCGGTTGTTGAGAGTCAATCGCAGCTTGAGCGCGCAGCCTGTTACCATGATCACTCTATTTATTCAGTTTCAGGATCAGACCGATGAAAGTCGCCATTCTTTCCGGCTCCGTCTACGGCACGGCCGAAGAAGTTGCCCGGCATGCCGCCCAATTGCTCGGTGACGCGGATTTCGAAACATTCCTCAATCCACGGGCAACCCTGGCGGACATCCAGGCGTTCGGACCGCAAGCCTTGCTCGCCGTTACGTCGACGACCGGCATGGGCGAATTGCCGGACAACCTGATGCCGCTGTATTCAACGATCCGTGATCAATTGCCCGCTTCATTTCGTGGACTGCCTGGCGCGGTGATCGGCCTGGGGGACGCCAGCTACGGCGACACGTTCTGCGGCGGTGGCGAGCAGATGCGCGAACTGTTTGCCGAGCTGGGGGTGAATGAAGTGCTGCCCATGTTGCGCCTGGATGCCAGCGAAAGCGTCACGCCGGAAACCGACGCCGAGCCCTGGTTGGCCGAGTTGATCGTCGCGCTGCGTGGTTGAGCCACCTGCGGCGAGCGCTGATGCTGACTCGCTCGGCCAGTAAGCTGGCTGCCAACGCAACTACCGACCTGGCGGGAGATGACTAGACTGGTTTCTTGCCCATGAAAACCATGGCCGTCTCCCTCATACATAAAAAAAGCCAGAGGTCATAGCCGTGAGCGTAGCGCCCATTCAATCGACACCCGGCATCAAGGATCAGGTCAGCGCAGTCGAATGGCAAACCCGAGTCGATCTCGCTGCGTGCTATCGGTTGGTCGCGCTGCACGGCTGGGATGACCTGATTTTCACGCACATCTCCGCGAAGGTCCCTGGCACCGAAGATTTCCTGATCAACCCATACGGGTTGATGTTCCACGAAATCACCGCGTCGAGCCTGGTCAAGATCGATCAGGCCGGCAACAAGTTGATGGACAGTCCCTACGAGATCAACCCTGCCGGCTACACCATCCACAGCGCGGTGCACGAGGTGCGGCACGATGTGACGTGCGTGCTGCATACCCATACTGCGTCTGGCGTCGCGGTGTCGGCGCAGAAGCAAGGCGTGTTGCCGATCAGCCAGCAATCGCTGTTCGTGCTGTCGAGCCTGGCTTATCACCCGTATGAAGGGGTCGCGCTGAACCCGGAAGAAAAGGCCCGCCTGCAAGCCGACCTGGGCGAGAGCAATTTCCTCATGTTGCACAACCATGGTCTGCTCACTTGTGGCGGGACCATTGCCGATACGTTCCTGATGATGTTCATTTTCCAGCGAGCCTGCGACATCCAGGTCATGGCCCAGACGGGCGGCGCCGAATTGATTGCCATCGAGCCGCAGGTATTGGCCGGCGCCCGGGCGATGGTCGCCGGCGTGACCAAAAGTGCCCAGGGCATGGGAGGCGCATTGGCCTGGCCAGCGCTGCTGCGCAAACTCGACCAGCAAGATCCAGGCTATAAAAGTTGATGCCCATGGTCCAAATCCCGTTGCGTATCTGGCGTCAGCGCGGCCAGACATTCATGTTTCGCGGCCACGCCATCCGCTATTGGACGGCCGGGCACGGCGAGCCGTTGCTGCTGATTCATGGGTTTCCGACCGCCAGTTGGGACTGGCATTACCTGTGGCAGCCGTTGGCACAGCGTTATCGAGTCATCGCCTGCGACATGCTCGGGTTTGGTGATTCCGCCAAGCCGACGGAGCATGTCTATAGCCTGCTGGAGCAGGCCGATCTGCAGCAGGCGTTACTGATTCATTTGAACGTGACGCAAGGGGTTCACGTACTGGCCCACGATTACGGCGACAGTGTGGCCCAGGAGCTGATTGCCCGGCATGGCGAGGCGCGTATTGACCTCGCCAGCTGTGTCTTCCTCAACGGTGGCCTGTTTCCCGAAACCCATCGTCCGGTGTTCATGCAAAAACTGCTGCTCAGCCCCTTGGGCTGGCTGGTTGGCCGGGCTTTCTGCAGGGACGGCCTGGTGAAAAGCTTTCGGCAGATTTTTGGTCCTTGGACCGGTCCCACCGAAAGCGAGCTGGATGATTACTGGAGCCTGGTCGAGACCCACCGCGGACCGCGAATCATGCACAAGCTCATCGCCTATATTCCCGAGCGCCGCGTACAGCGTGATCGCTGGGTCCGGGCGATGCAGAGCGGCGAGGTGCCGTTGCGGCTGATCGACGGGGCATTCGACCCGATTTCCGGTGCGCATATGGTGGCCCGTTACCAGGCGCTCATTCCCCATGCCGACACGGTGTCGTTGCCTCACATCGGTCATTACCCGCACACCGAAGCGCCGGTGCAGGTGCTCAATCACTACCTGGCATTTCGCGAGGCCATCGCCGCGCCCCACAAGCAAATGGCCTGTTCATGATGGGTTGCCTGCATCATCCCCGCACCTTATCGCCCAACATTCACTTTCAACCCAGTTGATTGTGACCAGCGGACTTGTACCTGACACTTCCGTTCATTGTCCTACGGCCTGCTGGAGTTCTGCCCATGAATGAGTCTGTGCGCTTCGAAGATAAAGTCGTGATCGTCACAGGGGCCGGTGGTGGCCTGGGGCGTGCCCATGCGCTGCTGTTCGCAAGGCAAGGCGCGAAAGTGCTGGTCAACGACCTGGGTGGCTCGGCTCAAGGGGAGGGCGCCAACGCTTCGGCGGCCGACCGGGTGGTCGCCGAAATTCGCCAGGCCGGCGGTATTGCCGAGGCCAATCATGACTCAGTCACCGATGGCGACAAGCTTGTGCAAAATGCCCTCGACGCGTTTGGTCGCGTCGACGTCGTCGTCAATAACGCTGGCATCCTGCGAGACAAGACCTTTCATAAAATGGACGACGCCGACTGGGACCTGGTTTACCGCGTCCATGTCGAAGGGGCTTATAAAGTCACTCGCGCCGCATGGCCGCACATGCGTGAGCAGAATTATGGCCGGGTGATCTTCACCGCCTCCACGTCTGGCATCTACGGCAATTTCGGCCAGTCCAACTACGGGATGGCCAAGCTCGGTCTCTACGGCCTGACACGCACCCTGGCCATCGAAGGCCGCAAGAACAACATCCACGTCAATGCGATCGCTCCCACCGGTGGCACTCGCATGACTGAGGGCCTGATCCCGCCGCAGGTGTTCGAACAACTCAAGCCTGAACTCGTCAGTCCGCTGGTGGTGTACCTGGCCAGTGAAGCCTGCCAGGAAACCTCCGGGTTATTCGAAGTGGGCGGCGGCTGGATGGGCAAGGTGCGCTGGGAGCGCAGCCTCGGCGCCGGGTTCGATCCGCGCAAAGGTTTCTCACCTGAGGATGTCGCCGCCCATTGGCAACAGATTTGCGACTTCGAGAACGCGGTGCACCCGAACGACAATCTCGAAGCCCTGAAAGAAATGATGGCTAACCTGCAGCGCTACGCCGTTTAAGCTTGTCGCCCGGGCCGGTTGTCGTCGGCAGCGGCGACCGGTTCAGGGGAAGTACTTCTTCACCAGGGCGGCCAGGTTCGCGGCAGTCTCGATGTCCATTACACCGTCATGTTTCGCCGGACGGAAGTGCAGTTGGAAAGCCCGTACCAGTCGCTGGAAGCCTACAACCGTGGTGGCGGCTGACGTGTCGTAGCCATATCGCTTGAACTGCCCGACCAGTTGTTCCCGAAGGGGGATCCCATTGGCCTGGTACATCTGCATGAACGTATCCTGGGTAGCGTCATCGAACCAGGCCCCGATGCCCTTGAGATACAACGCGTGCCACGGAAACATCGGGCCGGGGTCGCTCTTTCGTCCCGCAGCGATGTCCGAATGTCCCACTACATTGACCGGACTGATTTCCGGGTATCGCTTGAGAATGTCCGATGCCAGGTATTCGATGGCCTCGATTTGCTGGGCCTTATAAGGCGGAAAGGTAAATTGGCCTTGGTTGTCAGTTGCCAGGTTGACGACTTCCACACCGATCGACGTGTCGTTCAAGTTGCTGCGATTACCCCAGCTGCTCACGCCGGCATGCCAGGCGCGTTGGTTTTCGTCGACCAGATTGAAAACCTGGGGGGCGGCAAAGCCCGCTTTCAAATAACCAGGATCGGCGAAGTCGGGTATGAGGTAATGGGCGCTGACGGAAGGGCCGGTCAACGTGTTGATCGAAGACTCAAAGTTGCCGGCCGTGTAATGAAACACCAGAAAGCGAATGCGGCTGTTATAAGATTTCTTTGAACGATAGCTTTGGTTATTTATGTACATGTCCATAACTCACCGTTAATGAATCGAAGCGAAATACTGCGATTGATTTCAGCGTAACAGTGAATTTTTGCGGGGCGCGTAGTTGCTTTCTGGCTGTGTTGTGGGAAGTGACGACAAACTCAACGTTTCGAATAAGGGCAACGAGGATAGATATTTCCGACGAAGTTGTAGGAAACAGGTAACTCGCGACATAACCCCAAATAAAAAAGGCCGCTGCAAAAACGCAGCGGCCTAAACGTGACGTTGCAAAGGAGCTACAAATCAACGTCAGTGGACACGGGGATGATGGATCGATGTGCAATCCATCCGAATGACGGTGCGTCAGGCGCGAGGGACGCCGGACGGCTTGTGCTTGCAGGCCCGTTGCCCTGCAAGCCCGGCCAGCATAGGGATCGGGCGCCGCGGGAAACAGCCCGGTTTCGGACATGCACTGTTGCGGTGCGCGCAACAGTCGTGACGGTCGGCATTGCTCATGCGCGGCGTTGATAACTCATCATCCAGCCGGTTCATGTCCCGCTCAGAGGCCGCTCCCGCATAGGCTGTAATCCTTTTTAGGTACAGCGCGAATACCCCCTTGGTGCGCTTATCGCCCATGACGTGCGGCAGTAGGGTGAAGGCTCTGTCACTCACCGGGGAAGACGCATGACAACAATAACAATGCGCGCCATCTTCAAGCCGCAGGCGCTGGCCGTCGCGGTGGCCTTGGGTTGCTGTGCCCAGGCGCAGGCCGTTTCTTTCAACATTGGCGAAATCGAGGGCCAGTTCGACTCCTCGCTGTCCGTTGGCGCGAGTTGGGGCATGCGCGATGCCGACAAGGATCTGGTCGGTACGGTCAACGGCGGGACGGGGCAATCCTCCACCGGTGACGATGGACGACTGAACTTCAAGAAGGGCGAGACCTTCTCGAAAATCTTCAAGGGCTTGCACGACCTGGAACTCAAGTACGGCGACACCGGTGTGTTCGTGCGTGGCAAGTATTGGTACGACTTCGAGCTCAAGGATGAAAACCGTGAGTTCAAGGACATCAGCGACAGCAATCGCAAAGAGGGCGCCAAGTCGTCAGGCGCGCAGATTCTCGATGCCTTCGTCTATCACAACTATTCCATCGCCGATTTGCCGGGCACCGTGCGCGCCGGCAAGCAGGTGGTCAGTTGGGGTGAAAGTACTTTCATCGGCAACTCCATCAACAGCATCAACCCGGTGGATGTCTCCGCGTTCCGTCGCCCGGGCGCGGAGATCAAGGAAGGCTTGATCCCGGTGAACATGCTGTTCGCCTCCCAGGGCCTGACCGACAAACTCACCATCGAAGGTTTCTACCAGTTGGAATGGGACCAGACGGTTGTCGACAACTGCGGGACGTTCTTTGGTAACGATGTGGTGGCTGATGGGTGTACCAGTGGGTACACGGTGGGCAGCCCGGCGATTGCGCCGTTCGTGCCGTTGACCCAGGCCTTTGGCCAGGGCATCCAGGTGACTGACGAAGGGGTGGTCATCGGCCGTGGTGCTGACCGCGATGCGCGGGATTCGGGGCAATGGGGCACGGCGTTGCGTTGGCTCGGCGATGACACGGAATACGGTTTGTACTTCATGAATTATCACAGCCGTACGCCGACCGTGGGAACCACGACGGCAGGGGCTTCCACGCTGGCCGCCTTGCCAGGGATGATCGCGATAGCCAACGGGATAGTACCGGGTAGCGGCGCGGGCCTGGCCCAAAGTGTAATGTTGGGTCGCGGTGGCTATTACCTTGAATACCCCGAAGACATCCGCCTCTACGGCGCAAGCTTCTCCACCACACTGCCCACCGGCACCGCGTGGACCGGCGAAATAAGCTACCGTCCCAACGCACCGGTGCAGGTCAACACCAACGACCTGACGCTCGCGTTGGTCAACCCGATCGCGGGGGGCGCCGCTTCACCGATTGCCACTTCTGCCGGCGCCGACAACACCGGCTACCGCCGCAAGGAAGTCACCCAGGTCCAGAGCACCCTGACGCATTTCTTCGACCAGGTCCTGGGCGCCGATCGCCTGACCGTGGTGGGCGAGGCGGCGGTCGTGCATGTCGGTGGCCTGGAATCGAAGGACAAGCTGCGTTATGGCCGCGACTCGGTCTACGGCCAGTACGGCTTCAACGGCGACACCGACGGTTTCGTCACCTCGACGTCCTGGGGCTACCGTGCCCGGGCGATCCTCGACTATTCCAACGTCATCGGCGGGGTGAACTTCAAGCCCAACGTGTCCTGGTCCCATGACGTGGCCGGCTATGGCCCCAACGGCCTGTTCAACGAAGGCGCCAAGGCCATCAGCGTGGGTGTCGATGCCGATTACCGCAACACCTATACCGCCAGCCTGAGCTACACCGATTTCTTCGGCGGCGATTACAACGTTCTCGAAGACCGCGACTTCCTCGCGCTGAGCTTCGGCGTGAACTTCTGATCTGGCTGACAAGGAAAACCCAATGCGCAAGATGATCCTGCAATGCGGTGCCCTGGCCCTGAGCCTGCTGGCCGCGAACGTGATGGCGGCGGTGTCGCCGGAAGAAGCGAACAAACTGGGCACCAGCCTGACGCCACTGGGGGCGGAGAAGGCCGGTAACGCCGATGGCTCGATCCCGGCCTGGACCGGCGGCATTGCGAAGAACGCCGGCGCCGTGGACAGCAAGGGCTTCCTGGCCGACCCGTTCGCCAATGAAAAACCGCTGTTCACCATCACCGCCGCGACTGTGGATAAGTACAAGGACAAGCTGTCCGACGGCCAGGTCGCGATGTTCAAACGCTACCCGGAAACCTACAAGATCCCGGTCTACCCGACCCATCGCAGCGTCGGCCTGCCACCGGAAGTCTATGAGGCGGCCAAGCGCAGCGCGCTCAATGTGAACGCGATCAACGACGGCAACGGCCTGGCCAATTTCACCGGCAACCGCTACTACGCGTTCCCGATCCCGAAGAGTGGCGTTGAAGTGCTGTGGAACCACATCACCCGTTATCACGGCGGCAACCTGCGGCGTGTCATCACCCAGGCCACGCCGCAGACCAACGGCAGCTTCACGCCGATCCGCTTTGAAGAAGAGATCGCCGTGCCGTTCCTGATCAAGGACGCCGACCCGGAAAAAGCCAGCAACGTGCTGACCTATTTCAAGCAGGAGGTCACGGCCCCGGCGCGCCTGGCCGGCAACGTGCTGCTGGTGCATGAAACGCTGGACCAAGTGAAGGAACCGCGCCTGGCGTGGATCTACAACGCCGGCCAGCGCCGCGTGCGTCGCGCCCCGCAAGTGGCCTACGACGGCCCGGGCACCGCCGCCGACGGCTTGCGTACGTCGGACAACTTCGACCTGTTCTCCGGTGCGCCGGATCGCTACGACTGGAAACTGGTTGGCAAGAAGGAAATGTACATCCCGTACAACAGCTACAAACTCGATTCGCCGAGCCTCAAGTATGACGACGTGATCAAGGCCGGCCACATCAACCAGGACCTGACCCGCTATGAGTTGCACCGTGTCTGGGAAGTGATCGGTACGGTCAAGCCCAGCGAGCGGCACATCTACGCCAAGCGCCACATGTACATCGACGAGGACAGCTGGCAGGCGGCGCTGGTGGACCACTATGACGGCCGCGGCCAGTTGTGGCGTGTCGCCGAAGGTCATGCCCAGTTCTACTACGACCACCAGAACCCGGGCTACACGCTTGAAGCGCTCTACGACATCATCGCTGGCCGCTACATCGCCCTGGGGATGAAGAACGAAGAGAAGCATGCGTACGTCTATGGCTTCGAGGCTCGTGCAGCCGACTACACCCCGGCGGCGCTGCGGTCGAGTGGGGTTCGCTAAAGCGGCTGGCACTGTGGCGAGGGAGCTTGCTCCCGCTGGGCCGCGCAGCGGCCCCAATCGCCCCTAGGAGAAATACGCAAATCGAAGACCGGCAGCCGAGCTGCCGGTCTTTTTTTTTATGGCCGCCAATCAGCGCGCTGAATACTTCTCCTAAGGTGGTCGACAGAGGTCTAGGGTGAAGGAACAACAATAAAAGGGACCTTGCACAATGACCGCCATGACTCCGTGTCCGGACCGTCCTGGGCTGTTGCCTCGCCTGTCTTCGACGCATGTGTCGCGCCGGTCGTTGAGCGAGCCCCTGCTGGCGTCCGAGGCCCGAGTCAAGCTGCTTTGCGCGCCGGCCGGCAGCGGCAAGAGCGCATTGTTCGCCGAATGCTTCTTGCAGGCCCCGGCTGAATGCCGGTTGCACTGGCTGCCGTTGGCAGGCGCGGCACTCGATGCCGCGCAGCTGTGTGAATGCCTGGCGCAAGCCCTTGGCCTGCCCGTCACGGATGAGGCAAGCCTGTCGGCCCATCTGGCCCGTTTGCAGGCCCCCACGTGGTTGTTCCTGGACGATTATTGCCGGGTGCCCAATCCTGAGCTGGACCAATTGCTCGACCGTCTGTTGAACGCCAGCAGTCCCGCGCTGCACCTGTGGCTCAATGGTCGCCGGCGTCCTCACTGCAACTGGCCGCGCCTGTTGCTCGACGACGAGCTGTATGAGTTCGACGCGAAAGCCTTGGTGTTTGGCGTCGAGGATGTCCAGCAATTCCTCAGCCATTTGCCCGGCCCGCTGGCGGCCCGCACCGCCCGCGAAGTCATCCAGCGCAGCGGTGGCTGGTGCGCCGGGGTGCGCATCACATTGCTGGAACGTTGTGAATGGGCGCGTCGTCACGCCGCGCCGGGGCGTCCCGGTACATTGCTCGATTACCTGGAATACGAACTGTTCGGCAGCCTCACGCCCGAGCTGGCCCAGGCCTGGCGGGTGTTGGCGCATCTGCCGCGTTTCAATGCCCGGCTCTGCGAGCATCTGTTCGGTGACACCGTGGGGGCTGAGTGTCTTCCCCTGTTGCGGGACCTGGGCTGTTTTATCGAGCCGTGGGAAGCGTCTTCGGACTGGCTGCAGATTTTCCCGCCGCTGGCCCGGCTGGTGCGCGATGAACCTTGGCCCCAGGGGCGTTCCTGGCACCGACGGGCCTGCCAATGGTTCGCCGCCGAACAGGATTGGCCCATGGCGTTCGAGCAAGCCATGCAGGCCGAGGAGTTCGAGGCCGCCGTCAGTTTCCTGCAGCATTTGAATTTCGAACATGTGTTGCAACGCAGCAACGTCCAGCTCTTGCTGAACCTGCACGACCAGCAGGGTGAAGCGCTGTCGCTCGGGACAGCGCAATCGGTAGGCCTGGTGACCACGGCCTTGATGTTTGCCGGACGTTTCGACCAGGCCGAGGCCTGCATCGAACAGTTGGTCAAATTCATGCCCCAGCCCCTGGCTTGCCAACAGCGACAGTTGATTGCCCGATGGCAGGTCCTGCGTGGATGGTTGCTGCACCTTCGAGGCGACGGCGAACAGGCCCGCGAGCATTTTCTCCAGGCCCAGGCCAGTCTCGGCCCGGACGCCTGGGCTTTGCGGGTGCTGTGCCTGATCGGGCAGACACAGCAGGCGTTGCTCAAAGGCGAATTGGCGTCCGCCCAATGGATCAATCGCCAGGCACTGTGCCTGGCGCGCGCGCAAGGCTCGCTGGTATTTGAAGGCCTGCTCGAACTGGATCATGCCCAGGTCCTTGAGCAACGGGGTGCTCCTCACCGGGCCGACCACCTGCTGGGTGCAGTCCAGGCACTGCTTGATAAGCCTGGGCAGGATTTTTCCGCGTTGCTGGGAAGAATCGCCCTGCGTCGTGGGCGACTGTCCTTGCGGATGGGCCTGGACGAGCAGGCCGACGAGCACTTTCAGGCGGGCCTGGAAACGGGGCTGCGCAACCAGGACAAACAGGTGCTCTATGGCTTTCTTGGCAAGGCCTGCCTTGCCGCCAACCAGGGCGATTATGGCGAGGCGTTCATGCAGCTTCGCGACGCCGAACGCATCATGCAGCAGCGGCACATTCCCGACACGGTGTACCGTGGCGTATTGCTGCAAACCAGTTGTCAGTTCTGGCTGCAACAGGGACGCCCGGAACTGGCCCATGAAGTACTGACTCGCGTCTTGCGGCATTTTTGCGGACCGCAGGCCAAGCAGGCGCCGCCCGCCACCCTGGAACTGATCCCGCGTCTTGAGTACCTGCTGGTGCTGACCGAGGTCTATCTGCATCGGGCGCAGGATGCCCAGGCCCGGCTCAAGGACATGATCACCCAGGCGCAACGCTGTGAAATGCACGGTCTGGAAACCGAGTTGCACCTCGCCCTGGCTGAGGTGACCTGGCTGACCGGCGATCGCTCCCAGGCGCGCGCGCTTCTGCAGGAGGGCCTGCAGCGTGTCGCCTGTTGGCGAGCGCAACAGGCCCTGCGCGAGCTGCGCTTGCGTCAGCCTGAACTGTTGCGCTGGTTTGAATCGGCCGGACACATCGAGCAGCCAACCGTGCAGACCGAAGAGACCCTGCTCAGCCAGCGAGAGTTGGAAGTGCTGGAGTTGATCGCGCAAGGTTATTCAAACCAACAGATCGCCGAGCAGTTGTTCATTTCATTGCACACCGTAAAAACACATTCGCGTCGAATTCACAGCAAGTTGGGTGTACAGCGGCGTACGCAAGCGGTTGCCAAGGCGAAAGTGATGGGCGTCATGAATTAAGCTCGGGACGTTTTACTCATACTTACACTTGTTTGGGAAGTAACGGAGAACGTTTGATGTATAAGTGTCGGGCTTACATTGAAAAGGGAGTTTGGTTGGTCCCGGATTTCAATAAAAAAGTAAGTCGCCGTAACAGGCGCCATCAACGGAACGAACATGAAGTTCGTAACCAATACCGAACAAGGATGTTTATGTACGCACCATTATTTTCTTCATATTCGCAAAAGCTTCTTGCCTTGAAAGCAACCCGCGTCGATTTCGCCGTGGAGATCTTGCTGGGGCAGGCGTTGGATGGGTTGAACGTCAATCCACACAACAGCTATCTAAATATTTTGGAAAGCTCGTCCAGCGCCGAGTTTGCTCGTTCGATCACCTTGTTTGAAGAAGCGCTGGCGTGTGTCGAAAGAAAGTCCAGCCCGACCTACACGCAAGGTGTCAGCGAGATTTTCAGCAAGCGCTACTCCTTCGCCAATGAAGATCGGATCAAGGCGCTGAATCTTGTTGCCTTTGAAAAGATCGTCGCCGACATCGTTTCGAGCCTGACTGACGAACCGTCGATGGCGTTGTCCCGCACTCGCCTGAGGCCTCTGGCTGTAGAGGAAGTGGAGATGGCGTTGAAGTTTCATTTGCCTGGCGTCGATCTGAATAGCATCTATGTAACCGATTTTGCCACAGATGACTTTGGCGATCGGATCATCACCTCATCCACAAAGCTGGTAGATCAGCTGCTGGGGTACTTCGACAATGATGAGATTCCCTGCCATGGAAGGGATGGCGCGGTCTATTCGGTCCCCTACAGTGGCAAGGAGGAGCATCGGCATCCACAGTTGACCGCCGGATACCTTAACGACCTGCTGATCAAAGTCTTACCGGGCTTCCTGATCTGATCCGGGATCGGTCTCATAGCCCATCCGCCAGCTCACGGCCCGGGTCGCCGCCAACAAGCGTTGCGCCGCCGGGCCGTTCTCATCGGCATGAAACAGCGACGTCGGGCCGACAATGGTCATGACCGCCGTGACGTGGCCCATGGCGTTGAAAACCGGCGCGGACAACGCGTCTACCCCGGGCATCAGCAAACCGTGGACATGATGCAGGCCGCGTTGACGTATTTGTTCGCACAGCGCCGCGTAGGCCTGGTCATCTGCCAGCGGATGAGCGCGGGCGGCGCGGACTTCCTCGTCACGCAGTCCGACGGTTTCGCGCTCCGGCAAGTAGGCGCTGAAAACCAGGCCCGTGGATGAACTGAGCAACGGCAAGACCGAGCCCAGTTGCGTCACCACGGTGACGGCTCGCACGGCCGGTTCGATCCGTACCACGGTCGCGCCGTGGTTCCCCCACACCGCCAGGAAACAGGTTTCGTTCAAGTCGTCGCGCAGCTCTGCCAAGGGCAGGGCGGCCACTTGCAGCACGTCCATGCCGTTCAAGGCCGCCAGCCCCACGCGCAAGGCTTCGCGGCCCAGGCCGTAGTGGTTGGTGGCGGTGTTCTGTTCGGCGAATCCGCTGGCGATCAAGGCCTGCAGATAGCGATGGACCTTGCTCGCCGGCATCTGCACGTGTTCGGCCAGGCGCGACAGCGACGTGGAGGGGGAGAGTTCGGCCAGCGCCTTGAGGATGTCGGTGCCGACCTCGGCCGAGCGGACTTTCTGTTTACCGTTGCTGGGCGGGTTTTCCATGGAAGTGCGGGTCCGGAGGGCGAATGGGCGTCTTTATAGCTTGACGGTCGTCGTCGAGCAAATTACGTTATGCGTAATTGAATTACGATAAAAATAACCCGGTGCGCCTCGAACATTGCACGATGTGATGGGCCGCATCCCAGGAGGCTCCATGAACCTCGATTCCACGGCGTCGGATCTGGCTTATCTGTCTGGCTTCGGTAACGAGTTTTCCAGCGAAGCGCTGCCTGGCGCCCTGCCGGTTGGCCAGAATTCTCCGCAGAAAGCACCGTACGGCCTGTATGCCGAACTGTTTTCAGGCACCGCTTTCACCATGGCCCGCAGCGAAGCGCGGCGAACCTGGATGTACCGCATCCGACCCTCGGCCAATCATCCGGCCTTTGCCAGGCTTGATCGTCAGTTGGCGGGTGGTCCACTGGGTGAGGTCACGCCTAATCGCCTGCGCTGGAACCCGCTGGAGATCCCTGCGCAGCCGACCGATTTCATCGACGGGCTGGTGCGCATGGCGGCCAACGCCGGTTCGGACAAACCGGCGGGCATCAGCCTCTATCACTATCGCGCGAACTGCTCCATGGAACGGGTGTTCTTCAATGCCGATGGCGAATGGCTGGTCGTGCCGCAGCTCGGGCGCTTGCGGATCGTCACCGAATTGGGTGTGCTGGAGCTGGCGCCGCTGGAAATTGCCGTGCTGCCGCGAGGGCTGAAGTTGCGCGTCGAGCTTCTCGACCCGCAGGCCCGCGGCTACATCGCCGAGAACCATGGCGCGCCATTGAGATTGCCGGACCTGGGGCCTATCGGCAGCAATGGCCTGGCCAATCCACGGGATTTCCTGACGCCCGTCGCCCATTACGAAAACCTCGCGCAACCGACCACGCTGGTACAGAAGTTCCTCGGTGAGCTATGGGCTTGCGAGCTGGATCATTCACCGTTCGACGTGGTGGCCTGGCATGGCAATAACGTGCCGTATAAATATGACCTGCGCCGGTTCAACACCATCGGGACGGTAAGCTTCGACCACCCGGACCCGTCGATCTTCACCGTGCTGACTTCTCCCACGAGTGTCCACGGCTTGGCAAACCTCGATTTCGTGATCTTTCCGCCGCGCTGGATGGTGGCGGAAAACACCTTCCGTCCGCCGTGGTTCCACCGCAACCTGATGAATGAATTCATGGGCCTGATCCAGGGCGCCTACGACGCCAAGGCCGAAGGTTTCCTACCCGGAGGCGCATCGTTGCATAGCTGCATGAGTGCCCATGGTCCCGACGGCGAAACGTGCACCAAGGCCATCAATGCCGAACTCAAGCCGGCGAAAATCGACAACACCATGGCGTTCATGTTCGAGACCAGCCAAGTGCTGCGCCCGAGCCGCTTCGCCCTGGATTGCCCTCAATTGCAAACGAACTACGATGCCTGCTGGGCCTCGTTGCCAGTCACGTTCGACCCGACCCGGAGATAATCCATGACTCACGTTTCCTCCACCCGCAGCTGGGTCGCCTCCGCCAACGGTCATGCCGACTTCCCGCTGCAGAACCTGCCGCTGGGCATTTTCAGCATCGCTGGCGGCGCCCCGAGGAGCGGCGTTGCCATTGGCGAGCGGATTTTCGATCTGCAGGCAGCGTTGCAGGCAGGCCTGTTCGAGGGCGCGGCAGGCGATGCGGTCGCGGCCATGGAAGGTGGTCAACTGAACGCTTTCTTCGACCTGGGCCGCACCGCCCGGGTCGCCCTGCGTGAACGGCTCCTGGAGCTGCTGCGCGAAGACAGTCCGCTGCGGGACAAGATCGAAGCCCAGGGTGACAGCCTGTTGCCACGTGCGGCGGATTGCCAGATGCACCTGCCCGCAAAAATCAACGACTACACCGATTTCTACGTCGGCATCGAGCACGCGCAAAATGTCGGCAAGCTGTTCCGGCCTGACAATCCGCTGCTGCCCAACTACAAATACGTGCCCATCGGCTACCACGGTCGCGCCTCGACGGTCCGCCCTTCCGGCACCGATGTGCGCCGCCCGAAGGGCCAGACCTTGCCGGCTGGCCAGACCGAGCCGACCTTTGGCCCGTGCGCGCGCCTGGACTATGAGCTGGAACTGGGCATCTGGATCGGCCAGGGCAACGCCTTGGGCGAGCCCATCGCCATCGGCGATGCTGCCGAGCACATTGCCGGTTTCTGTCTGCTCAACGATTGGTCGGCGCGGGATATCCAGGCCTGGGAATATCAGCCGCTGGGGCCGTTCCTGTCGAAAAGTTTCCTGACCAGTGTCTCGTCCTGGGTGGTCACCGCTGAAGCCTTGGAACCGTTCCGTCGTTCCCAACCGGCGCGTCCCGAGGGCGATCCGCAGCCGCTGCCATACCTGCTGGACAAGCGTGACCAGGCCGGCGGTGCATTCGACATCGAGTTGGAGGTGCTGCTGCTGACCGAAACCATGCGCGAACAAAACCTGCCAGCCCATCGGTTGACCCTCAGCAACACCCGATACATGTATTGGACCGTGGCGCAGATGGTGGCGCACCACAGCGTCAACGGCTGCCAGTTACAGGCAGGTGACCTGTTTGGCTCGGGCACGTTGTCGGGGCCGGAAAACGGTCAATTCGGCAGCCTGCTGGAAATCACCGAGGGCGGCAAGAAGCCGATCGAATTGGCGTCCGGTGAAGTTCGCAAATTCCTCGAGGATGGCGATGAAATCATCCTGCGCGCGCGTTGCAGTCGTGACGGCGTGACGTCCATCGGCTTTGGCGAATGCCGCGGCAAGATCCTGCCGGCACGGTGAGGAGCGGGGCATGGAACTCTATACCTATTACCGGTCCACTTCGTCGTATCGGGTGCGTATTGCCTTGGCGCTCAAGGGGCTGGATTACCAGGCCCTGCCCGTCAACTTGATCGCCCCACCGGGGGGCGAGCATCGCCAGCCGGCGTACCTGGCGATCAATCCGCAAGGGCGGGTACCGGCCCTGCGCACTGATGAGGGCGCGCTGCTGGTGCAATCGCCGGCGATCATCGAATACCTGGAAGAGCGTTATCCACAGGTGCCGCTGCTCAGCAACGACCTTGCGACCCGCGCCCACGAACGGGGTGTCGCGGCGTTGATTGGCTGCGATATTCATCCCCTGCACAACGTCAGCGTGCTCAACAAGCTGCGCAAGTGGGGACACGACGAAGCGCAGGTGGCGGAGTGGATCGCGGGTTGGATCAGCCAGGGGCTGACGGCGGTGGAGCAGTTGATTGGCGATGACGGCTATTGCTTCGGCGCGCTGCCAGGCATCGCGGATGTGTACCTGATCCCGCAGCTGTACGCGGCCGAGCGGTTCAATGTCTCGTTGCAACCGTATCCGCGAATCCGGCGGGTTGCGGCGTTGGCGACCGGACATGCGGCGTTCCAGAAGGCGCATCCGGCGAATCAGCCTGACACCCCGGCTTGAAATTGGCGCAAGCCGGCTTACCGTCATCGCGAGCAAGCTCGCTCCCACACAGATGGCGCCAGACCCAGGCTCTCTGTGGGAGCGAGCTTGCTCGCGATGGCGATCCAGCAATCACCACAAAAATCCAAAGCCCGTACTCATTCAGTGCACAATCGAATTGGGCGGCAAATGCCCCAGTCGCTCGGTCAGGCGCAGCCGCTGGATCGGATCTTCACTGAGCATCAGCGCGTGCTCAAGGTCGAAGCGTTCAGCGTTAGGGCAGTCGAGGCGCTGGTAAAGACTGGCGCGCGCCAGGTAGTCGGCGGCGTTGGCGTTGCCCATTTCGAGCACTCGTTCGGCATCAATCAGCGCCGCGATGTAGTCATCGTTCGCCAGGTGCAATTGCCGCAGGTTGCGCGACAACCGTTGCAGCATCTGCATCGGCTCGGCATTGAGCATATGCTCGGCCTTGAGCGGCATGTTCGTGCCGTACTGACGCTGCAGCAGTTCCCGGCAATCATTGGGGTACAACCGTCGGCCGCCGCACGGGTCGAGCAGATGGTCGGCACCGGGTACGCGTAGCAGGAAATGGCCGGGGAAATTGACACCGGCCATTGGGATCTCCAGACCTCGGGCCAGTTCCAGGGCGATCAGGCCGAGGGCCAGGGGCTGACCCCGTTTGTGCGCCAGAACCTTGTCCAGCAGTGCCGCGCGGGGCCGTAGCGGGGTGGAATCATCCTGCGCGAAACCCAGGTCATTGAGGCGTCGAAGCAAGGGCTGGCCCAATTCACTGACCGGCAACATGGGCAGGCCGTGGCTGACCTGCCGTTGCAGATCCTTGAAGTCCTTCAACAGCGTCGGTACATCCAGCTCGCGATCATGTTCAGCGGCGATCCATAGCGCTGCTTCGAACAGCGCCGGGGGGGAGCGGTGCAGGCAATCAAAAAAGGCTTGGCGCGGCGTCATCACAATCTCCGGGCTATGCCTCGTTTTAGCTCTGCCATGGGTTTTCGTCCAGTCTCACAAATACGCAGTAACAGGTTATGCCGAAATAACAGGCAACGACTCATGCTTATTCCGGCGAACTCCAGCAATTTTCGAGCGCACGCCTATACTGGCGAAACAGACAAAAGTGATTCGGGAGCCTGTCGATGTTCGCTCTCATGCAAAGCTCCCGCCTTGAATCGCTGCACTTAAGCGTAGACCCGGTGACCGGGTTGAAGGCGGTGATTGCCATTCATTGCAGCCGCCCGGGGCCTGCCCTGGGAGGTTGTCGTTATCTTTCCTACCCCGACGACGAAAGTGCCGTGGCCGACGCCGTGCGCCTGGCCCAGGGCATGAGCTACAAGGCTGCCCTGGCCGGCTTGCCCGTGGGGGGCGGAGTGGCGGTCATCATGCGCCCTGCGCATGTCGAAAGCCGGGCCGCGCTGTTCGAAGCCTTTGGCCGTTGCATCGAGCAACTGGATGGTCGCTATATCACCGCCATCGACAGCGGGACGTCGGTGGCGGACATGGACTGCATCGCCCAGCAGACCCGTCACGTCACCAGCACCACCGCCTCGGGAGACCCGGCGCCGCACGCGGCGATGGGCGTCTTCGCCGGTATTCGCGCCACGGCGATGGCCCGTTTGGGCAGCGATAACCTGGAGAGCCTGCGCGTCGCGATCCAGGGCTTGGGCAACGTCGGTTATGCCCTGGCCGAACAACTGCACGCGGCGGGCGCGGAACTGCTGGTCAGCGACATCGACCCCGGCAAGGTCCAGTTGGCCATGGAGCAATTGGGTGCCCACCCCATCGCCAACGATGCATTGCTCAGCACACCGTGTGACATCCTGGCGCCTTGCGGGCTCGGCGGCGTGCTCAACAGCCACAGCGTGGCGCAACTGCGTTGCTCGGCGGTCGCCGGCTCGGCTCATAACCAACTGAGCAACTTGCAGGTGGCTGATCAATTGGAGAGGCGCGGGATCCTCTATGCGCCGGACTACGTGATCAACTCCGGCGGCCTGATCTATGTCGCCCTGAAGCATCGCGGCGAAGAGTTGCCGACCATCACCGCGCACCTGTCGAAGATCGGCGCCCGGCTCACGGAAGTCTTCGCCCACGCCCAGGCGGAAAAACGCTCGCCAGCCCGGGTGGCCGATGAGTTGGCGGAGCGTTTGTTGTACCGATGACGCCGTCGCGAGGTACTAGGGGCGACTGCCCTCGGCCAGTACGGCGGCCCGGCGTTCGCGGCTGTAGTTCAATGCGAAATGCGCCACGAGACCAAAGATCAGTCCCCAGAATGCGGCGGCCAAACCGAGGAAGCTCATGCCCGAAGCTGTCACCAGGAAGGTGATCAGCGCGGCTTCCCGTTGTTTGTCGTCGGCCATGGCACCGGTCAGCCCGGCACTGATCGCGCCGAACAAGGCCAGGCCGGCGAGGGACGCGATCAATTCTTTCGGCAGCGCGGAAAACACCGAGGCCAAGGTCGCGCCAAAAATGCCCATCAGGATGTAGAAGACCCCGCAGGCAATCCCGGCGATGTAGCGTTTGTCGCGGTCCTCATGGGCTTCGCGGCCGGTGCAGATCGCTGCGGTGATCGCGGCCAGGTTCAAGCCATGGGAGCCGAACGGAGCCATCAGGATCGAGCCGATGGCGGTGAAGGAAATGATCGAGCGAGCCGGCGTGTCATAGCCGGCGGTGCGCAGCACGGCCATGCCCGGCACGTATTGACCGGTCAAGGTGACCAGCGCCAGCGGCAGGCCGATGTTGATGATCGCGTGCCAGCTCCACTGCGGGGCGATGAAGACCGGATGGGCCACCGCAACATCGATCGAGCCGCTGTTGAGTTCGCCGAACGAAGCTGCCACCGCGCAGCCGATGATCAGCACCGACAGGATCGCGTAGCGTGGCGAGAAGCGCTTGAAGGCCAGATAGGCCGCGATCATCGCCAACACCAACACCGGTTGCAGTTCAATGGACGTGAACAGCCCGGCGCCGAAGCGGAACAGGATGCCGGCGAGCATGGCGGCGGCAATGGCCTTGGGCAGGCGGCTCATCAGTTTGTCGAACGCGCCGGACAGGCCGACCACGGCGATGATTACCGAAGCCACAATGTAGGCGCCGATGGCCTGGGGCAGGGTAACGGTGGGCAGCATCGACACCAGCAACGCCGCGCCCGGCGTCGACCACGCCGTGATCACCGGAACCCGCAGGCGCCAGCTCAGGAACAGCCCTGTCACCCCGCTGCCAATGGAAATGGCCCAGATCCATGACGACACCACATCGTTGGGCAGCTGTGCTTCCTTGGCGGCCTGGAACACGATGATCAGTGGGCCGGCGTAGGAAATGATCACGGCAATAAAGCCTGCGATGATCGCGGAGAGGGATAGATCCTTTCTGATTGTGTCCATGAGGTCTCGGCTTGGCGCGCTGGGCACCCGAATGTTGGCGGTTGGGGGAATTGACTGAGTCGATTTTCGTGAGTGTATTTGAACGGATTGAATCGATTCAATAGGCGCGGTGATTAATCATTGAAATATTTTCACGGCGCTACGTTTTATCGCTGTGTAGGCGATTTCATCTGGCTATACGGCTTTTCGTGCTTCGGCATTCTGGCAAAGCAGTGAATCGATTCAATCAACTCAATTTGCGCCGCTTGCCGGAATGAGCCGCACGGCGCCTTGTGCTATGCTCGGCCACTGATCATTTCTACGATGGGCATTCGTTATTCATGTGGGTTCCCCAGCTAAGCGACACCAGCCAGCCGATGTACCTGTCGATCGCCGATGCACTGGCGCGCGATATCGACAGTGGAGTGTTGAATGAAGGTGATCGGCTGCCGACGCTGCGGGAGCTGGCCAGTGCGTTGGATGTCACGCCGGGCACCATCAGCCGGGCATACAGCGAAGCCCATCGGCGTCATTTGGTGCGCGGGGAAGTGGGACGCGGCACTTATGTGCTCAACCGCCAGTTACTTGAACTGCCGACGAGCAACAGTGCCGTGGCGCTCAACCTTGGCCAGCCTGAATTACTTGATCTGTCGATCATCAAACCCTACAGCGAGACGTTGGATTATTGGTTGCGCGGTGCGCTGGTGGGCATGGCCAGGAGCACCGATTTCGCTCGCGCCCTGGATTACGCCCCCGACGGTGGGCATCCGGCCCATCGTGAGGCAGGGGCGCAATGGCTTCGCCATTCATTGCCCGACGCTCAATGGCAACAGGTGGTCATCACGTCGGGTGCCCAGCATGGCTTGATGGTAGCGATGAGCGCCTTGACCCGTGCTGGCGACCTGGTGCTGTGCGAAGCGCTTTGCTATCCCGGCATCATTTCCCTTGCCCATGGCCTGGAACGTCGCCTGCGCGGCGTGCCGATGGATGACGAAGGCATCATTCCCGAGGCGTTGCGCGAGCTGTGCCTGCGGGAAAAACCGGCCATGCTGATTTGCGTGGCGACGTGCCAGAACCCCACGGCGGCAATCATGTCGCAACAACGCCGGGCCCAGATTGCGGCGCTGGCCGAAGAGTTCGATTTCATCATCCTGGACGATGATATCTACGGTTTTCTCGCGACCGATCCCTCGACCAAGCCGTTGGCCGCCTTTGCACCGGACCGTTCGGTGTACCTGACCAGCCTGTCCAAGTCGATCATGCCGGCGCTTCGCATCGGTTATCTCCATAGCCCGCCGAAACTGCTGTCGCGCCTGACCTCAATGGTGCGCAGCAGCGTCTGGATGCCCTCGCCGTTGACCGCGCAGTTGGCCAGCAACGTAATCACCGAGGGCCTGGACAAGAAGCTGGTTCGCATCCAGCGCAACGAAGCGGCTGCACGGCAAGCGATTGCCCAGGAAGTCTTCGCCAGGTTCGAGCTCAAGGCCCAGCCTTACTCGTATCACGTCTGGTTGACGTTGCCCGAGCCATGGACCAGCGATGAATTCACCATGCTCGCCCGGGCCAACGGCGTATTGGTACTCAGCGGCAGCCAGTTCCAGGCTGAACGTTCAGGCACCGCCAGCCGGTGCGTGCGCCTGGTGCTGATGTCCCCCACCAGCCAGGACGAATTGCGTTTCGCCCTGACCAAGCTCGCCAGCCTGATCGATTCGGACCCGCGTCGTTTCTATTGATAAAAAAAGATCGCAGCCTTCGGCAGCGCCTACGCGGTGTAGGTGCTGCCGAAGGCTGCGATCTTTTGGTCATTCGTCCGACGGGTTGAGCAACTCGGACAGGGCGTCCGGCTGGCTCTTGAATGCCTTGGCGAACACATCGCGATTCTTCGCCATGTAGATCCCGGCTTCTTCCACCTGTTGCTCGCTCAGCGATGGAACGGCTTTTTGCAACACCTCGGCCAGCAATTCGGCGAGCTCCAGCATTTTGTCATGACGGTCAGCTTCGGCTTTATCCATGAACAAGCGCTCCAGATCTCGGCTGCTGCGGTATACCACTTCGACGGCCATTCACCACCTCACATGCCTTCACATTGGTTATCGTGCGACTACTGTATTTATATACAGGCTAAAGAATAAGCGAATCCCTTCCCTTTGGATAGTGGCTTTTTAATGTAGCCGGTTTCGAGTCTTGTCGCGTAAGCCGTGCCTGTTCGCGACGCCGCCGTTTCGTGTGACACGTGTCGAATACCAGCCCATCGCCATCTCATCCAGGACACTGGCCTTTTTTCTGCATGCAGAACAACCGTCACGTCCAACCCGCATCATCCGGTCGAGTCGACCTAAGGAAACTACATCGTGAAAATCAACTGGGCCGAGAACCTGCGCCAGAACGTGCATCAACTGGCCGAATCGCTGGGCAACCTGTTCGTCGAGACGTTTCACTACCTGGCGCTGTTCGCCATTGGTGCGGTGACCGCATGGGCTGCGGTAATGGAATTCCTGCAGATGATCGAAACGGGACACATCAAGATCGATGACATCCTGCTGCTGTTCATCTACCTCGAATTGGGTGCGATGGTCGGGATCTATTTCAAGACCAACCACATGCCTGTACGGTTTTTGATCTACGTGGCGATCACGGCGCTGACGCGGCTGCTGATTTCCAACGTCTCCCACCACAGCCCGCCTGATCTGGGGATCATCTACCTGTGCGGCGGCATCTTGCTATTGGCGTTCGCGATCCTGGTGGTGCGCTACGCCTCGTCGCAGTTCCCTTCGGTGAAGATCGAACATCCGCACCGCAAGATCGGTGCGGGTTCCAGTGAACATACCGAAGTGGAAAAGGGCGAGATCTAGAGGCCGGCGGCAGAAGGTGCCGGGCCTTGGGCTTGGGGTGGCGGCACTTTGATGTTGTCACCGCCGGTCATGGCTTCGAGGATGGCCACGGCGCTGTGGCCCTGTTCGATGGCGATCCCGAACTGGATGCTCTGCACCAGACGTTTGAGCCGTTCCGGATCGTTGCGTTGCTGGGCGCTGATCATGCGCTTGGCGACGATGCGCCCGCCCTTGGAAAGGGTCAGCATGATGCTTCCGTCCAGGCCCTGAATGCTCAGGTTGATTTGATACTGCGGCGCGAAGGCGTCCGTAATGATCTGAAAAGGGTTGTCCATGATGCGTCACCGCCTGATTGAACGTGCAGTTGTTGACCGGCCATGATCGGGATTAGTTCGCAATACCGGACCACCGGCCATTCCATGATCGTGTCCATCCAAAGGTTGCGGAGGGCGTCAGCCTCAAGGAATCGCCGTCTCGCCGCGTTCGGTAGCTTCTGCAGGCTCCTGTAGAGGAGTTAGCAAGGGCCATGCCGGAAAAACTGTCGGACAATGATCACGGCGCCTGACGAACGAATGCTCTGGAATGCGGCTTTCCATGCAGCCCGTTTCGGGGCAGGAAGCGGTTGATGTTCGCTGACGGTGCAAGAAGGGAAGGTGTTTGGAGGGGCTTGGGTGGGGTGAGGCAACTCCCGACATTAACAGCGCTTTTGCCCGTTGTCCGGCTTTATTTGCAAATCAATATTTATCTTTTTCCAGGGCTTGAATTGTTCTTCCGCCAGCCCGACTCTGTACTCAAGGGGCCGTTGCGCTAACGTCGATTGGCCCCTGGCGAGCTAGCCGAAATAAGGGATGAACTATGCAAATCCAAGTCAATAGCGATAACCATATTCAAAGCAGCATCCGACTGGAGGAGTGGGTACGTACTACCATTGAAAGCACGCTCGAACGTTACGAAGAAGACCTGACACGGGTCGAGGTCCATTTGGGGGATGAGAACGGCGACAAGCCCGGTCCCCATGACTTGCGTTGCCAGCTCGAGGCGCGGCCAAAAGGCCACCAGCCAATTTCGGTGACGCACAAGGCGGAATCGCTGGAGCTTGCCATCGAAGGCGCGGCCAGCAAACTGGAACACAAGTTGGAGCATCTGTTCGGCAAACTGCGCGGCAAGCGCGCTGCCACCAACGGGCCGACCGAGTCGATTGCGCTGGCCGATGCCATGCTGGAAGAAGAATTCCTGGAAAACGAACGGGCCGCGCTCAACGGTTGATCGCCCCGTCCCAACTTAAGTCTGACTGAAAACGGGCCTGCTAATGCAGGCCCGTTTGCGTTTAGCGCAGGAACGCCTGGCGATACTCTCCAGGCGTCGCGCCCAGGGCCTGGCGAAATCGGTGGGTGAAGTGGCTGGCGCTGGCAAATCCACAGGCCAGCGCTACATCGCCCAGCGGTTGCGAAGTGCTGCGCAATAGCTGCCGCGCCTGGGACAGGCGTCTTGCCAGCACATACTGATGGGGTGGCAATCCGAAGCTTTCGCGGAACATCCGGGCAAAGTGGTATTCGGAGAGCGCGCACAACGCAGCCAGTTGTCCCAGACTGATGGCCTCGGCCAGTTGAGCGTCGATGTACTCCACCAGCATGCGCCGCTGGTGAGGAGCGAGCCCGCCCTTGAGACGAAGGTCCTGGCGTGGGCTGACCTGGCTGAGCAGCAAGTGGCTGAGCATGTCATGGGCGAGGCTGGTGGTGAGCAGGCGCTCGGCGGGCTCGTCCCAATTCAGGTTGATCAACTGGCGAAAGCGCTGCGCCTGTTGCGGGTCGTCAAGAAACGTCGCTTCGTGCAACTGCACTTGCCTGGGTTCGCGGTCGAGTAGCGTGACACAGCCAACGGCAAACTGCTCCGGGCTGAAATACAGGTGGGCCAGGCGGATGTCGCCGTTGATGACCCATGCTGATTCATGCTCTGCCGGCAGGACGCAGAGTTTGTCGGGCGCTCCGGTGGTATCAGGCCGCTCGCGGCGAAACGTGCCGGTGCCGCCGGCGATATAGCACGACAGCGTATGGTGGGTCGGCGCTTCGTAGTCGCGGGCGTCGTGATGATTGCTCCACAAAGCGGCCGCCATGCCGTCACCGAGCTCGGCGCTGTGCTCAAGGCGAGCATTGGGCGAGCTGTTGAGGGCTTGGAAGACTTGCAGGGTTTGCAGACTGGCCATGATCGTTTCTCCAACGCTTGCATCCTACTCCGTCATCCGCCCCGTGCCAGCCTGACCCGCATAAAAACCGCAAGTTTACGCAAGCGCCGGACATGCATCGACGTGACACTGGAGGCCATTGCCAGGAGTCACCCTCATGAACCTCTCGTTGTACCTGCTGACCGTACTCATCTGGGGCACCACCTGGATCGCCTTGAAGCTGCAGTTGGGCGTCGTCGCGATTCCCGTGTCGATTGTCTATCGCTTCGGTCTTGCCGCGCTGATCCTGTTCGCGATGCTGGTGCTCAGCCGGCGTCTACAAGTGATGAACCGGCGCGGCCACTTGATCTGCCTCGCCCAGGGCCTTTGCCTGTTCTGCATCAACTTCATGTGTTTCCTCACCGCAAGCCAGTGGATTCCCAGCGGATTGGTTGCGGTGGTGTTCTCCACCGCGACCCTCTGGAATGCCATGAACGCCCGGGTGTTCTTCGGCCAGCGCATCGCCCGTAACGTGTTGCTGGGCGGCGCCTTGGGACTGTTCGGGCTGGCGCTATTGTTCTGGCCGGAACTGGCTGGTCACCGCGCAAGCCCGCAAACCTTGCTCGGGTTGGCGTTGGCGTTGCTGGGGACGTTGTGTTTCTCGGCGGGCAACATGTTGTCGAGCCTGCAACAGAAAGCCGGCCTCAAGCCGCTGACCACCAACGCCTGGGGCATGGCATACGGGGCGGCGATGTTGTCGGTGTGGTGTCTGTTCCAGGGCATCCCGTTCGACATGGAATGGAACGTTCGCTACGTCGGCTCGCTGCTGTACCTGGTGATCCCAGGCTCGGTGATCGGGTTCACTGCCTACCTGACGCTGGTCGGCCGCATGGGTCCGGAGCGCGCAGCGTATTGCACGGTATTGTTTCCGGTGGTGGCGTTAAACGTTTCGGCGTTCGCGGAAGGCTATCAATGGACGGCGCCAGCGCTGGCAGGGCTGGTGTTGGTAATGCTGGGTAACGTGCTGGTGTTTCGCAAGCCACGACCCGTAGCAACGGAAGTCGCGCTGGGTGCCCGCTGATGCACAACGTCAGGCGATAAACCCTGTGGCGAGGGAGCTTGCTCCCTCGCCACGGTGTGTTTTATTTCCAGACTTGCGGGTTGACCAGATTCTTCGGTCGTTCGCCGGTCAATGCGCTGCGCAAGTTTTCCACGGCAAGATTGGCCATGGCTTCCCGGGTTTCGTGGGTCGCCGAGCCGATGTGTGGCAAGGTCACGGCGTTTTTCAACTGGAACAGTGGCGACTCGGCCAGCGGCTCTTTCTCGTAGACGTCCAGCCCGGCGCCACGGATGCGCTGGGTCTGCAGGGCTTCGATCAGTGCTGGCTCGTCCACCACCGGACCGCGGGAAATATTGACCAGGATCGCGCTCGGTTTCATCAGGCCCAGTTCGCGCTGGCCGATCAGGTGGCGGGTCTTCTCGCTGAGGGGCACCACGAGGCAGACGAAATCCGCTTCGGCCAGCAACTGGTCCAGTTCGCGAAATTGCGCGTCCAACTCGTTTTCCAGCGCTGTCTTGCGACTGTTGCCGCTGTACAGGATGGGCATGTTGAACCCCAGCCGGCCACGTCGGGCAATCGCCGCCCCGATATTGCCCATGCCGACGATGCCCAGGGTCTTGCCATGCACATCGCTGCCGAACAGTTGTGGCCCGACGGTTGCCTGCCACTGTCCGGCCTTGGTCCAGGCATCCAGTTCAGCGACGCGACGGGCGCTGCTCATCAGCAGGGCGAACGCCAGGTCGGCAGTGCTTTCGGTGAGCACGTCGGGGGTGTTGGTGAGCATGATCCCGCGTTCATTGAAGTACGCCAGGTCGTAGTTGTCATAGCCCACCGACACGCTGGATACCACCTCAAGCTTGGTGGCGTGCTGCAATTGCTCGCGGCCAAGCTTGCGGCCGACCCCAATCAGTCCATGGACATGGGGCAGGGCTTCGTTGAATTGCGCGTTGATGTCGCCCTTCGACGGGTTGGGCACGATCACGTCGAATTCCTGTTGCAGGCGTTCGATCATCGGCGGTGTGATACGGCTGAAGGCAAGTACGGTTTTTTTCATCGTGCAAGGCTCATCTGCATGGAATACCAAGCACGCTAACATTCTTGGCGGCGGTTAGGCGAGAGGGGACGGCGTAATCGCAGGGCCACCAGTCTCTTGTGGGAGCGAGCTTGCTCGCGATAGCGGTGTATCAGGCGACGACAGACTGGCACATGAATCGCTATCGCGAGCAAGCTCGCTCCCACAGGGATTCTCAGAGATTCATGCCGCGCGCAGGGAAATAAAGGCGTAATTGACGGGGGCCTCCGTGACCACCCGCGCGCCACTGGCCATGACCTGGCTGGCAATGTCATCCCCAGACAAATGGAACTGCCATTCGCTGGCTTGCGGCTGCAGTGGCTGCGAACGGGCCAGGTCGATGGCCGCGGCAAACGCCTCCATGTTCGGCAGGTACGCCGTGAATCCGTCGCCCTTCAGGGCCGTGGTGTGAATGCCCAAGGAGGCGCAGATGCGTTCCTTGATGCCGATTTCTTCACGGTCAGCCTGACGTGAGCGCTCGATCAATCCTGCCAGCTCCTGATCCACCAACTTGCCGCCGACGATCAACTGCGGCCCCGTTTCCCACGACTCCGGTGGACAGTCCTTGGCGGCGGTATTGAGCGGGATGTGCGGATTGATTTCCATCGGATAGATGCGGCACACCAAAGGCCTGCGCTCATAGATGCTGCACAGGTTGTCGGCATTCAGGTTGTGGCAGGGGCCGGCGTTGTAGGCGGCAAAAGTGATTGCCACCAAGGCTTCGCTCGTGCCGCTGCGGACCACCGCAGAGCGCCGTTCGGCATGTTCGCGCTGCGCCACGGGCAGGCCGAGGCCATTGGGCAGGAAGGCCTCGATCAGGACGATCACTTGACCGCCGTCACTCGCCCACATCCTGGCTTCGTCGAGCGTCAGGGGAACGTGATGACCGGAGCAGCACTTGCCGCACCCTACGCAGGAAAACGTTGTATTCATTAATCGACCGCAGGCAAATAGGCTGGAAGCGGCGTCAGAAAAACGCCGTAATGAGCGGTGCGAAGCAAGTTATGCGCCATTCACTGGGACGTGCCGGCGGGACGGATCGAGTCCCATTCGGTAACGAAGGCGGTCTTGGTTTTCTTGCGGTAGAGGCACAGTTCGGTGCCGGTCACGCCTTTCATGTGCTTTTGCGGGTATTGGCCCTGCAACAGCAGCGCGGTGTAGCCGACGCGGTCATCGAATTGCGCTGCGGTGCCGACCGGTTCGGCGTTTTTCAAGCCACTGGCCTTGACGCAACTGGCGAGTACTTTCTTGTCGTAGGTGGCCCAGGCGTCGGAGCTGGAGGCGTGGGCCTGCGACGACAGGGCGATCAGGGTGAAGAGAATCAGGGCTGGGGTTTTCATCAGGAAAGTCCTTGTTCTGGGAAACCAGGACAAGAGTATGCCTGAGGCGAGGGCGAAGGGCGGGTGACGAGAATGGATCGCGGCTTTCGTTGCGCTGGAGCCAAAGAAAGCTGCGATCGATTTTCAGCGAACTCAGCGGCCTTGTTCAGCCACGGCCTTGGCCGCCGTGATCAGGCACTTGGTCAGTTCGGGCGAAGAGAACTTGGTCAGCACGCCGTTGGCGCCGGCCAATCGTGCTTTTTCGCTGTTCATGGCGCTGTCGAGCGAGGTGTGCAGCAATACGTAGAGATGGGCGAAATCCGGCGTCTCGCGCAGCGTGCGGGTAAGTGCATAGCCGTCCATCTCCGACATCTCGATATCGGAGACGATCAGGTTGATCTCCTGCGCGGTGCCTTGCAGCTCCAGCAGGCAATCGATGGCTTCCTTGGCGCTGCGGGCCGTGTGGCATTGCAGGCCCAGGTTGCGCAGGGTATGCACCGATTGTTGCAGGGCGACCTGGCTGTCATCGACCACCAGGATCCGCGCGTTGCCGAGCACTTCGGCGTCTTCCATGCTCAGCTCGGTGGGCGCCGTCTCGATCTGTGCTGGGGCGATGCCATGGATGACTTTTTCGATATCAAGCACTTGCACCAGCGTGCCGTCCACCGAGGTCACACCGGTGATGAACGCACGCACGCCGCCGGAGCCGTAGGGCGGTGGCTTGATGTCGGTGGTCAGGCAATGGACGATTTTGCTCACAGCCTGGACATGCAGGCCTTGTTTGGAACGGCTGACGTCGGTGACGATCAGGCAGCCGCCATCGGGATCTTCCAGCGGGCGCTCGCCAATGGCGCGGCTCAGGTCGATCACCGACAGTGATGTTCCGCGCAGCGTGGCGATGCCTTTGACGTGCGGGTGCGACTCCGGCAGTTTGGTCAGCGGCGGGCAGGGAATGATTTCACTGACTTTGAGCAGGTTGATTGCCATCAGCTTGCCGCTGCGCAAGGTAAACAGCAGAAGCGAAAGTGAATCTGCGCGGGCTTTGTTGGAAGACATAAAAACCTTCTGTGTAAAAAGGTGGGGCGAGCGATGTAGATCGCCAAGACAGCTTTTGATAACGGGTTATCGACTTGTAGGGGGCAGGCTTTAGGGCGAAAGCTTGTCGATCGCATGGATCGCTGCCACAAGCCACTATTTCAGGCCCAGCCGTTTCGCCATCCGCCCCAGGTTCGCCCGGTCCAGGCCCAGCTCGCGGGCGGCGCTGGCCCAGTTGTGCTGGTGACGTTCCAGGCAAGCGCTGATGATTTGCCTTTGATAGTTTTCCATGGCCTGGCGCAGGTCGCCGGTCATGATTTCCGGCTGCGCTGGTGCAGCGATAGCAATGGGTGCGTTGTCCGAGGCTGCGCGGGGCAGGTCCAGGTCTTCGGCGCTCAAACTGAGGATTTTCGGCCGTACCTTGCAATGACCCAGCGCTTTCAACGCGCTGCGGCCAATCAGATGTTCCAGTTCGCGCACATTGCCCGGCCAATCGTAGGCCAGCAGCGCGGCCTGGGCATCGCTGGTCAAGCGCAGGCTCCCGAGGCCCATGCGCGACCGGTTCTGTTCCAGGAAAAAACCGGCGAGCAGCAACACATCACGCCCGCGATCACGCAGTGCGGGCACCTGCAGCGGGTACACGCTCAAGCGATGGTAGAAGTCGGCCCGATAACGGCCATTGCGCACTTCGTCGGCGAGGTCGCGATTGGTCGCCGCGATCAGGCGTACGTCGACGCGGTGTTCCTTGTCCGAGCCCAGGCGTTGCAACTGACCGCTCTGCAAGACCCGCAGCAACTTGGCCTGGACGGTCAGGGACAGCTCGCCCACCTCATCGAGGAACAAGGTTCCGCCATCGGCCAGTTCGAATTTGCCGCGCCGGTCGTTCATGGCGCCGGTGAAAGCGCCGCGCACATGACCGAACAGCTCGCTTTCCACCAGGGTGTCCGGCAGCGCGGCGCAGTTGAGGCTGATCAGCGGTTGGTCGGCGCGGTTGGAGGCTGCGTGTATCGCCTGGGCGACCAGTTCCTTGCCGACGCCGGTTTCGCCGGTGATCAGCACCGTCAGGTCGCTGCCGCCCACCAACTTGATTTCTTCCACCAGGCGTTTGTGGGCCTTGCTCTGGCCAACCATGTCGCGATGCTGCTGGCCGCTCGCCTGGCGATAGACCTCGGCGCGGTGATGCTCATCCTCGGCCCTCAGAGCCAACCGCTCGATCCGTTCGGCGGCGCTGACAGTGGCGGCGGCGAGGCTGGCAAAGGCTTGCAAAGCGCTCAGGTCGATCGGTTCGAAGCGTTCCGGATCCAATGAATCAAGGGTCAGCAACCCCCAGGGCCGCTCATCGACGAACAGCGGGCAACCCATGCAGTCGTGGACTTCCAGATGTTCGTCCAGGCCTTCGACCAGTCCGTCGTAGGGATCGGGCAGGTCACTGTCGGTGGCGAAGCGGGTTGGCTGCGAATTGGCGAGCAACGCCTCGAAACGCGGGTGTTCGTTGATACGAAATCGCCGTCCCAATGTGTCGGTGCTCAAGCCATCCACGGCCAACGGCACGAGGCAATCCCCGTCCAGGCGCAGCAGCGCGGCGGCGTCGCATGGCAGCAGGGCGCGCAGGGCACCGAGCAAGCGCCGATAACGCTCGCCTTCCGGCAGTTCGCGGGACAGATCCGCCACCAGGGGCAGCAGTGAGGTGAGCAAGGAGGTTGCGGTCATAATGACTCCAGTTGGTCATAACGACTATAAAGGTTGCGGTGTCTTTATGACTATCTATTTATTAACCTATTGAAATTAAACGATAAATTTTATGGCATGAAAACTGATAAGCATGGGTATCCGTTATCTGTTCCACGCGAGGAGTTACCTATGCTGAGTCGAGAACAACGCGCCATCATCCGTTCCACTGTCCCATTGCTCGAGAGCGGTGGTGAAGCGCTGATCACTCATTTCTACCGCATGATGTTGTCCGAATATCCCCAAGTGCGCCCGCTGTTCAACCAGGCTCACCAGGCCAGCGGCGACCAACCCCGGGCGCTGGCCAATGGCGTGCTGATGTATGCGCGCCATATCGATCAGCTCGACCAATTGGGCGACCTGGTGGCGAAAATCGTCAACAAGCACGTGGCCTTGCAAATCCAGCCTGAACATTACCCGATCGTTGGTGCCTGCCTGCTGCGGGCAATCGCCGAAGTGCTGGGCGAAGAAATCGCCACGCCAGAAGTGATCGAGGCGTGGGGCGCGGCTTATAACCAACTGGCCGATATCCTGATCGGCGCCGAGACCGGCCTGTATGACCAGAAGGCCGCGGCGCCGGGTGGCTGGCGCGGTGAGCGGGCATTCATCCTCACCGCGAAGGTGCCGGAGAGCGCGGAAATCACCTCCTTCTACTTTGAACCGGCCGACAAGGGCCCGATCTTGCAGGCCGAGCCTGGCCAATACATCGGCATGAAGTTGGTCCTGGGCGGTGAAGAAGTGCGCCGCAATTATTCGCTGTCGGCCCTGGCGGACAACGGGCAGTACCGCATCAGCGTGAAGCGCGAGGCGGGTGGCCGGGTATCCAATTACCTGCACGACGAGTTCCAGGTCGGCAGCAGCATTCAACTCTTCCCGCCGTCCGGAGACTTCTATCTCACGGAAAGTGACAAACCGCTGGTGCTGATCAGTGGCGGCGTCGGCATCACGCCGACCCTCGCGATGTTGCAGGCGGCGTTGCAGACCGAGCGTCCCGTGCACTTCATCCATTGCGCGCGCAATGGGCAAGTACACGCCTTCCGCGACTGGATCGACGACCTGGCCAGCCGGCATCCGCAACTCAAGCGCTTTTATTGCTACGACGAGCATGACGGCACAGGCCCTGCGGCTGACAAGGTCGGGCTGTTGAGCGAGGACCAACTGGCGCAGTGGTTGCCGGAGCAACGCGACCTGGACGCCTATTTCCTTGGGCCGAAGGGTTTCATGGCGGCGATCAAGCGGCATCTCAAGGCGTTGGGCGTGCCGGCGGAGCAAAGTCGCTACGAGTTCTTCGGGCCGGCGGCTGCGTTGGAGTAAAGGCTGCGGGCGACCTGGGAGACCGGGTTGCCTTCATCGCGAGCAAGCTCGCTCCCACAGTTTTTCGGGGGCCATTCTGTTGGCGTACCCCCAATCCCTGTGGGAGCGAGCTTGCTCGCGATAGCGTTGGTTCTGCCGACGCGGTACTGAAATTAATCCGCGCTTAACCCCCTTGCTGTTTATTCCCTCGATACTGTCGACTGCCGCTCGTTCATCTTCTGCGTGTAGACTTCGGCCATCCGATAACGCGCCACGTGCCGCAAGGCTGCGCGTCGATCCATGCACTTAAGGGAAACGCAATGAATGAGGAAATGATGCGGCTGGGCCGTGAGCGGCGCTATCTCGTGCTGCTGGGGCTTATCTGCCTGGCGCTGATCGGCGGCGCGCTCTATATGCAGGTGGTCCTCGGTGAGGCCCCCTGCCCACTGTGCATCCTGCAACGCTATGCGTTGTTGCTGATCGCGATCTTCGCCTTCATCGGCGCGGCGATGCGCAGCCGCCGCAGCCTGACGATTTTTGAAGGCTTGGTTGTGCTTTGCGCCTTGGCCGGCGCGGGAGTGGCAGGGCATCACGTATACACCCAGTTCTTCCCGGCGGTCAGCTGCGGTATCGATGTGCTGCAACCGATTGTGGATGACCTGCCGCTGGCGAAGATCTTCCCGCTGGGCTTCCAGGTCGATGGTTTCTGCTCCACCCCGTATCCGCCGATCCTCGGATTGTCGCTGGCGCAATGGGCGCTGGTGGCGTTCGTGCTGACCGTCGTGCTGGTGCCATTGCTGGTGTCGCGCAACCGCAAAGCCATTCGCTGAGGCAACGCAGGACGACGCCCCGGTTTCCTTATCAGGAACCGGGGCGTTTTTCGTTTCAGGCCCGGTAAGGATCAGCCTTGATCCGAGGCAAGAATAGCCTGCGGCAATGTGCGACACGTTGTCACACATGTTGCGTCCGGGCTCCTTTCAAGACGCGAATTGACGCCTGGATCTGTAATAAAAAAACAGCCTGCTGGCACTTTGCAGAGTACGTAGAGGTGATCTCGGGCAGGCATTTTTAACAGCGAAGCGCTTCACCGCCCAGGCCCCGAAAAACGGGCGCCCGAAAGCTATCAAGGCTCAGTCATGCGACCTGGAGCTGTCTAAATCGGGCGTAGTAGCCTTACGTTTTTTGGGGTTCTTGTTGAGAATGAATTTCGATAAGATGCTGGCCCGTTGCGATATCGACAACAGATTGTTGCCGGTTCGGATAAAAATTATTTCGGGATGAGACATGGTCTACAGCGCGTCAGCTCACTACAATCGCCCGCACCGAATTTCCGACCCGGCTCAGGCTTGAGCACGAGAGTGGTCGAAGGGCGCCAGCGCCCCATGCGACCCCAGGTGTCGGTGCCTCCAACTATCCGCACCAAATGGAATTGGGCTTGAACTAGGCCTTTGACCAACGAATAAGAACTCACTGCTGGCCCAGGATGTGTCGAACAGCCGCTGACGTTCGACGGGCAGCCCTTATTCAATCCAAGAAAATGCCAACCCTTGGCAGGGTGAAGTGTTGGCGATCAAAACCCAACTGCATTGCGCAAGCTGCTTTAGAGGTCGTGAGATGAGTAAAAACAGGTACCCCCGATTACTAGGCTTGTTGCCGCTGCTCGGCACGTTGCTGCTGGGAGGCTGCAACATGACCCTGCTCGATCCCAAGGGCCAGGTCGGCCTGGATGAACGAAACCTGATCATCACCGCCACGCTGCTGATGTTGCTGGTCGTTGTGCCGGTTATCGTCATGACCTTCCTGTTCGCCTGGAAGTACCGCGCAACCAACACCCAGGCCACCTACACGCCGAAATGGTCGCATTCGACCAAGATCGAAGTGGCGGTATGGACCATCCCGGTGCTGATCATCATTGCCTTGGGTTATGTCACCTACAAGTCGACCCACGCCCTGGACCCGTATCGTCCACTGGATTCCGACGTCAAGCCGATCACCATCGAAGTGGTGTCGATGGACTGGAAGTGGCTGTTCATCTATCCGGAACAAGGCATCGCCACGGTCAACAAGATCGTGTTCCCGGCCCACACGCCGATCAACTTCAAGGTCACCTCTGACACCGTGATGAACTCGTTCTTCATCCCGGGCCTGGGCGGCCAGATCTACGCGATGGCCGGCATGCAGACCAAGCTGCACCTGATCGCCAACCAGAACACCGAACTCGAAGGTATCTCCGCCAACTACAGCGGCGCGGGCTTTACCGGCATGAAGTTCAAGGCGACCGCCACCACCCAGGAAGAATTCGACGCCTGGGTAAACGAAGTCAAGAAGGCACCTAAACAGCTTGAAAAAGCTGAATACGAAGCCCTTTCCAAACCGAGCCAGAACAACCCAGTCGAACTCTACTCGTCGGTAACGCCGAACCTGTTCCAGACCATCATCGACAAGTATGAAGGGATGAATCCGGGCAAGCCGATGCATCACGAGAAGGGCGAGAAGGAAGTGGCTCACAACATGGAAGGGATGGACATGAGCTCGCATTCAGCTGCCGGGGCAGAGGAGTAAACGATGTTTGGTAAATTAAGTTGGGAAGCGATCCCGTTCCACGAGCCGATTGTCATGGTGACCCTCGCCATCATCGCGCTCGGTGGTCTGGCGTTGTTCGCCGGTATCACTTATTTCAAGAAGTGGACCTACCTGTGGACAGAGTGGCTGACCTCGGTCGATCACAAGAAGATCGGCGTGATGTACATCATCGTCGCCATGGTCATGCTGCTGCGCGGTTTTGCCGACGCGATCATGATGCGTACCCAGTTGGCCATGGCCACCGAGGGTTCGCCTGGCTACCTGCCGCCTGAACACTATGACCAGATCTTCACCGCCCACGGTGTGATCATGATCATCTTCATGGCGATGCCATTCTTCACCGGCCTGATGAACCTTGCAGTGCCGCTGCAGATCGGCGCGCGCGACGTTGCCTATCCCTTCCTGAACTCCCTGAGCTTCTGGCTGCTGGTGTCCGGCGTCGTGCTGATCAACGTTTCCCTGGGTGTCGGCGAATTCGCCAAGACCGGTTGGGTTGCCTATCCGCCATTGTCGGGGCTGCAATACAGTCCGGGCGTGGGGGTGGATTACTACATCTGGGCGCTACAGCTATCCGGGTTGGGGACAACGCTGACGGGGGTCAACTTCCTGGCCACCGTGCTGAAGATGCGTACCCCTGGCATGAAGCTGATGGACATGCCGATCTTCACCTGGACCTGCACCTGGGCCAACGTGCTGATCGTCGCTTCGTTCCCGATCCTCACCGCGACACTGGCACTGCTGACGCTTGACCGCTACATGGATTTCCACATTTTCACCAATGAACTGGGTGGAAATCCGATGATGTATGTCAACCTGTTCTGGGCCTGGGGTCACCCCGAGGTGTACATCCTGATCCTGCCGGCGTTCGGTATTTTCTCCGAAGTCATCTCGACCTTCTCCGGCAAGAAGCTGTTTGGCCACCACTCGATGATCTACGCTTCGGGCGCGATCTCGGTACTGGGCTTCATGGTCTGGCTGCACCACTTCTTCACCATGGGTTCGGGTGCCAGCGTCAACGCCTTCTTCGGCCTGGCGACGATGCTGATCTCGATCCCGACGGGTGTGAAGCTGTTCAACTGGCTGTTCACCATCTACCAGGGGCGCCTGCGTTTCACCAGCCACGTGCTGTGGACCCTGGGCTTCATGGTGACCTTCGCCATCGGCGGCATGACCGGCGTACTGCTGGCCATCCCGGGTGCGGACTTCGTGTTGCACAACAGCCTGTTCGTGATCGCGCACTTCCATAACGTGATCATCGGCGGCGCCGTGTTCGGCTACATCGCCGGCTTTGCGTTCTACTTCCCGAAAGCGTTCGGCTTCAAGCTGCACGAAGGTTGGGGCAAGGCAGCGTTCTGGTTCTGGATCTCGGGCTTCTTCGTCGCGTTCATGCCGCTTTATGCACTGGGCTTCATGGGCATGACCCGTCGACTGAACGCCACCACCAACCCTGAGTGGGTGCCGTACCTGTACGTCGCCATGTTCGGCGCGGTGATGATCGCGGTCGGTATCGCCTGCCAGTTGATCCAGCTGTACGTCAGCGTGCGTGATCGCAAGAAGCCGGAAAACATGTGCGAACACGGTGATCCGTGGAATGCCCATACCCTGGAATGGTCGACTTCGTCGCCACCACCGTTCTACAACTTTGCCGTGCTGCCGAAAGCGGAAGCCATCGACCCGTTCACCGAAGCCAAGGAAGCCGGTACCGCGTACCAGGTTCCGGCCAAGTACGAGCCGATCCACATGCCCAACAACACCGCCACCGGTGTGGTCATGGGGGCGCTGTTGACCGTGTTCGGTTTCGCGATGATCTGGCACATCTGGTGGCTGGCCATCGCCAGCCTGGTCGGCACCGTGGCGTATTTCGTGATCCATGCCGCCCGTGACGATCAGGGCTACATGGTGCCGGTGGATGTCATCGAGCGCATCGAAGCCGAGCAGCACAAGCGCCTGGTCGCGGCCGGGAAAGTTCCTGCCACCGCCACCCGTGTTGAAACCTCGTTGGAACAGGCTTAAACCATGTCGAACTTAGTGACCAATGTTGGACACGCCCATGGTCATGACCATGGGCACGATGACCATCACCACGACTCGGGCGAGATGACCGTATTCGGTTTCTGGCTCTACCTGATGACCGACTGCATTCTGTTTGCGTCGATCTTCGCGGTGTACGCGGTGCTGGTTAACAACGTCGCCGGTGGCCCGTCGGGCCACGACATCTTCGAACTGCCTTACGTACTGGGCGAAACCGCGCTGCTGCTGTTCAGTTCGATCACCTACGGCTTCGCCATGCTGGCGTTGTTCAAGGGCAAGAAAACCCAGGTCCTGGGCTGGTTGGCCATGACCTTCCTGCTGGGCGCCGGCTTTATCGCCATGGAGATCAACGAGTTCCATATCCTGATCGCCGAAGGCTACGGCCCTAGCCGCAGCGGCTTCCTGTCCGGGTTCTTCACCCTGGTCGGCACCCACGGCCTGCACGTGACCAGCGGCCTGATCTGGATGGCGATCATGATGTACCAGGTCCAGAAAAACGGCCTGACTGCCACCAACAAGACGCGCCTGAGCTGCCTGAGCCTGTTCTGGCACTTCCTGGACGTAGTGTGGATCTGCGTATTCACCGTTGTTTATCTGATGGGGACCCTGTAAATGGCTAACGCACATTCCCATGATGGCCATGACGCCGGCCACGGCAGCGTCAAGTCCTACGCCATCGGTTTCATCCTGTCGGTGATCCTGACCGTCATTCCGTTCGGCCTGGTGATGTACCCGTCGCTGCCCAAGACCCTGACCCTGTGGATCATCCTGATCTTCGCCGTGGTCCAGGTACTGGTGCACCTGGTGTACTTCCTGCACCTGGACCGCTCCGCTGCCCAACGTAACAACGTGGTCGCGTTTGTGTTTGCCGCGATCGTGATTGTCCTGCTGGTCGGCCTGTCGTTGTGGATCATGTTCAGCATCCACACCAACATGATGGCGCACTGAGGAAAGTCCGGATGTCACTGAAGCACTTTATCCAAATCACCAAGCCGGGGATCATTTTCGGTAACGTGCTTTCTGTGGCGGGCGGGTTTTTCCTGGCCTCGAAAGGGCATGTCGATCTGGCCATCTTCCTGGCGGCGATGATCGGCACTTCCCTGGTGGTGGCGTCCGGTTGCGTGTTCAACAACTGCATCGACCGCGACATCGACATCAAGATGGAACGCACCAGGAACCGGGCGATGGTCCAAGGCCTGATTCCGGTGCAACTGGCCCTGGCCTTCGCCACGGTGCTGGGCGTCGCCGGCGTGGCGCTGCTGTACTGGGTGGCCAATCCGTTGGCGGCGTTGTTCGCGGTGATCGGTTTTGTCATCTACGTCGGCCTCTACAGCCTGTACCTCAAGCGCAAGTCGGTCCATGGCACGCTGGTGGGCAGTCTGTCGGGCGCGATGCCGCCGGTGATCGGTTATGTCGCGGTCAGCAACACCTTCGACATGGCTGCGCTGACGCTGCTAGTGATGTTCAGCCTGTGGCAGATGCCGCATTCCTATGCCATCGCGATCTTCCGCTTCAACGACTACCTGGCAGCCTCGATTCCGGTGCTGCCGGTCAAGCGCGGTATCCAAGTGGCCAAGAAGCACATCCTGCTGTACATCCTGGCGTTCCTCGTCGCGACCTTGATGCTGACCTTCAGCGGCTACGCCGGCATGAGCTACCTCGCCGTCGCCGCCGCCATGGGCATGTACTGGCTGTACATGGCCTGGACCGGCTACAAGGCAGTGGATGACAGGGTCTGGGCACGCAAGCTGTTCGTGTTCTCGATCTTCACCATCACCGCCCTGAGCGTCATGATGTCCCTGGATTTCAAGGTCCCGAGTGAGTTGTTGCTGACTTACGCGCCTTAAGCGCCAGAGCTGCAAAAAAAGCCCCGCCTTCGAGAGAAGCGCGGGGCTTTTTTTGATAGGCCATGGCTAGCCGCTGTCATTCGTCGCAATAGATTGTTGCTTGTTGATCTATACGCGATTTGCCTATAGTTTCTGACATGCGAACCTTATTTTTTGAAACGACTACGTTCACTGCCACGGTTGGCCATTACCTGACCGATGATGAATATCGCCTGCTTCAGTTCTATATGCAGCAGCATCCAGAGGCCGGTGACGTCATGCCACGTACCGGTGGCTTCCGTAAGCTGCGTTGGTTCGATGACCGTCGCGGCAAAGGGAAACGAGGTGGACTGCGGGTCATTTATTATTGGTTGAGGCATGATCGTCAGTTCTGGATGTTTGCGATTTATGACAAGGACGAACTGGAAAACCTGACCTCCGAGCAAGAGAAGACGCTCAAGCGCGCCATAGAAGCTGAGTTGAAAGTACGAGGTACCTTATGAAAAAGCGTGATCTGTTTGCCGAGATGATGCAAGGCGTCGAGGAGATGGCCGCTCACCGCGAGGGCAAGATTACCCTTCGCCAGATTTCGATTGAAGACAAGCCGGTTCCCGAGGTGTCGGCCCAGGAAATCGTGGCCCTGCGCGACAGGCTCCATATGTCCCAAGCTGTTTTCGCCAAGAGCATCAGGACCAGTCCGGGCACCCTAAGGAACTGGGAGCAGGAAAAGTCCAAGCCTAACGCCCAGGCGGCTTTGTTGATCAAATTGGTCGAGAAGTTTCCGGATATGGTCGAACGGCTTGGTGCTGTTTGAACCGCCGAAAGCCATGAAAAAGCCCCGCCTTCGAGAGAAGTGCGGGGCTTTTTCTTGGGCGTTATTTCGGCTGGCGATGTTCCTGTGGGAGCGGGCTTGCTCGCGAAAGCGGTGGGTCAGTTAAGTTGAAGTTGACTGACCGCGCGCATTCGCGAGCAAGCCCGCTCCCACAAAGGAAGGCTCACCCCGGGCTTTATTGCTGGGCGATGCTGTAGCCGTCGAACGCCTTCTGCTGTTGCAGCGCGGTGACGATGCTTTTGCGGGTGACCGGTTGTTCGGTGCCGTCGTTGTCCAGGAAGGTTTCGCTTTCCAGTTCGGCTTCGTCGCCTTCGCCAATGAAGTTGAAGCCCAGGAACTCGAAGGCCTCGCGGTCGACGTTTGGCTTGGAACGTGGCGTGCGCAGGGGCAGGGTGACGCTGATGCCGTCCTTGCTGATGACGAACACCTCGGCATCCTTCTTGGGCCGCGAGGCCTTGCCCTTGCTGCCGCTCGGGTTGCTGATGGCCTGGTGGGTCTGGTTCAGCACTTTCAGGGCCAGGCCATAGACCAGTTCCTGGAAGTCTGCATCATCCTTGTAGCTGGAAAGTATGCGGCTGATGGGGAAACGGCTGCTCAGGTCTTCCAGGGCGGCAAAGTCTGCGGCTTCGGCATCCTTCAGTTGCTTGAGCTGGCCCATCAATTCGTAGGCCTTGTCGTCATCGAACGCATCGTGGGCCTGGCGAATGGCGGTGCGCAGTTCGCGGATCTGGTCGCTTTCGCGGTTCGACTGGAACGCATCGAGGACCATCTCGCTGATGGTCTTGGCCTGGGGCAGATGCTGTGAAAGATTGATGGAGTTTTCGTATTCCGCTTTGGACGACAGGGTGACTACGGATTCAGCGGTATTGGAATCGGACATTGAAATTTCACTACTTCTGTTAGCGGGATAAGGCGAGAAAGGCATTGAGCTTTTTTCCGGTCGCCTAATCTATTGGACGCGGGCGGTGTTGTCACGGTCGGACCGGTCGCCGGTACGCATTTGAGTCGCGCAACAGCTCCATCAACCGCAACGCGTCCGGCGTCGCGGCGCCGCTGGCCGTGTTGTCGAAGATGCACCAGGTCGGTGTGTCCGGGGCGGCTTGCAAGGCTTGGGCGATTTGCTTGAGTCGGACGTCGTCGTAGGGCGTGTAGTAAATCTTCGGCGAGCCGTGCAAACGGTAATAACGAATGCCGGGCCAACCCGCCGGTTGATCGCCGCCCGGCAGCGGCGACGGATCGGCGGCAACCCGGCCGATGCGCTCGGCCTGCAACATCGCCATGGCGTGTGGTGCGAGCCAGCTCGGGTGTCGAGGTTCGAGCACCGCATCGCCTGGGTAACGATCACGCAATGCTCTGAAAAAAGCCTCGGCCTGCGCGTTGTCAAAGGCCAGCGACGGCGGCAATTGAATCAACAGGCAGCCGAGTTTCTCCCCCAGTTGCGAGCACTGCCCGAGGAATTCATCCACAAGCCCCTCGCAATCGAGCAAGCGTCGTTCGTGGGTAATCTGCTTGGGGACCTTCACCGAGAAGCGAAATGCTGGTGCCACGCTATCTGCCCATTTTGCGTAGGTGGCGGGACGGTGCGGGCGATAGAACGAGCTGTTGATCTCCACCGCTGTGAAGCGTGCGCTGTAGCGCTGCAGATGGGTGCCTTCATCGGGAAAGGATGACCATTGCGCCCTGGGCAACGACCAGCCGGCGCAGCCCAGGAAAAGATTCGAAGCGTGGGGGAGTCGAGTCGCCAACGTGAGAGACCTGATTGCGGGGACAATGTTATGACCGCAACAAACGCCTCAAGGGTTCCTTTTTTGCAAACCCAAGTCAGTCGCAGATAACGTTCTTGCCGGCCATCTTGGAGCGATACAACGCCTGGTCCGCCCGATCCATCAGCAACTCCTGCGTTTCTTCTTCGAGCCGCTGCACGACGCCAAAGCTCATGGTGATCTGGAAGTCGCCCACCGGCAGCAGGTCGGACAGGCCTCGGCGAATGGTTTCAGCCATCAGGACCGCATCGGTCAAGGATGTGTTTGGCAAGATCATGATGAATTCATCGCCGCCCCAGCGCACCAGCAGGTCGCCGTCGCGTTCGCAGCGTTTGACCGCCTGCACCACCTGCACCAGCGCCGCATCACCGAACGCATGGCCGTAGCGATCATTGATGTCCTTGAAATCATCGACATCCATGGCGATCAGGGACAACGGTTCGCGAAAGCGCTGGGCGCGTTCGCAGGCCAATGGCAGGGCTTGCTCCAGGCGATAGCGGTTGGCGACCAGGGTCAAGGCGTCGGTTTCGGCGAGTCGGCGGTTTTCGTCGAGCTGGATTTGCAGTTGATGGTTGACCCGCGACAGTTCGCGGGTGCGTTCTTCGATGACTGCCTCGAGGGATTTGTTGCGCTGTTCCAGTTGCTCGAACAGACGCTTCTTGTCGTCGATGCTGCGATGGGCGCCGATCATGCGGGCCACGCTGCCGTCGGGGTTGCGGGCGATGACGTAGCCGCGGTCTTCGATCCAGATATAGGAACCGTCATGTGTGCGACAGCGGTATTCGGCTTGGTATTTTGGCGACCGTTGTTCCAGGTAGTCATCGAACAGCGCCATCACCTGAGGATAATCGTCCGGATGGATTACGCTCTCCCAGGTCAACACGGTGTTGCTCAGTGAATGGGGCGTGTAGCCGAGCATGGTGTACCAGCCGGGGTTGCGATAAACGAACCCGGTATTGGCGTTCCAGTCCCAGATGCCGTCGCTCACCAGTTCCATGATGGTGTGGAGCACGCTTTCGTCCAGATCGGACAAATCGAACCGCAGCAAATCGATCTTCGAGGCGTCGTCCATCGTTGTTCCCCTATCAGCCCTGATATCAAAATGCTCTCCGAGGGTGAAGAGTAGCCGATGGGACGGAGGGGCACTAGCGGGGTAGCGCTTCGGGTGAACGCCTGAACTGTGGCGAGGGAGCAAGCTCCCTCGCCACGGGGTTTATCCAACACTTATCGAGCGCGGCCATCAGGGTTTGCCCCACTTCTCCAGCGCAAACTCGACAAAACTGCGCAGCTTCGGCAAACGGTAGCGATCCTGGGCGTACGCCAGGCTCATTGGCCGATGGGGTAGCTGATAATCCTGCAGCAGCGCCACCAAGTGCCCGTCCCTCAGGTCCTGCGCCACCAGCGCGTCCGGCAGCATCACCACACCCATGCCGGCCAGGGCGGCGCGATGCAGGCCCGAGGAGCTGTTGATCAGCATCGGCCCGGTCACCGGCACCTTGATTTCGCCTTCTGGCCCGTTGATAGGCCAGAGGTCCTGGGCGAAGCGCCATTCGTCAGCGGCAGAATAGGCAAACGACAGGCAGTCGTGCTGTTGCAGGTCATCGGGTTGTCGTGGCGTGCCTCGCCGTGCCAGGTAAGCCGGGGACGCGCAGATGGTCAAGGTGTAGTCCACCAGGGAGCGGGCGATCAGCTTGGGATCGACAGGACCCAGGCGGACGGCGACGTCGAAACCGTGGTCGAGCAGGTCGAGTCGCTGGTTGGTCAAGACCACGTCGAGCTTGACCTGTGGGTAGCGCTGGCTGAATTCGGCCAGGGCTGGCGCCAGGAGCTCCGTGCCGAAGGTCAGCGGCGCGGTGATGCGCAAGGTGCCGGTGGGGTCGCCCTGGGTCTGCTCCGCCAGGCGCTCGGAGTCGGCGACCAGCCCGATGACTTCCAGGCAGCGTTGATAGTAGGTCGCGCCGAACTCGGTCAGGCGCTGGCGCCGCGTCGTCCGGTTGATCAGGCGCACGCCGAGGCGTTGCTCCAACGCGCGAAGGTGATTGCCCACCATGGTGGTGGACATCTCGCAGGCCTGGGCCGCCGCCGTCAGGCTGCCGGCTTCCACGACTTTCACGTAAACGGTCATTGCCTGGAACAGGTCCATTATCAAGCTCGGCTTTTAAATGATTGAAGTAAAGCGATGTTTATCCATTGAGGGTGGCTAACCATACTGGAAAAAACCATCCAATGGAGCTCGATGTCATGACCGCCGCCTGCCTGATGACCACCTACCAACCCCTGCCGCTGAATTTCACCCACGGGTTGGGTACGCGCCTTTGGGACCAAGACGGTCGCGAGTACCTCGACGCGGTGGCAGGCGTGGCGGTAACCAACGTCGGGCATTCTCATCCCCGGCTGGTGGCCGCCATCAGTGAACAGGCCGGCCTGTTGCTGCACACCTCCAACCTGTACAGCATCGATTGGCAACAACGGTTGGCCGGCAAGCTCACGCAGCTTTCGGGAATGGACCGGGCGTTTTTCAACAACTCCGGAGCCGAGGCCAACGAAACCGCGCTGAAACTGGCGCGTCTGCATGGCTGGCACAAAGGCGTCGAGCAGCCGCTGGTCGTGGTCATGGACAACGCCTTCCATGGGCGCACCCTGGGCACGATGTCTGCCAGCGACGGCCCATCGGTACGGCTGGGGTTCAATCGGCTCCCCGGGGATTTCATCAAAGTGCCATTTGGCGATCTCGCCGCGCTGGAAAAAATCCAGCAGGCCCATGGCGAGCGTATCGTCGCGATTCTGGTGGAGCCGATCCAAGGGGAAAGTGGCGTGCAAGTCGCGCCGCCGGGTTACCTGCGGGCGCTGCGGGACCTGTGCAGCCGGCGTGCCTGGTTGTTGATGCTGGACGAGATCCAGACCGGTATCGGCCGCACCGGCCAGTGGTTCGCGTTCCAGCACGAGGGCATCGTGCCGGACGTCATGACCCTCGCCAAAGGCTTGGGCAATGGTGTGCCCATCGGTGCCTGCCTGGCCCGGGGCAAGGCCGCCGAGCTGTTCACCCCCGGCAGCCATGGCAGTACGTTTGGCGGCAATCCGCTGGCCTGTCGCGTCGGCTGCACGGTGCTGGACATTATCGAGGAGCAAGGCCTGGTGGAAAACGCCAGGCGCCAAGGCGAGCAATTGCTCAGCCGGCTGCGGGCTGAGTTGGCGGATAACCCAAACGTGCTCCAGATTCGCGGCCAAGGGTTGATGATCGGCATCGAGCTCAAGCAACCGGTGCGCGACCTGGCCCTTTGCGCTGCCCGGGACCATGGCTTGTTGATCAACGTGACCCGGGGCAAGACCATCCGGCTGTTGCCGCCGCTGACGATTGACGGGCGGGAAGTGGAGATGATCGCCAGGGGCGTGAATCGTAGTTTGGCGCAGGCGTGAAACGTCTTCGATCGGGCGACGAGCGGTGTTTTCCAGTCAGGGCGAAGCGCGGCGCAGCGGGACGGAATTTTTAACGATTGTCGCGTTCCAACGCCAGCCAGAGTCGATTGCCTACACTTTGGCAACCAGACTGAAAATCCCAGGAGCATCTCCATGTTCACCTCGCGTCGCTTGATCGTTGTCGCTACCGCCGTGGCCCTGTTGTCCGGCTGTGCGTCGCCCAACCCCTATGACAACCAGGGCCAGGCCTCTACCGAATCTTCGGGCATGAGCAAAACCGCCAAGTACGGCGGCCTCGGTGCACTGGCGGGGGCGTTGGCCGGTGCGGCCATCGGTCACGATAACCGCGGCAAGGGCGCGTTGATCGGCGCCGCTGTGGTCGGCGCCTCGGCGGCAGGCTATGGCTACTACGCCGACCAGCAGGAAAAGAAACTGCGCGCGAGTATGGCCAATACTGGCGTTGAAGTGCAGCGCCAGGGCGACCAGATCAAGCTGATCATGCCGGGCAACATCACCTTCGCCACCGACTCGGCGAACATCGCGTCCAGCTTCTACCAGCCGCTGAACAACCTGGCCAACTCCCTCAAGGAGTTCAACCAGAACCAGATCGAAATCGTCGGCTACACCGACAGCACCGGCAGCCGCCAGCACAACATGGACCTGTCCCAGCGCCGTGCCCAGAGCGTGGCGACCTACCTGACGTCCCAGGGCGTGAGCGGCGCCAACCTCTCGGCCCGTGGCGCCGGCCCGGACAACCCGGTGGCGAGCAACGCCGACGTCAATGGCCGCGCGCAGAACCGTCGGGTCGAGGTCAACCTCAAGGCGATTCCGGGGCAGCAGTACCAGGCGCCGCAGCAGCAGGGGCAGACTTACCAGCAGTATCCTTGATCGCTGGGCGGTAAATGAAAGGGGGGCCCTGGAAATGGGGTCCCCCTTTTTTTGCGGCTCTGTGGCGAGGGGATTTATCCCCGCTGGACTGCGAAGCAGGCCCAAAACAGTCAGCTCCATCAGCCTGACACTCCGAGTTGCTTGATTAGGGGCTGCTGCGCAGCCCAGCGGGGATAAATCCCCTCGCCACAACACCATCTCCCCGGACCAAACACAGTGTTCACTCTAGTGGGTAGGTTTAGTTAGCCTCTTTCACCGCACTCAAGAACGCACACGTCCGCTCTTGCTGCGGGTTCTCGAAAATCTGCGCCGGTGTGCCCTGCTCATGAATCTGGCCCTTGTAGAAAAAACACACCCGATCAGCGAACTCCCGCGCAAACCCCATCTGGTGGGTCACCATCAGCATCGTCAGGTTGTGTTCGGCGCCCAGCTTGCGGATCACGTTCAAGACCTCGCCGCACAGCTCCGGATCCAGCGCCGACGTCACTTCGTCAAACAGCATCACTTTCGGCCGCATCGCCAGCGCCCGGGCAATCGCCACCCGCTGTTGCTGGCCGCCGGACAACTGCGACGGGTAATGATCGAGCTTGTTGCCCAGGCCCACCAGCTCCAGCAGGTCGGCGGCGCGCTCGCGGGCTTCCTTCGGGTTCATGCCCAGTACTTGTACCGGCGCCTCGATGACGTTTTGCAGCGCGCTCATGTGGGGGAACAGGTTGAAACTCTGGAATACCATGCCGATCTTGCCGCGCACCCGGCGGATGTGTCGGTCGTTGGCCGGCACCAGCACGCCGTTGCGGTTGGGCATGTGGGTCAGGGAATCGTCCTCGACGCGGATCTGGCCCTGGTCGATGCCTTCAAGGGTCATCAGCACCCGCAGCAGCGTGGACTTGCCCGAACCGCTGGGGCCGATGATCGCGACCTTTTCACCGGGCGCGACATCCAGGTTCAAGTGATCCAGCACGGTGAAGCTGCCATAGCTTTTGGTCACGTCCTGGAAACTCACAATCGGCCGGGACGGTGTTGGAATCTGCATGGCCGGGGCCTCCTGCTGCGATGCCAGCGTGCTGCGCCGGGATAAATCGGTGGGCGTGGACAGGGGTAAAGTCATTAGCGTAGCTCCATGCGCGTTTCAAGGCGCCGTACCAGGTAGGCCAGGGCGAGGCTCAGGGCGAGGAAGAACAGGCCGACCATGGTGATCGGTTCCAGGTAGCGGAAATTTTCGGAGCCGATGTTCTTGGCCTGCTGCATGATTTCCACGACGGTGATCGCCGATAGCACCGGCGTGTCCTTGAGCATCGCCACCAGGTAATTGCCCAGCGGCGGCACGATGGGGCGCAGCGCCTGGGGCAGGATGATGTTGCGGTAGGCGTCGTACGGCGCGATGTTCAACGCCGTCACCGCTTCCCACTGCGCCCGTGGCACCGCGTCGAGACCGCTGCGATAGACCTCGGCGATGTAGCAGGCGTAATGCAGGCCGATGCCGACGATGCCGACTTGCATGGCTGTCAGGCTCAGGCCGTAGTTGGGCAGCACGTAGTAGAGGAAATACACCTGGATCAGCAACGGCGTGCTGCGGATGAACTCGATCACCGCCGTGGCCGGCCACGACAGCCAGAACCTGCGGCTGCGCCGGCCAATCGCCAGGAACAGCCCCAGCACGATCGCGATCAGGAAGCCGATCAACGTGATGCCCACGGTGTTGAGGGACGCGCGCAGCAGGTCCGGAAGGATTTGCGCGGCGTAGGACCAGTCGAACAATGTCATGACAGACCTCCGCGCATCCGGCCCCGGCTCAGTCGCCGCTCGATGTTGCGCATGCCGAAGTTGATGGCCTGGGCGAGGATGAAATACATCACCAGCGCCAGGCTGAAGATTTCCAGGGTCTGGAATGTCGCCTGATCCAACTGGCGCGCCCGGAAGCTCAGGTCGGATAAGGTGATCAGCGAGACCAACGAGGTGTTCTTCAGCAGCTCGATAAGCAGATTGGTGCCCGGCGGAATCGCCGCCAACAACGCCTGGGGCAGGATGATTCGTTTGAAGCGTGTGAAGGCACTGAAGTTCAGCGCCGTGCAGGCTTCGTATTGGCCCTTGGCGACCGAACTGATGGCGCCGCGCATCACCTCGGCCCCATACGCACCAATGTGCAGGCCCAGGCCGACGATCGCCACGGCGTAAGGGCTCAGTTCGACGTTGAAGGGAGGCAGCGGCAGCACGAAGAACAGCCAGAACAACTGCACCAGCAGCGACGTCCCGCGGAACACTTCGATGTAGGTGATGGAAAACCAGCGCAACGCGCGCCACGGCGACAGCCGCCCGAGGGCTGCAAGTACCGCCGCGACAATCGCCAGCAGCGAGCCGAAGAAGGTCACTTGCAGCGTGACCCAGGCCCCTTGAATCAATAACGGAAGTAATTCGCCCATGGTTCAACCCGATGTCCGATGAAGCGGGGAACAGGCATTACGCGCTGTGCGTCATGCCCGTTTCGGCGTGCCGTCAGGGCTGAGCGCAGAGCTCGGCCGCGGTCTTGCTGGTGACGTTGGATTTGTCGAAACCGAACGGCGCGACGGCTTTGAGGTGTTCTTCCGAGCCCAGCCACTTTTTCAGCTCGGCGTTGACCGCGTCGCGCAGGTCCTTGTCTTCGGGGCGGAAGGCCAGCGCACCGTAGCCTATGTGGGACGGGTCGTCCTTGAATTCGGTCATCGCCTCGACCTTGTCACCGCCCTTGGCGGCCAGGCCCTTCATGGTCAGTTGCGTGCCGACGGCGGCGTCGGCGCGACCGGCGCGCACGGCTTGCAATTGCGCGGTGGTGTCGGGGACCTGCAGGATCTGTTCATCCTTTACCCCGGAATCGCGGGCATAGGCCAGGTTCACCGTGCCGGCCATGATCGCCAGCTTCACGTCCGGTTGCTTGGCAATGTCTTCATAGCTGTGGAGTTTTTTCGGATTGCCCTTGGCTACCAACAAGGCGTCGGGCAATTGGTATTGCGGATCGGTGAACAACACCTGCTTGCAGCGCGCCGGGGTGATGTACATGCCGGCGGCGATCACGTCGAAGCGACCGGCGCGCAGGCCAGGAATCAGCGAGCCCCACTCGGTGAGCACGCCATTGACCTGCTTGATGCCCATCTTGGCGAAGATGATCTTGGCGATCTCCGGCGATTCACCGGTGACGGTGCCGTCGGTTTCGGTGAAGGCAAACGGGGTTTCGTTGGCGTAGCCGATGCGGATGCTGCTGGTGCTCTTGACGGTATCCAGGGTCGCCGCCTGGACGCTGCTGGCCAGGCCAAGCACGGCACAGGTCAACAAGAGCCGGCGCAAAGGTGTGCAAGTGCGGGGAAGAAAATTGCTCATCGATAAAATCTCCTGTTTCTTGTGGATCCGTCAGCGGACGGTTCTGTGTTAGGAGGCAGTGTGACAAGAGCAAAACGTACAACGGCGGATCCGGGCATGGCCTGAGATCGGGAATGGCGCCGGTACAGGTCGGTCCGGCTTTTTGTCGGGGCAATGCACCCGCCTGGATAACGACCTTGGACCGAGCATACAAAAGCCCCGGCGCGGATTGTATTGCACTAGGACAATTGCATTGCCGCGATGGCCGCGCAATGCTGTGCGCACCCGTTCTCACGCCGGTTGCAGCCGTTATGGATAAGTGGAAGTCAGCCCTGGACCTCGCCCGCAGCGGTGAATCCAAATACAAGATCCTGGTGCAGGCCATCGCCGACGACATCGAACAGGGAACCCTGGCCAATGACCAGCGCCTGCCGCCGCAACGGCAGGTGGCCGACGCCATGGGCATCAGCGTGCAGACCGTCACCAATGCCTACAAGGAGTTGGAGCGCCAAGGGCTGGTCCGCTGCGAAGTCGGGCGCGGCAGTTTCGTCTCGCGGCGCATGAGTGATCGGGTCGCCACCTATATCCTCGACAGCCCCGAGCGGGCGCTGGTGGATTTTTCCATCACGCGCATCCTCCATACCCGTGAGCACGATCAGTGCTGGCGCGACACCTGCGCCGAGCTGAGTACCGAAGAGGATCAGCCGTGGATCCATGCGTTTCGTCCGATAGCCGGATTTGAATCCCATCGCGAAGCGGCGGCGCAATGGATCGGCCGACAGGGGCTGAAAGTCGATCGCAACGATGTACTGATCACCAATGGCGCCGCCCATGGCATCTTCCTCGCTCTGGCCTCCCTCGCCGGTCCCGACGATGTGGTGCTCTGCGAAGGGCTGACCGACCACGGCGTGATCGGCAATTCCCAGGTGCTGGGCTTCACCCTCAAGGGGCTGGACACTGACCGCCATGGCATCGATCCCGAACACTTCGAAGACATGTGCAGCAACGAGCGCATCACCGCGCTGGTGTGCACGCCGAACCTGAACAACCCCACCACCAGCCTGATGCCCGACGCCCGCCGCCGGGAGATCGCCGAGATCGCCCGACGCTTTGGCGTGCACATCATCGAAGACGATGTGTACGGTCCGCTGCTGGACGAACGACGGGCGCCGCCTATCAGCCATTACCTGCCGGAGCTGTCGTTTTACTGCACGAGCATGACCAAGTCGGTGCTCACCGGGTTGCGGATTGGCTATCTGGTGGTGCCCAAGCGCCTGGCGTTGCGCACCGAGAGCATCCTGCGGGTGAACAGTTGGATGGCCACGCCGATGGTCTCGGAGATCGCCGCACGCTGGATCCGCGACGGTCGCGCCGACTCACTGCTGCATCTGCAAAGGCGCCTGTTGGCCGGACGCCAGGCGATGGTCACCGAGCACATGGGCGAACATGTGTTGGCCCAGCATCCTCATGCCTTGAACGCATGGATCGGCATTCCGCCCCACTGGGAAGTCGACAGCCTGGTGCGGGCGCTAAGGCATAAGCACATCGCCGTCACGTCCCCCGATCCGTTCACCGTGCGCGGCACACCAAGGCCCCGCGCGGTGCGGGTCTGCGTCGGTGCCGAATGCAGCGATGAAGAAATGCGCCGTGCGTTGATCGGCATGCGGGAAATCTTCAACCAGTACCCGCAGATTCATGATTTTTGAAGCACCTCACCGCAATTCCCTGTGGGAGCGAGCCTGCTCGCGAAAGCGGTGTGACAGTCAGAAGAGATGCCGAATGTGCCGTCGCCTTCGCGAGCAGGCTCGCTCCCACAAGGGATTTGTGGTGACTTTGGAACTTCATCACTAAATTGCCCTAGTACATTCATCACCACAATCCGGCCCTCTTAGACTGCGCCCAACACATCTGCTCGGGACGCGGTCATGACAGGGTTGCAGCTTCAGGACATTTTCCTCGCTCGCCAGCGCATCGAGTCGCAGGTCAGGCGCACGCCCATGGAGCATTCCCCCAGCCTGTCGCGACGGATGGGTGTACCGGTGTACCTCAAGCTGGAAGCCCTGCAAATCACCGGCAGCTTCAAGCTGCGCGGTGCGAGCAATGCGGTGGCGCAGCTCAGTGCCGAACAGAAAGCCCGAGGCGTCGTCACGGCTTCGACCGGCAATCATGGCCGGGCGCTCGCTTATGCCGCCTCGCAGCAGGGCGTCCGGGCGATGGTCTGCCTGTCGAACCTGGTGCCGGCCAACAAGGTGCAGGCGATTCGCGATTTGGGCGCCGAGGTGTGCATCGTCGGCCAATCCCAGGACGATGCCCAGCGCGAAGCCGAACGTATCGCGAGCGAGCAGGGCGCGACTTTCCTGCCGCCGTTCGATCATCCGGCAATCATCGCCGGACAAGGCACCCTCGGCCTGGAGATCCTTGAACAACAACCGGACGTGGCCCAGGTGCTGGTGCCGTTGTCCGGTGGCGGCCTGTTCGCCGGGGTTGCCCTGGCCCTGAAAAGCGCCAATCCAGCGATTCAGGTCCACGGCATCAGCATGGCCCGAGGCGCGGCGATGCACGCCAGCCTCGCCGCCGGACAACCCGTCGACGTCGAAGAACTGCCGACGCTGGCCGACTCCCTCGGGGGCGGCATCGGCCTGGAAAATCGCTTCACCTTCGCCATGACCCGACAGTTGATCGATGACCTGCACCTGCTTTCGGAGGCCTCCATCGCTAACGGCCTGCGCCATGCCTATCACCACGAACGCCTGGTGCTCGAAGGCGCCGCCGTGGTCGGCATCGCGGCGCTGCTCGACGGCCTGGTCGAACCGCGTGGCCCCATCGTGGTGGTGGTCAGCGGCCGCAACGTCGACACCGAACACCATGCCCGCGTGATCGCTGGCGCCAACGCCTGATAACCCGTTGAACGGAGCCTGTCATGAGTGAAGTCACCCTATTGAGCGAAGCCGACCTGCGCAGTTGCGTGGCCCTCGACCTGGCGAGCATCGACGCCGTCGAGCAGGCGTTCGTGCTGCTGGCCACCGCCGCCGTGGCGATGCCGCCGATCCTGCGATTGGACATTCCCGAGCACAACGGCGAAGTGGACGTAAAGACCGCTTACCTGCCGGGCCTGGAACGCTTCGCCATCAAGGTCAGCCCGGGTTTTTTCGACAACCCCAAGCTTGGCCTGCCCAGCCTGAACGGCATGATGATGCTGCTCTCGGCACGCACCGGTTTGCTGGAGGCGCTGTTGCTGGACAACGGTTACCTCACCGCCGTGCGCACCGCCGCGGCCGGGGCGGTGGCGGCGCGTTGCCTGTCCCGTGAGGACAGCCGCAGCGTGGCGCTGATCGGTGCCGGCGAACAGGCGGCATTGCAGCTCCAGGCGCTGCGGCTGGTGCGACCGATCGACGAGGTGCGGGTCTGGGCGCGGGATGCGCAAAAGGCCCGGGCGTTCAGTGCCGAACTCGCTCGCGACAGCGGGATTGCCGTTACGCCATGCGCCTCTATTGATGACGCCATGGAAGGTGTGGACATCGCCATCACCTGCACCCCCAGTCGCGAGCCGTTTATCGAAGCTCGCCACTTGCACCCGGGCCTGCACATCACGGCGATGGGATCGGACGCGGAGCACAAGAACGAAATTTCCCCGCAAGCCTTGGCGGCGGTCGACTGCTATGTCGCCGACCGCTTGAGCCAGACCCGCGTGCTCGGTGAACTGCACCACGCCCTGGTGGCCGGCACCGTTCGCGATGACCTCGCATTGTTGGAGCTGGGGCGGGTGTTGGCGGGGCAGCGAATCGGGCGTTCCGATGCGGCGCAAGTGACGCTGTGCGACCTCACCGGCACCGGCGCCCAGGACACCGCTATCGCCAATCTCGCTTTCGAGCGGGCGCGGGCGGCAGGGAAGGGTTTTGCGTTCGGGCGCTAGATCTTTTTTTCACGAGTCATTTGAACAGAGGGCAGGTGGATGTCAGAGATAGTCGTCAATCTTCCGTTCCAGCGGGAGGAATACGCCCAGCGCCTGGCGAAGGTTCGCGCAGCCATGCAGGCCCAGGGCCTTGAGCTGCTGCTGGTCACCGATCCGTCGAACATGGCCTGGCTCACCGGCTATGACGGTTGGTCGTTTTATGTGCACCAATGCGTGCTGTTGGCGCTGGACGGCGAGCCCGTGTGGTTCGGCCGCGGCCAGGATGCCAACGGTGCCAGGCGCACGGTGTTCATGCAGGCCGATAACATCGTCGGCTACCCGGACATCTACGTGCAGTCTCGCGAGCGCCATCCGATGGACTACCTGTCCCGCGAGGTGATCATCGCCCGTGGCTGGGGCGCCCTGTCCGTCGGCGTGGAAATGGACAACTACTACTTCAGCGCCGCCGCCTACCTGTCGCTGCAAAAGCATCTGCCCGAGGCGAAACTGGTGGACGCAGTGGGCCTGGTGAACTGGCAGCGTGCGGTCAAGTCGCCCCAGGAAATCGCCTACATGCGCATCGCTGCGCGCATCGTCGAGAACATGCACGGCCGGATTCTCGAACGGATCGAGCCGGGCATGCGCAAGAACGAATTGGTGGCCGAGATCTACAGCAGCGGCATCCTCGGTGCCGACGGCCACGGCGGCGACTACCCGGCCATCGTGCCGCTGTTGCCCACCGGGGCCGACGCCAGCGCGCCGCACCTGACCTGGGACGATTCGCCGTTCGAACGGGGCGCCGGCACCTTCTTTGAAATCGCCGGTTGCTACAAGCGTTACCACTGCCCGCTGTCGCGCACGATTTACCTGGGCAAGCCGCCGCAGCATTTCCTCGACGGTGAAAAAGCCGTGGTCGAAGGCATCGCCGCTGGCCTGGACGCGGCCAAGCCGGGGAACACCACGGGCGACATCGCCGTGGCGTTTTTCAAGGTGCTGGAGAAATTCGGCATCCACAAGGACAGCCGTTGCGGCTACCCCATCGGTATCAGTTATCCACCGGATTGGGGCGAGCGCACCATGAGCCTGCGTCCCGGTGACAACAGCGTGTTGCAACCGGGCATGACCTTCCACTTCATGCCGGGGCTGTGGATGGACGATTGGGGCCTGGAAATCACCGAGAGCATCCTGATCACCGAGACCGGCGTCGAGACGCTGTGCAACGTGCCTCGCCAACTGTTCGTGAAGGATTGAGCCATGCCTGAATTGCCCGATAATCCCATCAGCGCCACGGTGGATTTCAGCCGCGAGGGCGTGCAGCACGGTTTTCTCAAATTGCCGTATTCACGGGACGATTCGGCCTGGGGCGCGGTGATGATTCCCATCACCGTGATCCAACGCGGCAGCGGCCCGACTGCGCTGCTCAGCGGTGGCAACCACGGCGATGAATACGAAGGTCCGGTGGCGCTGAGCAAGCTGGCCCAGCAGCTGACCGCCGAAGAGGTCAGCGGGCGGGTGATCATCGTGCCGTTCATGAACACCCCGGCCTTCCATGCCGGGCGCCGGACTTCGCCGATCGACAAGGGCAACCTCAATCGCAGTTTTCCCGGTAGGCCCGACGGCACGGTCACCGAGAAAATCGCCGACTATTTCAACCGCACCCTACTGCCCTTGGCCGACATTGTGCTGGACATCCATTCCGGCGGCCGGACCCTGGATTTCCTGCCGTTCGCCGCCTGCCACGTCTTGCCGGACAAACAGCAACAGGCGCGCTGCGAGGCCGGCATGCTGGCGTTCAACGCACCGTATTGCATGCGCATGCTGGAGCTGGACGCCGGGTCGATGTACGACACGGCCGCGGAATCCCAGGGCAAGGTGTTCGTCACCACCGAGCTGGGCGGCGGTGGTTCTTCCACCGCTCGCAGCGTGGCGATTGCCGAGCGTGGGGTGCGCAACCTGTTGATCCACGCTGGCATTTTGCGGGGCTCGATCGAGCTGCAGCCCTCGTTGGTGCTCGACATGCCGGACGGCAGTTGCTTCATCGCCAGCGAGCACAACGGCTTGCTGGAAATGTGCCGCGACCTCGGTGAAAACGTCACCGAGGGCGAGGTGGTGGCGCGCATCCATGACACCACCCGCAGCGGCGTCGCCCCGGTGGAATACCGCGCCGCCCGCAGCGGCTTGCTGGCGGCCCGGCATTTTCCCGGACTGGTGCAGTGTGGCGATACGTTGGTGGTGATTGCGGATGTGTTGGCTTAGGTCAGATCGAACACAAACCTGTGGCGAGGGGATTTATCCCCGCTGGGCTGCGCAGCAGCCCCAAAGCAAGCGACTCGGTGTGTCAGGCCGAAGTGGCTCGATAGCCAGGGGCTGCTTCGCAACCCAACGGGGATAAATCCCCTCGCCACAATCGATGTGTGTCTGGAAGTTTTTTATCATCCCCCCGGAGCCCGGCCCCATGCACAAGCTCGATCGCTACGACCTGAAGATCCTGCAGATCCTCGCCGACGACGGGCGGATCACCAAGTCGAGCCTGGCCGAGGCCATCAACCTGTCGGTCACGCCGGCCTGGGAGCGGGTGCGCAAGTTGGAAGCGGCGGGCTTGATTGTCGGTTATCGAGCGCAGATCGATTGGGCTGCGGTGTTCAAGCGTCAGCAGGTGTTGGTGGAAATCACCCTGGCCCGGCACACCGCCCAGGACATGCGTCGTTTCGAACAACGCATGATCGCCGCGCCCGAAGTGGCGTTCTGTTACGCCACCGGCGGCGGTGTCGATTACCTGGCGATGATCCAGGCGCCGGACGTCGATGCCTACCAGCGTTTTGTCGATCAACTACTGCTCGAAGACCTCGGCATCGAACGCTACTTCACCTACATCGTCACCAAGACCATCAAGACCGCCGGTGCGTTGCCGGCGGAGCTGGTGTCATCCGCCTGAGCACCGCAGAAAACGCTTTCCGGCAGGTTCTTTCCAGAAAAAAACCAAGGTCTGACCCCGCTCGAACATCCGAAAACCCAAGCGTCGCTGCCCTAGCATGGATTCACGCACACGCTCTGGAGTGAACGTCATGCCTTATCAACACCCGCTGCTGTTCAAAGCGCTTTGCTATGTCGACGGCCATTGGGTCCACAGCGACAGCGGCCACAGCGTGGCCGTCCACAACCCTGCCAACCGCACCGTCATCGGTCATGTACCGATGCTTGATCAATCGCAGATCGTCGCGGCGGTGGACGCGGCGCATCGCGCATTTCCTTCGTGGCGCGAACAGAGCCTGGAGACGCGCGGCGCCATCCTGCGGCGCTGGGCGGCGTTGATCACCGAGCACAGCGAGGACTTGGCGCGAATTCTCAGCCTGGAACAGGGCAAGCCCTTGGCCGAGTCCCGTGGCGAAATCGCTTATGCCGCCAGCTTCATCCCGTGGTTCGCCGAGGAAGCCCGGCGCCTGTACGGCCAGAACATTCCCAGCCATATCCCGAATGCGCACCTTGGCACGGTCAAGGAACCGGTGGGGGTTTGTGCGCTGCTCACGCCGTGGAATTTCCCATCGGCCATGATCACCCGCAAGGCCGCCGCCGCGTTGGCCGCCGGTTGCACCGTGGTGATCAAGCCGGCCCACGAAACACCGTACTCGGCCTTGGCGTTGGCACAATTGGCCGAAGAAGCCGGCTTCCCTGCCGGGGTCTTCAACGTGGTGCTGGGCGAGCCGCAAATGGCCATGGAAACCCTGGTCAGGGACAGTCGCGTACGCTCGGTGAGCTTCACCGGCTCGACCCGGGTCGGGAAGCTGGTGTTGCAAGCGGCGGCCCATGACGTGAAGAAAGTCGCGCTGGAGCTGGGCGGCAACGCGCCGTTTATTGTCTGCGCGGATGCCGACCTGGCCCTGGCGGTAAAGGTCGCCGTGGAGGCGAAGTTCCAGACCTCGGGCCAGGATTGCTGCGCGGCCAACCGAATCATGGTCCAGCGTCCGGTGTACCAGGCTTTTCTCACTCGCTTCACCGCAGCTGTGCGCGCCTTGCGCGTCGGCCCGGCCATGGTCGATCAGCAGGAACAGGAGGTGGACGTCGGCCCATTGATGCATCAGGCCGCGTTCGATGCGACCGCCGACCGCGTCGCCGATGCCCTGGCGTTGGGTGCTCAACGCCTGGTGGGCGGTGAAACACATGCCTTGGGCGGGTTGTTCTACCAACCCACGGTGCTGGCCGATGTCACGCCGCAGATGCGCATCTACCGTGAAGAAAACTTCGCGCCCATCGCCGGGGTGATGCCGTTCGACACCCTGGACGAAGCCGTCGAAATGGCCAACGACACCGAGTACGGACTGGCCGCCTATATTTGCTCCAACCGCCTGGATCTCATTTACCCACTGATCCGCCGTCTCGACCACGCCATGGTCGCGGTCAACGGCGTCAAGTTCACCGGCCACCCGATTCCCTTCGGTGGCATGAAAGCCTCCGGCCTCGGCCGCGAGGGCGGCACCGAGGGCTTCGAGCCCTTTGTCGAAACCAAATACTTTTGCCTGCACCATCAAGGCCAGTTCCCAGGAGAATCCGCATGAGCCAAGAACTCAACACGCTGTTCGAACAAGACCGTGCGCATTTCATGCACCCGTCGACCCACGCCCATGACCACGCCAGCGGCGCGCTCAAGGGGCGGATCATCAAGAGCGCGTCGGGCATCCGCATTCGCGATCACGAGGGGCGTGAGTTCATCGACGCCTTTGCTGGCCTGTACTGCGTGAACATCGGCTACGGGCGTACCGAGGTGGCTGACGCCATCTACAAGCAGGCCAAGGAACTGGCCTACTACCACACCTATGTCGGGCATTCGAGCGAGGCGATCATCGAGCTGTCCAGCCGCATCATGGACTGGGCGCCGGAAGGGATGAAGAAGGTTTATTACGGCCTGTCCGGCTCGGACGCCAACGAAACCCAGATCAAACTGGTGCGTTACTACAACAACGTGCTGGGCCGGCCCCGGAAGAAGAAAATCATCTCCCGCGACCGTGGCTACCACGGCTCGGGCATCATGACCGGCAGCCTGACCGGGCTGCCCGCGTTTCACCAGCATTTCGACCTGCCGGCGGAAGGGGTCAAGCACACCGTCTGCCCGCACTGGTACCGCAAGGCCCCGGCGGGCATGGACGAAGCGGCCTTCGTGCGCTATTGCGCCGATGAGCTGGAGAAAATGATTCTTGCTGAAGGTCCGGACACGGTGGCGGCGTTTATCGGCGAACCGCTGATGGGCACCGGGGGCATCATCGTTCCGCCCGCCGGTTATTGGGATGCGATCCAGGCTGTGTTGAAGAAATACGACGTGCTGTTGATCGCCGATGAAGTGGTGTGCGCGTTCGGGCGCCTGGGTTCGAAAATGGGCAGCCAGCGCTACGGCATGAAGCCGGACCTGATCACCACCGCCAAAGGCCTGACCAGTGCCTATGCGCCTTTGTCCGCGGTGATCATCGGCGAAAAAGTCTGGAGCGTGATTGAAAAAGCTTCCCAGGCCGAAGGAGCCATGGGCCACGGCTGGACCTATTCCGGGCATCCGATCTGCGCGGCGGCGGCGCTGGCCAACCTCGACATCCTCGAGCGGGAAAACCTTACGGCCAACGCCGAGGATGTGGGCGGCTACTTGAATCGTCGGTTGCGCGAAACCCTCGAAGGTCATCCGTTGGTGGGCGAGGTACGCGGAGATGGCATGCTGGCGGCAGTGGAGTTCATGGCCGACCGTGAACAGCGCACAGCGTTCGACCCGGCACTCAAGGTCGGCCCCAAGGTCTCGGCCGCCTGCCTGGAACGCGGCATGATCGCCCGCGCCATGCCCCACGGCGACATCCTGGGCTTCGCCCCACCGCTGATCCTCACCCGTGAAGAGGCGGACCTGATCGTTGACATCACCAAAGGCGCTATCGATCAGGTGGCGGGTGAGGTGTTGGCTTGAACTGAGTTCACAATACTTCAGGACACAAATAACCTGTGGCGAGGGAGCTTGCTCCCGCTGGGCCGCGAAGCGGCCCCAAAACCAGGCAACTCGGTATGCCAGGAAAATCGAGTTCGCTGCTATAGGGCTGCTTCGCAGCCCAGCGGGAGCAAGCTCCCTCGCCACAATGGGTCAAGCATTGAAGTGAGTGGAGTTTGAGGCAATAAAAAAGCCCGCCCGATCATGCGATCGGGCGGGCTTTTGGGTGTCGCTTGGGAATTACTTCTTCAAACCGTAATGCTCATCGAGCATGCCGGGTGAATTCGGCGCCTTTGGCGCATAGTCCCGTGGTGGTTCCTGGATCCCTTTTGGCGGGGTCAGGCGCTCCCGTGGCGTTTGCGTCGCATCGGCTTGCAGGGCGGCCAGCAGGCGTTGGCGAGTCTGCTCGTCCAGGGCCAGGCGATTGGCGCCCTCGGACAGGTGATCCTGGACTTCCTGGTAGCTCTGGGTGAGTTTTTTCACCAGCGAAGCGGTGCTGTTGAAGTGAGTGACCACTTCATTCTGGTAACTGTCGAAACGTTCCTGGATGTCGTCCAGCTGACGTTGGGTGCTGTTGGGCACCGCGTTTGGCAGCAGGCGGGCAAGCAGGAATCCAATGGCGACACCGGCAACCAGGGCAAGAGTCGGCAACAGCCAAACTAAGAGCGAGTGTTCCACGAGTCCTTCCTCTATAAACGGCTTTGCTTTACGTTAACGGCTCGGACCTGCGCTGTATACCGCGAAGAACATCGCAATGATGCCAGGCACAGACTTTTAGCTAGACGAGTCGACCCTATTCGGGGTCACGGAGTTCTTTCCTTGCTTATGCGCGAAACCCCCGTATTCATCGATGGCCCGGTGGGCCAATTGGAAGCCTTGTACCTGGACAGCGAGGCCCCCCGTGGCCTGGCGCTGATCTGCCACCCGAACCCGGTGCAGGGCGGGACCATGCTCAACAAAGTGGTTTCGACCCTGCAGCGCACCGCCCGCGATGCCGGCCTGGTTACGTTGCGTTTCAATTATCGCGGCGTCGGCGCCAGCGCCGGCAGCCATGACATGGGCACCGGCGAAGTGGACGACGCCCAGGCCGCAGCCGCCTGGCTGCTGGAAAAACACCCGGGCCTGCCCCTGACCCTGTTCGGTTTCTCCTTTGGCGGCTTCGTTGCCGCAACCCTGGGCGGGCGCCTGGAAGCCCAGGGCCAACCGCTCAAGCACCTGTTCATGGTGGCACCGGCGGTGATGCGCCTGGATGAGCAATCGCCCTTGCCGACAGATGGTGAGCTGACCGTGATCCAGCCGGAAACCGACGAAGTGGTCGATCCGCAACTGGTCTACGCATGGTCCGACGCGCTCCAACGCCCCCATGAGCTGCTGAAAGTGGCAGAATGCGGACACTTTTTTCATGGCAAGCTGACCGATCTCAAGGATCTGCTCCTGCCGCGCCTCTCGAATTGACAGCAGTCTGACAAGCGATAACCCATGACGACGCGTACCCGTATCCTGACCGGCATCACCACCACCGGCACCCCGCACCTGGGCAACTATGCCGGCGCCATCCGTCCGGCGATCCTCGCCAGCCGCGACAGCAACGCCGATTCGTTCTACTTCCTGGCCGACTACCACGCCCTGATCAAATGCGATGACCCGCTGCGCATCCAGCGTTCGCGCCTGGAAATCGCTGCGACCTGGTTGGCCGGTGGCCTGGACGTGGACCGCGTGACGTTCTATCGCCAGTCCGACATTCCTGAAATCCCGGAGCTGACCTGGCTGCTGACCTGCGTCGCCGCCAAGGGCCTGCTCAACCGCGCCCACGCCTACAAGGCGTCGGTGGACAAGAACGTCGAGGCCGGCGAAGACCCGGACGCCGGCATCACCATGGGGCTGTACAGCTACCCGGTGTTGATGGCGGCCGACATCCTGATGTTCAACGCCCACAAGGTGCCGGTCGGTCGCGACCAGATCCAGCACGTGGAAATGGCCCGTGACATTGGCCAGCGCTTCAACCACCTGTTCGGCCAGGGCAAGGAGTTCTTCACCATGCCCGAGGCGCTGATCGAGGAGAGCGTCGCCACGCTGCCGGGCCTCGATGGTCGCAAAATGTCCAAGAGCTACGACAACACCATCCCGTTGTTCAGCAGCGCCAAGGACATGAAGGACGCGATCTCGCGAATCGTCACCGACTCCCGCGCCCCGGGCGAGGCCAAGGACCCGGACAACTCGCACCTGTTCACCCTGTTCCAAGCCTTCTCCACTCCAGCGCAGTCCGCCGAATTCCGCAGCGAACTGCTGCAGGGCCTGGGGTGGGGCGAGGCGAAGAATCGCCTGTTCCAATTGCTCGATGACCAGTTGGGTGAAGCGCGCGAGCGTTATCACCAGTTCATCGAGCGTCCATCGGACCTTGAGGACATCCTGCAACTGGGCGCCAAGAAAGCCCGGGCCGTGGCCACGCCGTTCCTCAACGAACTGCGCGAGGCGGTTGGCCTGCGCTCGTTTGTCAGCCAGGTCCAGGTGACGACCCAGACCAAAAAGAAAGCGGCCAAGGCAGCCCGTTTTGTCAGCTTCCGCGACGAGGACGGCAGTTTCCGCTTCCGCCTGCTTTCCGCCGAGGGCGAGCAACTTCTGCTCTCGAACAACTTTGCCGACGGCAAGACCGCCGGGCAGGTGACCAAGCAATTGCAGTCCGGCCAACCCTTGGACGTACGCAGCGACGACCTGGGTTTCAGCGTCTGGCTCGACGGCGCATGCGTGGCCCAGAGCCCTGCGTTCGCTGACAGTGCCGCCCGGGATGCCGCCATCGACGCGTTGCGCGTGGCACTGACGCCTGCCCAGGACTGACCTAAGGCGTTACCCGACCATCGGCCCGAATAAGGGCCGATTGCCATTCTTCTGGGCCATCGCTACAGTGACGGCCCGTTTTTGTTGCCTTGCTAACGAATATGACGCCCCTAGAACGATATCAAGCTGATCTGAAACGCCCGGAATTCTTCCACGACGCAGCCCAGGAAACGGCCGTGCGGCACTTGCAGCGCCTGTACGACGACCTGATCGCCGCATCGAACAACAAGCCGGGCTTGTTGGGCAAACTGTTCGGCAAGAAAGACCAGGTGCCGGTCAAGGGCCTGTATTTCTGGGGCGGCGTCGGCCGTGGCAAGACCTACCTGGTGGACACCTTCTTCGAAGCGCTGCCGTTCAAGGAAAAGACGCGGACGCACTTCCACCGCTTCATGAAGCGCGTGCACGAGGAAATGAAAACCCTGGGCGGCGAAAAGAACCCGCTGACCATCATCGCCAAGCGTTTCGCCGCCGAAACCCGGGTGATCTGCTTCGATGAATTCTTCGTTTCCGACATCACCGACGCCATGATCCTCGGCACGCTGATGGAAGAACTGTTCAAGAATGGCGTGACGTTGGTCGCCACCTCGAACATCGTGCCCGATGGCCTCTACAAGGACGGCCTGCAACGGGCGCGCTTCCTGCCAGCCATCAAGCTGATCAAGGAGCACACCGAAGTCGTCAACGTCGACAGCGGCGTGGACTATCGCCTGCGTCATCTTGAGCAAGCGGAGCTGTTCCATTTCCCATTGGACGCTGCCGCCGAAGAAAGCCTGCGCAAGAGCTTCCGCGCGCTCACGCCGGAATGCACCCAGGCGATCGAAAACGACGAGCTGATCATCGAAAATCGCAAGATCCGCGCCATCCGCACCTGCGACGACGTCGCCTGGTTCGACTTCCGCGAACTGTGCGACGGCCCGCGTAGCCAGAACGACTACATCGAACTGGGCAAGATCTTCCACGCCGTGCTGCTGAGTAATGTCGAGCAGATGAGCGTCACCACCGACGACATCGCCCGTCGCTTCATCAACATGGTCGACGAGTTCTACGACCGCAACGTGAAGCTGATCATTTCGGCGGAAGTCGAACTCAAGGATCTCTATACCGGTGGTCGCCTGACGTTCGAGTTCCAACGGACCTTGAGCCGGTTGCTGGAAATGCAATCCCACGAATTCCTGTCGCGGGCGCACAAGCCTTAAGGAATTCGCAATAAAGGCCTGGCGATTGGGGCGTTGCTGTTCATTCAAGGGCAGCAAAATAACTTGTGGCGAGGGAGCTTGCTCCCGCTGGGTTTGCGCAGCAGCCCCTCGCGCCACAACGGTTTATCCAAGCCCCAATACCGCTAGAACGTCATATAGCGAGCCAAGTCGTCCTGTCGCTGGCACCCGATCAATAACCACAAGAGAATCCTCGCTTTGCGCGGGCAGGCAAAGCCAGCCATCGAAGCGCCTCTTCGTATCAAGTCCATTTCGCCACCCTTGAACCCGTAAGTTGAGCGAGCCGTGGAGCCGGAGCCACAGCGAGTGGCAACGATGACTGGGATCTTGTCGGCTATGGTATCGATCGCCTCAGCCCAAGTTCCAGAAAGGTGCCCTGCACCGAAACCAGCAATGACCAGCCCCTCGTAGCCCAGTGCAAGAACGTTCTCCAGCAGCAAGGTGTCGGCAGACAGTGCCGCTTCCAACAAGGCGACCTTGTGTGTCGTGTGTTGCGGAGAGGGCAGGACACTGCGCTGTCGTGCGGGATGCAAATAGCGAACTGCGTTTTCCACCAGCAGACCGGCCGGGCCCATGTTGGGTGAAGAAAAAGCCTGCAACCCCATCGAATCGCTTTTGCGAACCGCTTGCGCCGAATGAATCTGCCCGTTCATTACCACCTGGACGCCTCGTCGCCGGCTGTTCTTGGCCAAGCCGACTCGACAGGCATCCAACAGGTTTCCCGGTCCGTCGGCCCCTGCCTGGGCCGCCGAACGCATCGCGCCAGTGAGAACCAAGGGTTCGTCGTGGTCCCATAGAAAATCAAAAAACGTAGCGGCTTCTTCCAGCGTATCGGTGCCTTGAGTGATGACAATACCCACTGCCCCCTGCTCGATCTGATATTTCGCCCAACAGAGAACACTCAGAAGATACTCGAAATCCAATGATGCGCTGGGCAACATTCCCAGCGTTTCGACGTTGACGTGGGCGTGTGACCTCAGCTCCGGTATTGAAGCCAGCAGGGTTGCGCCGCTGACAGTCGGGACCACGCCTTCTCCGGTGGCCCGGGCCTGCATGCTGACGGTGCCGCCGAGTGACGCGATGGCCAGTTTTGGCAGGTTCATGCAAATACCTCACTTTCAATAAGAATGGCTGTATGCGCCGAATCTCAAGGCCGCAATACAGCCAAGGGATGAAGGAATCAGAGGGGCATCAGCAGTCCGATAAACGGAATGATCAGCACGGTGCTAATGGCCATGGACAGCACATTGGCGATGAAAGGATGCATGTCCGCAGGCACCCGCTTGGCAATGGCGCACGCCAGTGGCGGCGCAATCAAAGCACCCAGCAAGGCGCTTGAAACGATCACTTGCCAACTGTCGCCGTAGGTCAACAACGCCGCCGGAACCACTGAAACCAATGGAACATAGGTGGGATACCAGCCGCGCAATATCCATTGTCTACGCCAGATCACCACGCCCAGTGCCGAGGTCAATGCTTGCGCACCGATCAATTGGGGTAGCAACCCCGAGCCGTAGGCTGGGCTCATCGGGCTCAAGCTGTAGGCCAGCAATGCACCCGCTATCAGGCCGAGGCTGGCCCATTCATTGCCGAAGAATGGTGCCTCGGAAAAATCCGCCAGGATCCGGCGTAGCGTCCAGACGACACCGTAGTCCGGCGTCTTGGCGGGAAGTGAGGCTCGTGGTGGCTCGGATGGTTCAGCCGATGCTTGTGGCTTCACCAGGCCCGGCTGGTAGCGACAGATCAGAAAGGCGATGACGCTGGCGACAGCCATGCCCGAGACATTGCCAATCACGACGGGTAATCCGAACGGATTGCAGACGTAGTTGACGATCAACAAGCAGGCGGGAGTGACCAGCAAAGCGCCCATGACTGCGCCATTGATCGCGACCTTCCAGCCGCCGCCAAACATCAGCACCATGGCCGCCGGCAATGAAACGAAAGCGGCGAAGGTGGGCTGCCAAGCGGTGGCGGTCACTGTCCAGCCCCACAACAGGTTACTGAGCAAGAGTCCCAGCAATGAGCTGGTGACGAGCCACGGCCACAGGCCGCTGCCATAGCAGATGGGAAAACCCTGCCAGGCTTTTCCGGTCCGATTGGCCCGGTACGCGAGGTAGGCCCCGGCGAGTAGCCCGATAGAGGCGAACTCATGCTTGTAGAACGCAACCTCGCTGATATCCCCCAGCACCCAGCGTAGCCAGGCACTGGGCTGCGGCAGGTTCGACACCATGTGACTGTAGTCTGGCCAGTGGGCGAGCCACGAGGCGCGGTGTGTGAATGAAAGCCAGATGACCAGCGCTATGGCACCGAGCATCAGCAGAACGATGGCGACGTCCAGCTGTGATCGGGTGGTCAGCTGGCGTTGTTCGAGTTTTTTGCTTGTGGTTTCCATTGGATCGCTCCCTTATCAACGCGGCAGAGAAGGGTGCTGGGTGTAGCCAAGCATTTGATCGTAAAGGTCGGCTCTACGATCGCGGTGCAGGTCGTTCAGGTTGTTCCAGATGGCGGCGCTGCGGGAACTGGTCAGGTCGATGTCGGCAAACAGGATTTCCTGTTGGTCGGCGGATGCCACCGCACCGATTGGCCAGCCGTTGGTGCCCGCGATCAGCGAGCAGCCCAGGTAGCGGGCGCCTCGCTCTTCCCCTATGCGGCTAGCCGCTGCGATAAAGACATTGTTGACATGCGCGGCCGTCATTGTCAGGTACGAGGCCATGCATTTGCCGGCGTCATCAAACAGAGGCGGTGGTGTCCAGACCCAATTGTTCAGACTGCATATGATGTCCGCGCCTTGCTGGCTGAGGATTCGCGGCACTTCCGGAAACCAGATGTCCCAGCAGATCAATAGTCCGATGCGGCCGATGGATGTTTCGAACACTGGAAAGCCGACATCGCCTGGCGTGAACCAGAGTTTTTCCAGATTCCACAGATGCGCCTTTCGATACTTGCCGATAAAGCCGTCAGGCCCCACCAGGACGCCGGTGTTGAAGAGACGCATTCCTTCGCGCTCCGCCAAACCAGCTACCAGGAAGACTTGCTGCTGACGGGCGAAATCGATCCAGGCCTGCACGCTTCGCCCGTCGGGGACCGACTCGGCGTGTTCGAACGCGTCCTGCCTGCTGCTGAAGAAATAGCCGGCATTCGACAGCTCGGGCAGGACGACAAGGTTGGCGCCGCCTTCGACCGCTTCCTGGGCCAACGCAAGGCTGCGCAGCAGATTGGTTTCTCGATTATTGATGCCTACCTGTGGGTCGAATTGCACGACGGCGACACGAACAGGGCTGATTGGCTCGCTCATGGGATAACCTCTTTTTATTGTTATTACGCTGTGTATTGGCGTGTGTATAAGAGGCTAAACAGGCAGGGATGTAAGTCGGCCGTTTCCTTGTAGGTTGTAGGCAACTTCTGAAGATGGACATTGGAACGCTTTAGGGGGACTCGGCAGCACCATGGTCAGGTGCCAAGGTTATAGTGCGGGTAGTCGTTCAGGGAGAATCCGCCGTTGAAGATCGCAGCGGTCTTGTCGCAGATGTGGATGGCTGCATCGACGGCGCCTCGAAAACAAGGCTCTGTCCAACCAGCGTCCACGGAAAACGACTCGCCGGAAAAATACAGGCCCGAATGATGACCAAAATCCCTGTTGTATTTCATCAGGCTCACGGCATCGCCGTAGGTTCCTGGTCGGTATAACTTTGCACAACCCAACGAGTTTTTATCTGTGATCCACCGTTGGACCACGGCTTGATCGAGTCCGATATAGGGCGAAATTCTCTCGTGGATATTGGTACATCTCATGAGTATTCGATCCAGCTCCTTGGCGCACTTGCTGACAAGCGCCTTGTCGCTGAATGAGGCGAGTTTGGTTGCATCGTCCTCCCATGTGTAGCTCAGCAGAATGCAGTCATAGCTGTAATTCTTGTTGTAGCGATAGGTATAGACGTCGTGGATGAAGCTGTCGGTGACGATGGTCTGCGGGATGTTCCTGTTTTTTGATAGAAACGATTTTTTCAACGGTGCGAATACTTTGCAGCTGGTCTCCCAATGAGCTGTTTTATAGGCGTTGATTGTTTCGAACGGCAGCATCTGCGGCGTGAAGTTCTCAAGCTCGATACGGGTTTCGATCAGCCAGGAGGGAAGTGTCACGATGACCGAGTCGAAGTCCTCGAAACGGTGTCGGGTTCGCTCGGACAGACTGTGTAGCCAGTCGAAATGAACGCGCGTCTTTCCATCGGCCAGCTTGGTCAATCTAGTCACCGATGAATCCATGAGCAGGCCGTCTTTTCTTCCGAGGCAATGGTCGTGGAAGGATTTACCGGTCTCGGCGATTTTCATGAACATCAGGCATTCGCTCAAGGCTGCGAGCCCGATATAGCGAGGGCCGTCGAAGTTCCGCCCCACCGAATCAACCACGGTTTCGCTATACAGATGGGGCGATGGTAATGGATCACCCAGTGAGTCCACCCGGCCGAGCACTAACTGCAAGTGGCTGCTGAACCCAAATATCGCGGTGCGAAGTGGATACAGCGAGCAGACATCGTAGAAGGCCCCCCAACTGCCGTCGCCTATGCCGATTGCGTAGAAGATCGCGGACTCATCGGCAGACATGCCCATGCCCCCGAAATCACCCGGTGCATGCTGATCCCAGGCTTGTAAGGCTGGCATGGTCACCAAGTCGCGAAATGAAACATTCTGATATTTCGCAACGATCGCCTGCCACATGGCTTCCCATCGTTCACTGGCATACACCTCGGCGACGTGTCGAGTCATTCTGTCGGCAAAGGCGTTCCACTTTGCATATACCTTTTGCAGCTCGCTGCCGGGCGGCGGTGTACTGCCGTCTTCGTTTTTCCAGATCAGCATTTGCGGCGTCGGCTTGCCGCCAATGGTGCCCTCGCGCAAGTAAATGCCCGTCGAGCGGACCCATTGGCTTCCTGGATTAGCGAAATCGACAGTCGATAAATCAAACGCCTTGGCGTAGTAAGCCATCAGCGACCGGCCTTCCGTCGGTGGTTCATCCGACCGGTTGAAAAAGGGCATGCGCATGGCGCCCATCTCGAAAGGGGTATGGCTCGCGGTGGATTGTTTACTCCCGGGGACGGTCAGGTGCCTGCCGCCGATGCGACTGGATTGTTCGATCAGGGTGATGTGGGTGAATCCGCAACGATAGAGTTCCCTCGCGGCCGTCAACCCAGTGATACCCGCACCGATGATGCAAATCCTATGTTTTGGTTCGGTAGCCTTGGCAATGCCATCTTTCTGTTCGACCAACGCCCGGTAGTCGAAGCACAAATCGGGAGGGTTTGGAAAGTGAGCGACCCATTTCTTGTCAGTCGAGCGCTTGGCTCGAATGATGCCCCGGGTGGCGGAGGCGGGGTAGTTGTAGCTTGATCCGATCGTCACTGTTGGTCGTCCCTGATGGTGTTTTTCAGGGATTGATGTTGCGGTGTTCATGGGGCGCTGTATGTGAGCGAAATTCGGCACTCGGGCATTCTGCGTTCTGTTTTTCCTGTAGGAATGTGCGAGGACGGTGGCCTTGTGTTGCGGATGGTTGAAGGTGGGAGCGAGCCTGCTCGCGAAGGGGGACGGCATGTCCAGCGTAGATGCAAGCTGACCCACCGCCTTCGCGAGCAAGCCCGCTCGCACCTGGACTGTATTGCGCCCTGGCTCACGCCGCCTGCTGAAACTGCTGCCGATACTGGTTCGGCGACAGGTCGGTGTGTTGCCGGAACAATCGCGCAAAAAAGCTCGCATCGTCGTAGCCAACTTCGTAGCTGATGGTCTTGATGCTCTTGCGGCTGCCGGAGAGCAGGCCCTTGGCGGTTTCGATCCGCAGCCGTTGCAGGTAATGCAGCGGTTTATCGCCGGTGGCGGTTTGGAAGCGACGCATGAAATTGCGGATGCTCATGCCATGTTCACGGGCGACGTCCTCGAAGCGGAACTTGTCGGCGAAGTGCTCTTCGAGCCACTGCTGGATCTGCAGGATGATCACGTCCTGGTGCAGTTTTTGCCCGCCGAAACCAATGCGTCCCGGTGAATAGCTGCGCTGTACTTCGTAGAGAATGTCTCGCGCCACGGCTTGGGCGACGTTGGCGCCGCAGAAGCGTTCGATCAGGTAGATGTAGAGATCGCACGCCGAGGTGGTGCCGCCGGCGCAGAACAGGTTGTCGGCATCGGTCAGGTGCTTGTCCTGGTTCAGGTGCACCTTGGGGAAGCGTTCCTTGAAAGCATTGAAGAAACGCCAATAGGTGGTGGCCTCCTTGCCGTCGAGCAGCCCGGCCTCGGCCAGCCAGAACACCCCGGTGGCTTCGCCGCAGAGTACCGCGCCGCGCGCATGTTGTTCGCGCAGCCAAGGCAGGACTTGTGGGTAACGTTGGCAGAGGGTCGCGAAGTCGTCCCAGAACGCCGGCAGGATGATGACGTCGGTGTTTTCCAGGCCACCGTCCACCGGCATGATCACATCGCTGAAGCTGTTCACCGGTTTGCCATCGGGGCTGACCAGGCGGGTTTCAAACGCCGGGGTCAGGCCGCGGCCCAGTTGTTTGCCATAGCGCAGGCTGGCCAGGTGGAAAAAATCCTTGGCTTGCATGAGGGTGGAAGCGAAAACCCGGTCGATGGCCAGGATACTGACGCGCCGCAAGGGCGTGGAGACGTGCATGGACATAATTCATCTTTATTTTTATAGGGGATAGTGGTCATCAAACGGCTGGATCGTCTTATTTTTTGGCGCAAGTGTCCAGTGTCCCGTTGTGCGCCGCAGGCTTAGGCTCTTTCGGATGACCTGTTCAACAATAACCAAAGGTGCGCCATGATCCCAAGAACCCTGTTCAGTCCCGAGCACGAATTGTTCCGAGACACTGTACGAACCTTCCTTGAAAAAGAAGCCGTGCCGTACCACAGCCAGTGGGAAAAACAGGGGCATGTCGATCGTAAGCTCTGGAACAAAGCGGGGGAGGCGGGCATGTTGTGCTCGCACCTTCCAGAGGCCTACGGCGGGCTGGACGCGGATTTCCTCTACAGCGCCGTGGTGATCGAGGAGATCGGCCGCCTGGGGCTGACCGGGATCGGCTTCTCGTTGCACTCCGATATCGTCGCGCCGTACATCCTGCATTACGGCAGCGAGGCGTTGAAACACAAGTACCTGCCGAAACTGGTGTCCGGTGAAATGGTCACGGCCATCGCCATGACCGAGCCGGGCGCGGGATCGGACCTGCAGGGGGTGAAGACCACGGCAGTGCTGGACGGTGACGAATACGTCATCAACGGCTCGAAGACGTTCATCACCAATGGCTTCCTTGCGGACCTGGTCATCGTCGTTGCCAAGACTGACCCGAAGGCGGGCGCCAAGGGCACTAGCCTGTTCCTGGTGGAAGCGGGCACGCCGGGCTTCGAGAAAGGCAAGCGCCTGGAGAAAGTCGGGATGAAGGCCCAGGACACATCCGAATTGTTCTTTCAGGACGTGCGGGTGCCGAAGGAAAACCTGTTGGGGCAGGCTGGAATGGGCTTCGCCTACCTGATGCAGGAACTGCCCCAGGAGCGCCTGACCGTCGCCATCGGCGGCCTGGCCTCGGCCGAAGCGGCGCTGCAATGGACATTGGATTACACCCGCGATCGCAAGGCGTTTGGCAAATCCATCGCGGATTTCCAGAACACCCGCTTCAAACTCGCGGAAATGGCCACCGAGATCCAGATCGGCCGGGTTTTCGTCGACCGCTGCCTGGAACTGCACCTGCAAGGCAAGCTCGATGTACCGACGGCGGCGATGGCCAAATACTGGGGCACCGACCTGCAGTGCAAGGTGCTCGACGAATGCGTGCAGTTGCATGGCGGCTACGGTTTCATGTGGGAATACCCGATTGCCCGGGCGTGGGCGGATGCGCGGGTACAGCGGATCTATGCCGGGACCAATGAGATCATGAAGGAGATCATTGCGCGGTCGCTTTGATAAGGGGGTGGGTTTGAGTCGGCTATCGCGAGCAAGCTCGCTCCCACAGGGGATTTGTGCCTGATCGTATATTCGTGATCAGCACAGCCCCCCTGTGGGAGCGAGCTTGCTCGCGATGAGGCCTATGGATCAGGGCGCCGGGTTCGGCTGGTCCTTGTGAATCGCCTCGATCCCCGCCAACACTTCATCCGACAGTTTCAGGTCGAAGCTGGCGATGTTGCTGTCCAGTTGCTCCAGCGTGGTGGCGCCGATGATGTTGCTGGTCACGAACGGCTGCTGGGTGACGAACGCCAGGGCCATCTGCGCCGGGTCCAGCCCATGTTCGCGGGCCAGGGCGACATAGCGACTGCAAGCCGCTTCCGACTGCGGGTTGAAGTAGCGCATGAAGCGGCTGTACAGCGTCAGGCGGCCCTTGGCGGGGCGTGCGCCGTTCTCATATTTACCCGACAGGAAGCCGAACGCCAGCGGCGAATAAGCCAACAGGCCACACTGTTCGCGGATGGCAATCTCCGCCAGGCCGATTTCAAAGCTGCGGTTGAGCAGGTTGTACGGGTTCTGGATCGACACCGCACGTGGCCAGCCACGGGCTTCGGCCAGGGCGAGGAACTTCATGGTGCCCCACGGCGTTTCGTTGGACAGGCCGATGTGGCGGATCTTGCCTGCGCGGACTTGTTCGTCGAGGGCTTCGAGGGTTTCCTCCAGCGGCGTGAAATCTTCGTCGGCCTTGTGGGTGTAGCCCAACTGGCCAAAGAAATTGGTGCTGCGCTCCGGCCAGTGCAGCTGGTAAAGATCGATCCAGTCGGTCTGCAGGCGCTTGAGGCTGGCGTCCAGGGCTTCGACGATGTGTCGGCGGTTGTGCTTGAGGTTCTTGTCGCGGATGTAGTCGATGGTGTTGCCGGGGCCGGCGATCTTGCTGGCCAGGATCCAGTCGGCGCGGTCGCCACGGCTCTTGAAGTAATTGCCGATGTAGCGCTCGGTAGTGGCGTAGGTCTCGGCCTTCGGCGGCACAGGGTACATCTCGGCGGTGTCGAGAAAATTGATCCCGGCCCCCTTGGCGCGTTCGATCTGGGCGAACGCCTCTGCCTCGCTGTTCTGCTCGCCCCAGGTCATGGTTCCGAGGCACAGGGCGCTGACGTTCAGATCGGTACGGCCTAGCTTGCGATAGTCCATCGGGGACTCCTTGGGCAAAACAATCATAAAAGCAGGTTGAAATATTTTTCGCAATCTGCATAATTGCGCACCTCTTTCTGCAGTGGAAGTGATGCGCCGCCGCCGAAGAATCTTGCCGTTGAACGGACGCGCCGACCCGAGCCCCCGAAAGCGTCTGTATCCGGCTGCCTTTGACTTGTCAAAGTACGCACTATTCAGTAAGATCCGCCGTCTAATTTACAGGGCGGCCCCTGAGGCTATAAAGAATGAAAACTTTTACTGCTAAACCGGAAACAGTAAAGCGCGACTGGTTTGTCGTCGACGCTGCTGGTCAGACCCTGGGTCGTCTGGCCACCGAAATCGCGAGCCGTCTGCGTGGCAAGCACAAGCCTGAGTACACCCCTCACGTTGACACCGGTGACTACATCGTCGTGATCAATGCCGAGCAAGTACGTGTTACTGGCGCTAAAACCACTGACAAAATGTACTACTCCCACTCCGGTTTTCCTGGCGGCATCAAGTCGATCAACTTCGAAAAGCTGATCGCCAAAGCCCCTGAGCGCGTGATCGAGACCGCGGTTAAAGGCATGCTGCCTAAGAACCCACTGGGTCGCGACATGTATCGTAAGCTGAAGGTTTATGCGGGCGCTGCTCACCCTCATACTGCTCAGCAGCCCCAAGAACTGAAGTTTTAACGGAATAGTTCATTATGTCGGCGACTCAAAATTACGGCACTGGCCGTCGCAAGACTGCAACCGCACGCGTTTTCCTGCGTCCGGGCACTGGTAACATCTCCATCAACAACCGCTCCCTGGATAACTTCTTCGGCCGCGAAACTGCCCGCATGGTAGTTCGTCAGCCGCTGGAACTGACCGAGACCGTCGAAAAATTCGACATCTACGTCACCGTTATCGGTGGTGGTGTAAGTGGCCAGGCTGGCGCAATCCGCCACGGCATCACTCGCGCCCTGATGGATTACGACGAAACTCTGCGCAGCGCCCTGCGTAAAGCTGGCTTCGTAACTCGCGATGCTCGCGAAGTTGAACGTAAGAAAGTCGGTCTGCGTAAAGCGCGTAAGCGTCCGCAGTACTCGAAGCGTTAATTTCGCTTCCGCGTTCAAAAGGCGCCCAGTTCCTCACGGAGCTGGGCGTTTTTTTATGTGCGAAATAATTGCTCTGTGACAACTTGCCACATTCGTAGAGCCCCTATACTACAAGGCTTGGCGGTTTGGCCGCATGGTAATTACCTTGTCAGAATTGGGGCTTTTCATTACCATTCGGCAAAATTTTTATAAGTTCAGATTTTTACTTAGTAGACGCCTGATCTAACAGGCCACAAAGCTGATGGGAGAGGACTGAATGAGCAATGACGGCGTGAATGCAGGCCGGCGTCGCTTCCTGGTAGCAGCCACATCCGTGGTGGGTGCTGCAGGAGCGGTGGGGGCTGCGGTCCCGTTCGTGGGGTCATGGTTTCCCAGCGCCAAGGCGAAAGCCGCAGGTGCACCGGTGAAAGTGAATGTCAGCAAGATCGAGCCAGGCCAGCAGATGATTGCTGAGTGGCGCGGTCAGCCGGTGTTCATCGTCCGCCGTACAGAGGAGATCCTGGGGAATCTGAAAAAGATCGAGGGCCAGCTGTCCGATCCCTCTTCCAAGAACTCGGTCCAACCGGAATACGTCAACCCTGAAACGCGATCGATCAAGCCGGAAGTCCTGCTGCTGATCGGGATCTGCACGCACCTGGGTTGCTCGCCAACGTTCCGTCCCGAAGTGGCCCCTGCCGACCTGGGCAAGGATTGGGTAGGTGGCTATTTCTGCCCATGCCACGGCTCCCACTATGACCTGGCGGGTCGCGTCTACAAATCCCAGCCTGCACCCCTGAACCTGCCAGTTCCCCCGCATTCCTATGAGTCGGATGATGTCATCGTCATCGGCGTCGACACGGAGAAAGCGTGATGAGCAAACTTATGGATTGGGTTGATGCGCGCTTTCCCGCGACCAAGATGTGGGAAGACCATCTCAGCAAGTATTACGCCCCGAAGAACTTCAACTTCTTCTACTTCTTTGGTTCCCTCGCATTGCTCGTTCTGGTCAACCAGATCGTTACCGGTGTCTGGCTGACCATGAGCTACACCCCGTCGGCGGAGGAAGCGTTTGCCTCCGTCGAATACATCATGCGCGACGTCGAGTACGGCTCGATCCTGCGCCTGCTGCACTCCACCGGCGCTTCGGCGTTCTTCATCGTGGTCTACCTGCACATGTTCCGTGGCCTGCTCTACGGTTCGTACCAGAAGCCGCGTGAGCTGGTGTGGGTCTTCGGCATGCTGATCTACCTGGCGCTGATGGCTGAAGCCTTCATGGGCTATCTGCTGCCTTGGGGCCAGATGTCCTACTGGGGCGCCCAGGTGATCATCTCGCTGTTCGGTGCGATCCCGGTCATCGGCGACGACCTGACCCAGTGGATTCGTGGTGACTATCTCATCTCGGGTATCACCCTGAACCGCTTCTTCGCCCTGCATGTCGTGGCGCTGCCGATCGTGATCCTCGGCCTGGTGGTGCTGCACATCCTGGCGCTGCACGAAGTGGGTTCGAACAACCCGGATGGCGTGGACATCAAGAAGCACAAGGACGAGAACGGCGTACCGCTGGACGGCATTGCCTTCCACCCGTACTACACCGTGAAAGACATCGTCGGCGTGGTGGTCTTCCTGTTCATCTTCTGCTCCATCGTGTTCTTCTTCCCGGAAATGGGCGGTTACTTCCTAGAGAAGCCGAACTTCGAGCAGGCGAACGCGTTCAAGACCCCAGAACACATTGCGCCGGTCTGGTACTTCACACCGTTCTACGCAATTCTGCGGGCGATTCCGGACAAGTTGCTGGGCGTGATCGCCATGGGCGCAGCCATCGCCGTGCTGTTCGTCCTGCCGTGGCTGGACCGCAGCCCCGTCAAGTCGATGCGCTATAAAGGCTGGCTGAGCAAGATCTGGCTGGTGGTGTTCTGCATCTCGTTCGTGATCCTGGGGGTGCTGGGCGTACTGGCGCCGACACCGGGGCGTACGTTGCTCTCGCAGGTTTGCACGTTCCTTTACTTCGCCTACTTCATTCTGATGCCTTTCTATACCAGGCTCGAGAAGACCAAACCGGTTCCGGAAAGGGTGACTGGCTGATGAAAAAGCTATTTGCTGTACTGATTCTTGCTGCCATGCCTGTACTGTCCTTCGCGGCTGAACACGGTGGTCCGGAGCTGGAAAAGGTCGACATCGACGTTTCCGACAAAGCAGCCATGCAGGACGGCGCGCGTACGTTCGCCAACTACTGCATGGGTTGCCACAGTGCCAAGTTCCAGCGCTACGAGCGTGTGGCCGATGACCTGGGCATCCCCCATGAAATGATGCTCGAGAAGCTGGTGTTCACCGGTGCCAAGCTGGGTGACCACATGACCATCGGCATGCAGCCTGCGGACGCCAAGACCTGGTTCGGTGCAGCGCCGCCCGACCTGACCCTGGTGGCGCGCGTGCGTGGCACCGACTGGCTCTATGGCTACTTGCGCTCGTTCTATGAAGATCCTGCGCGTCCATGGGGCGTGAACAACAAGGTCTTCCCGAACGTCGGCATGCCGAACGTCCTGGTCGGCCTCCAGGGTCGCCAGGTGGTAGGCTGCAAACAGGTTCAGATCGTCGAACACGGCAAGAAGCAGTATGATCCGCTGACCGGCACGGCCTTGACCCATGAAGCCTGCGACCAGCTGACCATCGTGCCGAACTCCGGCACCCTGACGCCTGAGCAGTTTGACGAGAAGGTCAAGAACCTTGTGACCTTCCTGGCCTACTCGGCCAACCCGGTGAAGCTGGAGCATCAGCGCATCGGTACGTATGTCTTGCTGTACCTGGCGTTCTTCTTCGTATTCGCATATCTGCTCAAGCGTGAATACTGGAAAGACGTTCATTGATAAAGCTGTAAGCCGTTGCTGTTAATCGTGCGCGCCCAAGGGCGTCTCTGAAGGTGTAACGAGCCTGGTCGGCCAGGTGGTTACGGGAGACGCCCTCTGGGCGCGCTCGTTTTTCCGTTTTTCGATAATTTCAACAAGCGAGGAGGATCGCCATGGGCGTGACCAATCGGTTGGCCTGTTACTCCGACCCCGCCGACCACTATTCCCACCGGGTACGTATCGTACTGGCCGAGAAGGGTGTCAGCGCCGAGATCATTTACGTCGAAGCGGGCCGTCAGCCGCCGAAGCTGATCGAGGTGAACCCTTACGGCAGCCTGCCCACCCTGGTCGATCGCGACCTGGCGTTGTGGGAATCGACTGTGGTGATGGAATACCTGGATGAGCGTTATCCACATCCGCCTTTGCTGCCGGTGTACCCCGTTGCGCGTGCGAACAGTCGTTTGCTCATTCACCGCATCCAGCGTGACTGGTGCGGGTTGGTGGACCTGATCCTGGATCCTCGAACGAAGGAGCCGGCACGGGTCGTGGCGCGCAAGGAGCTGCGCGAAAGCCTGACGGGCGTGTCGCCGCTGTTTGTCGACAAGCCGTTTTTCCTCAGTGAGGAACAAAGTCTGGTGGATTGCTGCCTATTGCCCATACTCTGGCGTTTGCCGATCCTGGGTATCGAACTGCCGCGGCCCGCCAAGCCGCTGCTTGATTATATGGAGCGCCAATTTGCGCGTGAGGCTTTCCAGGCGAGTCTGTCTGGCGTCGAACGCGACATGCGCTAAGGCTTAGGGAGCCGCTATGAACTCCAGTCGACCTTATCTGGTCCGCGCGCTCTACGAGTGGATTGTGGACAACGATTGCACCCCGCACATGCTGGTTAACGCCGAGTATCCATCGGTACAGGTGCCGCAGGGTTTTGCCAATGACGGGCAGATTGTCTTGAACGTGTCGCCGGCCGCTGTGCGTCATCTGCACATGGACAACGATGCGGTCAGCTTCGAGGGGCGTTTTGGCGGGGTACCGCATACGCTTTATGTGCCGATTGCTTCGATCCTGGGGATTTATGCTCGGGAGAACGGGCAGGGCATGGTGTTCGAGTTGGAAGTGCCGTTGGATGGCGAAGAAGAGTTCGAGGCGGATGATGACATGCCGCCACCGGATGACGAACCGCCACGGCCTACCGGGCGGCCGAGCTTGAAGGTGGTGAAGTAGGCTGCAGATATGTGCCAGTCATTGAGTGTGCGATAGCCTGCAACTTGGTGAAGAAAATGCCTGTATCGTGAGATGCGGGCATTTTTTTGTCGTAGTCGGTGTGTATATCCGTTGCTGCGGTAACGGCGGCTTATGGTTCCGCCCTTACGGCGGCTCACTTTTTTCAGACGCCAAAAAAGTAAGCAAAAAGGCTTGCCGGGGTATGACTCACCCACATGGGTTACAAATCAGTTCACTCACATAGGTAACAGTTTTTAACTGGCAGGGTCGGTTTTCGAGGATCTGACCATGCCATGGCGAGAGCTGAAACCTATGGACCTGAAACTGCTGTTCATTGCGGACTTCATCAAAGGCCCGCCCAGCTTCAGTGCGCTTTGCCAAGCCTACGAGATCAGCCGCAAGACTGGCTATAAATGGGTCGAGCGGTATGAGAGGGAAGGGCCCGCCGGACTGGAAGAACATAGCCGTCGTCGGCTTACCCAGGAATGGGTAGTGCCGCTGGCTGTCCGTGAGGCGATCATTGAGTTACGCGGTCGGGGTGAGACAGAGCCTGGCCCCAAGAAAATTCAGGCGGCTTTGCTCGAGCGTTTTCCTGACCAGGCGCCGCCATCAAAGACGTCGATCTACAACATCCTAAAGAAAGCTGAGCTGGTCAAACCACGCCGATTGCGTCAACGAGTGGCGGTTTATCCCAAACCACTGCAGAAAGCAGAGGCTCCCAACCAGCTATTCAGCGCCGATTACAAAGGCCAATTCCTGACAGGTGCGGGCGTCTGGTGCTATCCATTGACGATCATGGACCATGCCAGTCGTTTCTTGCTCGCTTGCCACAGCATGGCTAGCACCAATTTCCAGGAAACCCAGGCGGTGTTTACTCAGGTGTTTCGTGAACATGGTCTGCCGGAGCGCATTCGTACCGACAATGGTGTTCCGTTTGCGAGCAAAGGGCGTGCGGGCCTTTCCCAGTTGTCCATCTGGTGGTTGCGTCTAGGGATCATTCCCGAGCGGATCGCCCCCGGCAGGCCGGAGCAAAATGGCCGACATGAACGTATGCATCGAACGTTGAAAAGCACTCTTCCGTCACCCCCTGCAGTAGCGTGGGAGGCTCAACAACGGCACTTTGATCGTTTCAGGCAACATTACAACTATGAGCGTTTGCACGAGGCTCTTAATCAGAAGACACCCGCGTCCTGCTATGAGCCTTCGTCCCGCCAATATCCCGAGAAGCTTCCCGAGATGACCTACCCGAGCCATATCGATAGCCTCCAAGCGGACTGCTCGGGCATCGTCAATCGTCGTGGTGTAAGGATCTACGTCGGCTATGTGCTCAAGCACCAGACCATTGGACTGGAGCAAATAGAGGACGGGATCTGGGATGTTATCTTCGGTCCAATCATCCTTGGACGGATTGATGTAAGAGATGCCATTGATGGCTACGTGACACTCCGGGTGTTACCTATGTGAGTGCACTTTTTTGTAACCCATGTGGGTGATCCGTATAGCCCCACCACTCGGTGCCTCGCCGAGGCTCGGCATGCCCTCACTCCGGCATTGCTCCGTGGGCCCGCCGCGAAGGGCCATCCATGGCCCAGCGCGGCTATCCCGGCATCCATGCCGGGATGCCCACTGCGCAACGCCTGCGTTCGGCCATCGTGGTTAACGGGGCGTCGAAGATCAAAGTCCAAAGCAAGATCAAGATCAAGATCAAGATCAAGATCAAGGGCAAGAGCGGGGTGCGCGCCGATCCAAGCCTCAAATGATACATAAAAAAACGGCGCTTCCCTTTTCAGGAAAAGCGCCGTTTTTTTACGAGCACTTATATCAATCAATGTACTCAAACAACTTCACAATCTTCTGCACCCCAGACACACCCTGCACCAGGTTGGTCGCCTGCGCAGCCTCCTGTTTGGTCAGCAGCCCCAGCAGATAGACGATCCCGTTCTCGGTTACAACCTTGATGCGCGATCCTGGAATGCTGGCGTCGGTCAACATCTGCGTCTTGATCTTGGTCGTCAGCCAGGCATCGTTCTGGCGCGCCAGCAGAGAGGAGGGCTGGAGGACCTGCAGTTCGTTATGCACGGTCTTGACCCGCTGCACGGCGCTGGCTTCCTGTTCGGCCTTGGCCTTGAGGTCGGCGCGTGGCGTCTGGCCGGCCAGCAGTACGACACCGTTGAAGCTGGTGACGACGATGTGCGAGTTGTTGTCCAGGTCCGGGTCGGCCTTGGCGATGTTCACGCCAACTTTGGTTTCGATCAGCGAGTCATCGATCTTGCTGCCGAAGGTGCGGGTGCCGCGGTCATCTTCAATCGGCTTTTCCCGGCTGGCGTTAACCACCGATGTGCAGCCGCTGATGCCGAGGCACAGGGTCAGGGCCAGAAGGCCTAGGCGATTAGGGGTCATTCTTCACTCCCGAACAGTTGGCTGTCGATCAAGTCGCAAAGGCAGTGGATCGCCAGCAGGTGGACTTCCTGGATACGTGCGGTGACATTGGCTGGTACGCGAATCTCGACATCTTCGGGCAAGAGCAGGGATGCCATGCCGCCGCCGTCGCGACCGGTCAATGCTACGACAATCATTTCGCGATCATGTGCGGCCTGGATCGCTTGAATAATATTGGCCGAGTTACCGCTGGTGGAAATCGCCAGAAGCACATCGCCGGGCTGGCCGAGGGCGCGGATCTGCTTGGAGAAGACTTCGTTGTAGCTGTAGTCATTGGCAATCGAGGTGATCGTCGAGCTGTCGGTCGTCAGCGCGATGGCCGGCAGGCTCGGGCGCTCGCGTTCGAAACGGTTGAGCAGCTCCGAGGAGAAGTGCTGGGCATCGCCGGCGGAGCCGCCGTTGCCGCATGAGAGCATCTTGCCCTCGTTGAGCAGGGCGTTGACCATCACTTGGCTGGCTTGCTCGATGTGCGGTGCAAGTACGTCCATCGCCTGTTGCTTGGTGTCGATGCTGGCCTGAAAAAGCTGGCGGATTCGCGATTGCATGTCCATCTGTGTGACCTTAAGTAGCGCGACTTATCGGCACAGGCATGTGCGGCGCGCAAAGCAAAGAGCAAAAAAGTTAAGTGGGGGTGTCCGGCTCGGCTGGGCTCAACTGTCGAAGGCATTCTGCAGCCAGTTCAACTGGTCGACGCTGCTGTCGATGGCAACCACGTCGAAGCGGCAGGGATGATCGGCCCAGCGAGACTCGCTTTGCAGGAAATACTGCGCGGCGAAAACCAGCTTTCGGCGTTTGCGCTCGTCAACGCTGTCGAGCGCGCCACCCCATTGGGTATTTTTCCTATAGCGGACCTCGACGAATACTACTGTATCGCCGTCAAGCATGACCAGATCCAGCTCGCCGCGCTTGCATAACCAGTTCTGCGCCAGCAGGCGCAGGCCTTGTTGCTGCAGATGCGCGAGGGCGTGGCCCTCGGCATCCTTTCCGCTTTGCAAGTGTGATCGATCGGGCATCAGCGCTGGGTGTCCGGCAGGCGCTGCACCTGGCCATTGACGAACTGGGCCCACGGCAATTGACGTTGCACGCGCTGGGTCGGCGAGATCGCCAGGCTGCCTGAAAGGCCTTCGATGCGGCTGTCCGGAAGCGTCTTGAGTTGGCCCAGGCGCGGAGCGAGGCGATAGGCGTCGGCTCCCATCGCATACAATCGGCCCAGGCTGCCACCGGCCTGGGGCCATTGTGCAGTCACTTGTTGGCGCAGTGGGTCGTTGGCGTCGAGCAGCCATGGTGTTTCGCAGAAGCGCACGCCATTCATGTCGTTGTACTGGTTCTGGTCGCCGCTGACGCTGAACACCGAAGACGTTGCATAGACTGGCACGTCGCCAGCGTACTGGAAGTTCAGGGTTGGCTTGATCTGCTGGGCCTGCTGTGGCGTCGATGCGAGGAAAATGAACTCGATGTCCTGGCGACGAGACGGCTGGGCAGCGACCGTGGTGCCTACCGTGTTCTGCAGGCTCTTGGCGCGACCTTCACTCTGGCGCAGTTGGAACATGTCGGCGATCTGCTGGGCCAGTTGCACGGGTTGGTCGACACGCTCGATCGCAACGATGGTCCCGCCGTTGGCCTGCCAATCCTGGCTGAAGGCCTTCAATACACGATCGCCCCATTCGCCTTTCGGCACCATGGCGGCGGCACGATGGAGGCCGTCGGCGCGGGCGCGACGGGACACTTCGCGGGCTTCGTCTTCCGGCGCCAGGCCGAACTGGAACAGTTGGGGGGGGCCTTGTTCGCCTTCGCTGTAGTTCAGCGCCAAGGTGGTGATCGGCAGTTGTGGGCGCGTGCTGATCTGCTTGACCAATGGTTTTTCCAGCGGGCCGACTACCAGCTGCACACCGTCAGCCTGGGCCTTGCGATAGAACTCATCCATCGAGGTCAGGCTGGCGCTGTCATAGATCTGGATGCTTGGCGGCTTCTGCCCGGCCGTTTGGGCCTGGTAGTGCGCGGCCATGAAGCCATCACGCAAGGCCTTGGCGACCGAGGCAAGCGGGCCGTTCTGCGGCAGCAGCAAGGCGATCTTGCTCAATGGCTGGCTCGCCAGCTCCTTGAGCTTGACCAGTGGCGTCGGCAATTGAAGCGCGGCCGGATGTTTCGGGTTCTGTTCGCGCCAGCTATCGATCGCCGCCTGTTGCTGTTCCAGGGTGCCGGCGGTTTTCACGGCCTTGGCCAGGCTCAACCAGCCGCCGAGGTCATCGGTGGTGGTCGGCTGCAGTTGATCGGTAGGCAGCGAGGCGATCAGGGTCCAGATCGCCTCATGGTTTTTTGCCGCCGCTTCGCCTTCCAGCAGTGGGGCGATAAAGATCCGCTCCTTGGCAGCGGCCAGGGTCTGGCCATCGGCTTCAAGGGCGCGAGCACGGACGGTGCCGGTGCGGACCTGCTGCTCCACCGGCATTTCGCTCAGGTGTTGCAGGCTCGGATGGTTCAGCGAAGCCAGGGCAGCCTTGGGCTGGTTGCGTGTCATGGCCAGTTCGGCCGACAGCGTGCTGGCGAAGATCTGTTGGCCGGGCTTGAGTGACTCCATCGGCACCTGTTGCAGGATCTGTGCGGACTGGCCAGCATTGCCTTGACGGTAGGCCAGGTCTGCGGCACTCAGGCGCAGCAGGGCAGCTTTTTCCGGGTTTTTGCTTTGGGTGGCCTGTTCGAGCAATTGCTCGATACTGGCATCCGGGGTCCGTGGAAGTTCGCCAAGGCTGGACGAGGGCGAGCTGGCGCAAGCGGCCAGGAGGGCAGCGAGGCAGAGGGCGGAGAGCAGCCGCAGGCAAGCGATCATGTAAATGTTCCTGATACGAGATCAAATTAGCGTCGAATTGTACCCAAGCGCTGGCCGGGGCGCGATGTTAGTGGTGTGAATCGATCAATTTAGGTATTTCAAAGAGTGCGGCGCAGCATAAAAGACTGGCATTGACCCCTGTGGCGAGGGAGCTTGCTCCCGCTGGGCTGCGTAGCGGCCCCAAAACCATCCAGCGCGGTACATCAAGATTTGGCTGTCAGATTTTTACGACTGCTGCGCAGCCGAGCGGGAGCAAGCTCCCTCGCCACAATGGCTTGCGTACATTCTCACGTAAGCAGTACTGCCCCAGGCTACCCGGTACTGCGAACAGCCGAGACCGCCGCTACACGCTACAATGGCGGTTTTTACCGATCATGAGGTACGCGTTTTGACTGCTCCAGGTGCTTTGAATTCCGCTGCTGGCTCGCTTTACGTGGTGGCGACCCCCATCGGCAACCTGGACGATATCAGTGCCCGGGCGCTGAAAATTCTGCGGGAAGTCGCCCTGATCGCAGCTGAAGACACGCGTCACTCCCAGCGCCTGATGCAGCATTTCGGGATTTCCACGCCATTGGCGGCATGTCACGAACATAACGAGCGGGACGAGGGCAGTCGTTTCATCACCCGCCTGCTGGCAGGCGATAACGTGGCGCTGATTTCCGATGCGGGCACGCCGCTGATTTCCGATCCGGGTTATCACCTGGTACGCCAGGCGCGTGCTGCTGGTATCAATGTGGTGCCGGTGCCCGGGGCTTGCGCATTGATCGCGGCGCTGTCGGCGGCCGGCTTGCCGTCGGACCGTTTCATCTTCGAAGGTTTCCTGCCAGCCAAGGCGGTCGGGCGGCGGGCGCGCCTGGAGGCTATAAAGGAAGAACCGCGCACGCTGATCTTCTATGAGGCGCCGCACCGCATTCTGGAGTGCCTGCAAGACATGGAGCAGGTGTTCGGTCCCGAGCGCCAGGCGCTGCTGGCCCGGGAGTTGACCAAGACGTTCGAAACCCTCAAGGGCCTGCCGTTGGCGGAGCTGCGAGCCTTCGTCGAAGGCGACAGTAATCAACAGCGTGGTGAGTGTGTCGTGCTGGTGGCGGGCTGGACTCCGCCTGAAAGCGAAGACGCGGTCAGCGCCGAGGCAATGCGCATTCTCGACCTGTTGCTGGAGGAAATGCCGCTCAAGCGGGCCGCAGCCCTCGCGGCGCAGATCACCGGCGAGCGCAAGAATGTGCTGTATCAGGTCGCGCTGGAAAAACAGAAGGGCCAATGAAACCGGCGCATCGGGCTGGCCATGGGCTTTTATCGCTTGTTCTTGAGCCGCTCTACCGTTAACCTTCGCGGCGGAGAGTCGATCGGACAGTCGCTGCCCTCTATGAAAATTAGGGGGGGGAGGAAAGTCCGGGCTCCATAGGGCGAAGTGCCAGGTAATGCCTGGGAGGCGTGAGCCTACGGAAAGTGCCACAGAAAATAACCGCCTAAGCGCTTCGGCGCCGGTAAGGGTGAAAAGGTGCGGTAAGAGCGCACCGCACGGCTGGCAACAGTTCGTGGCTAGGTAAACCCCACTTGGAGCAAGACCAAATAGGGTCCCAAGGCGTGGCCCGCGCTGGGACCGGGTAGGTTGCTAAAGATGTCCAGTGATGGCCATCGTAGACGAATGACTGTTCAAGACAGAACCCGGCTTACAGATCGACTCTCCACCTTTTTCCCTCCCTGCCGGAATCACTGGCAGAAGCCATTCCTAATACCAAAAAAATCTTACTCTTAACAAATCACTTTAACTTGTGCACGCAGCCTCCTGTGCTGCTTTGAGTTGAGGCGAATTTTCCTACGTCAGATTCTTGTTACCCCTCCTGAAACGCTCCTAAATCTCCGATCTATAAGGCTTTTCCTTCATTACGCGCCTTGACGGTGCGGTGGGCGCATTCCTATAGTGTGCGCAAGTGGCGGAAAGTGGCATGAAGTGGGTTTTTTTGAAGGTAAAACGCCAAAAAGTGGAGAAACGCTGACGTGTTTCGCGGAGCTAACGCAATCAGTCTCGATGCAAAAGGCCGGCTCGCCATGCCCAGCCGGTATCGTGACGAGCTCGTTTCGCGAAGTTCCGGGCAGTTAATCGTCACGATCGACGCTGTTGATCCATGTTTGTGCGTTTACCCTCTGGATGAGTGGGAAATCATCGAAACCAAACTGCGCGCATTGCCTTCGTTGCGAGAAGAAAACCGCCGCCTGCAACGCTTGCTGATCGGTAATGCCGTCGACCTCGAACTCGACGGCAGCGGTCGTTTCCTGGTGCCGCCGCGCCTGCGCGAATATGCCAAGTTGGACAAGCGCGCGATGCTGGTGGGCCAACTGAACAAGTTCCAGCTGTGGGACGAAGATGCCTGGAATGCGGTTTCCGCCGCTGACCTTGCTGCTATTCAACAACCGGGCGCCATGCCTGATGAACTGCGTGATTTGATCCTGTGACTATTGATAGCGGCTTTAACCACATCACCGTACTGCTTGACGAAGCCGTCGAGGCTCTCGCCGTACGTCCTGATGGCTGCTATCTGGACGGCACGTTCGGACGTGGCGGACACAGCCGGCTGATCCTCAGCCTGCTCGGGCCGGGCGGTCGGTTACTGGGGTTCGACAAGGATCCTCAAGCGATTGCCACCGGGCAAGCGCTGGCGGCCGAAGACGGCCGCTTTGTCGTTGTGCAGCGCAGCTTTGCCGAGCTGGGTGCGGAAGTCGAACAGCGCGGCTTGGCCGGCAAGATCAGCGGCGTGCTGCTGGATCTCGGCGTCTCTTCGCCGCAGCTGGACGATCCTGAGCGCGGCTTCAGTTTCCTCAATGACGGTCCGCTGGACATGCGTATGGACCCGTCCCGCGGCATCAGCGCTGCTGAATTCGTCAATACCGCCCCGGTGGAAGAAATCGCCCGTGTCTTCAAGGAGTACGGCGAAGAGCGTTTCTCCGGTCGCATGGCCCGTGCCGTGGTCGAGCGTCGTGACATCAAGCCGTTCGAGCGTACCGGTGACTTGGCCGAAGTATTGAAAGTGGCCAACCCGGCCTGGGAAAAAGGCAAGAATCCGGCAACCCGAGCTTTCCAAGGCCTGCGCATTCACGTCAACAACGAGTTGGGTGATCTCGAGGCTGGCCTTGATGCCGCCCTTGAAGCGCTGGAGGTGGGTGGTCGCCTGGTGGTGATCAGCTTCCACTCCCTGGAAGACCGTATCGTCAAACTGTTCATGCGCAAGCTCACCAAAGGCGAAGCCGATAACCTGCCGCGCAACCTGCCGGTGCGTTTCGAAGCCTTCGTACCGAAAATCAAGATTCACGGCAAAGCGCAGTTCGCCTCCGAGGCCGAGCTCAAGGCCAATCCACGTGCCCGTAGTGCGGTCATGCGCGTCGCGGAGAAGTTGCGGTGAGCAAGCTCTTCGCCAAGCCCCTGCCGGGCGGCAGCTTTTTCATGCTGCTGCTGTTTATCGGCGTGCTCGTGTCGGCCATTGCCGTGTCTTACAGCGCGCACTGGAATCGCCAGTTGCTCAATACCCTTTACAACGAGCTGAGCGTGCGCGACAAGGCGCAGGCCGAGTGGGGTCGGTTGATCCTGGAGCAAAGCACCTGGACTGCCCACAGCCGTATCGAAGTGTTGGCCACTGAACAATTGAAGATGCGCATCCCCGGCGCCGCCGAAGTGCAGATGGTGGCGCCATGATGAAGCTCGAAGGGGCACTGTTCCCGTGGCGGTTCCGCCTGGTCCTGGGCTTGCTCGGCATCATGGTCGCGGCGATTTCGTGGCGCATCATCGACTTGCAAGTGGTCGACCGTGATTTCCTCAAGGGCCAGGGCGACGCCCGTAGCGTGCGTCACATTCCGATCCCGGCCCACCGTGGCCTGATCACCGACCGCAACGGCGAACCGTTGGCCGTGAGTACGCCGGTGACGACCTTGTGGGCGAACGCCAAGGAAATGCAGCAGGCCAAGGAGAAATGGCCGGCGCTGGCTGCCGCTCTCGGCCAGGATCCGAAGGCCCTGGCCGAACGGCTTGAAGCCCAGGCCAATAAAGAATTCATCTATCTGGTGCGCGGGTTGACCCCCGAACAGGGCCAGAGCGTGCTCGATCTGAAAGTGCCGGGCGTTTATGGCATTGAAGAGTTCCGGCGCTTCTACCCGGCCGGTGAAGTCACTGCCCATATGGTCGGGTTTACCGATATCGATGATCGAGGGCGGGAAGGGGTCGAACTGGCCTATGACGAATGGCTTGCCGGGGTCGCCGGCAAGCGCCAGGTCATCAAGGACCGGCGCGGCCGGTTGATCAAGGATGTCCAAGTCACCAAAAACGCCAAGGCCGGCAAGCCCTTGGCGTTGTCCATTGACCTGCGCCTGCAATACCTGGCCAACCGCGAGTTGCGCAATGCCATCGTCGAGAACGGTGCCAAGGCCGGCAGCCTGGTGATCATGGATGTGAAGACCGGCGAGATCCTGGCCATGGTCAACCAGCCGACCTACAACCCGAACAACCGCCGCAACCTGCAACCGGCGATGATGCGCAACCGCGCCATGATCGACGTGTTCGAGCCGGGCTCGACCATGAAGGCGGTGTCCATGGCCGCCGCCCTTGAAACCGGGCGCTGGAAACCGAGCGACACCGTCGAGGTGTACCCCGGCACCCTGCAGATCGGCAAGTACACCATTCGCGACGTGTCCAAGACCGAAGGGCCAGTGCTCGACCTGACCGGCATCCTGATCAACTCCAGTAACGTTGGCATGAGCAAGATCGCCTTCGACATCGGCGGCGAGACGATCTATCGCCTGGCCCAGAAAATCGGCCTTGGCCAGGACACCGGCCTGGGCTTCCCGGGCGAGCGCGTCGGCAACCTGCCGAACTACCGTGACTGGCGCAAGGCTGAAACCGCCACGTTGTCGTACGGCTACGGTGTTTCCGTAACCGCGATCCAGCTCGTCCACGCGTTTTCCGCGTTGGCCAACAACGGGCGTATCGCACCGCTGACGCTGATCAAGACTGACAAGGCGCCGCAGACGACCCAGGTCATCCCGGAAAACGTCGCCAAGACCATGCAGGGCATGCTGCAACAGGTGATCGAGGCCCCGCGCGGTGTCTATCGCGCCCAGGTGCCGGCCTATCACGTCGCCGGCAAGTCGGGTACGGCCCGCAAGACGTCCGTGGGCACCAAGGGCTATGCCGAAAACTCCTATCGTTCGCTGTTCGCCGGCTTCGGTCCGATGAGCGACCCGCGCTACGCCATCGTGGTGGTCATCGACGAACCGAGCAAGGCCGGTTACTTCGGTGGCCTGGTTTCCGCGCCGGTGTTCAGCAAAGTGATGTCCGGCACCCTGCGCCTGATGAACGTTACCCCGGATAACCTGCCGCCGACCCAGCAGGCGAGTACCGCCCCGGTCGTTCCATTGAAAGCTGACGGAGGGCGTGGCTGATGTCCCTGAGCCTGAACAAGATTTTTGCCCACGCCGGTCATGACCTGCTGATTCGCGAACTGGCCCTCGACAGCCGTGACGTGCGCGCCGGTGACCTGTTCCTGGCCGTGCCGGGAGCCCGTTTCGATGGCCGCGACCACATTGCCGACGCGTTGAAACGCGGAGCGGCCGCCGTGGCCTATGAAGTGAACGGCGCAACCGTGCTGCCGATCACCGACGTCCCGCTGATTCCGGTCAAGGGGCTGGCGGCGCAGTTGTCGGATATTGCCGGACGCTTTTATGGCGAGCCGAGCCGTCACCTGAACCTGATTGGGGTGACCGGCACCAACGGCAAGACCAGCGTGACCCAACTGGTGGCGCAGGCGCTGGATCTGCTCGGGCAGCATTGCGGCATCGTCGGGACCCTGGGCAATGGTTTCCACGGCGCCCTGCAAAGCGGGCTGCACACCACGCCGAATCCGATCGCTGTGCAAGCGACCCTGGCAGACCTGAAGAAGGCCGGGGCCAAGGCCGTCGCGATGGAAGTCTCTTCCCACGGTCTCGATCAAGGCCGGGTCACCGCGCTGGCCTTCGATGTAGCGGTGCTGACCAACCTGTCCCGCGATCACCTGGATTACCACGGCACGATGCAGGCCTACGGCGAGGCCAAGGCCCGGCTGTTCGCCTGGAACAACCTGAAGTGCCGGGTCATCAATATCGATGACGAGTTCGGTCGGCAACTGGCCGCCGAGCAGCGCGAGTCCCGGTTGATCACCTACAGCCTGGAAGACGCCAGTGCCTACCTTTATGTACGCCAAGCACAGTTCGATGACGAAGGCGTGCGCGCCACGCTGGTTACCCCTCAGGGTGAACACCATTTGCGCAGCACCCTGCTGGGTCGCTTCAATCTGAGCAACGTATTGGCCGCCGTCGGCGCCTTGCTCGGGTTGGACTACGCGCTGGATGAAATTCTCAAGGTCTTGCCGAAGCTTGAAGGCCCGGCCGGGCGCATGCAGCGCTTGGGCGGTGGCACCCAGCCGCTGGTGGTGGTCGATTACGCCCACACCCCTGACGCATTGGAAAAAGTCCTTACGGCGTTGCGCCCTCACGCCAAGGGTCGGTTGCTGTGCCTGTTCGGCTGTGGCGGTGATCGTGACCGTGGCAAGCGTCCGTTGATGGCTGAGGTCGTAGAGCGGCTGGCCGATGGTGTCCTCGTCACTGACGACAACCCGCGCAGCGAAGACCCGTTGCGGATTTTCGACGATATCCGTGCCGGTTTCTCGGCGGTGGATAACGTCACCTTCGTGGCCGGACGCGGCCAGGCCATTGCCCAATTGATCGCCAGTGCGTCGGCGAATGACGTCATTGTCCTGGCCGGCAAAGGGCACGAGGACTACCAGGAAATCAACGGTGAGCGCCACGCGTTTTCCGATCTGGTGGAAGCCGATCACGCGCTGACCGCATGGGAGGTGGCCCATGCTTAAGGCCTTGAAGCTCAGCGAACTGACCAACGCCCTGGGCGCGCGCCTGATCGCAGCGGACGCCACGTTCAACGGCGTCAGCATCGACAGCCGGGCGATCGCCCCGGGCCAGTTGTTCATCGCCCTGGCCGGGCCGCGTTTCGACGGCCACGATTATCTGAACGAAGTGGCGGGCAAAGGCGCGGTCGCGGCGTTGGTCGAGCGCGAGGTGACCAACAGCACGCTGCCACAATTGCTGGTCGGCGACACCCGCCAGGCCCTGGGCCAGCTCGGTGCGTTGAATCGCGCGGCATTTGCCAACCCGGTCGCGGCCATTACCGGCTCCAGCGGCAAGACCACGGTCAAGGAAATGCTCGCCAGTATCTTGCGCACGCGTGGTCCGGTGTTGGCGACCCGTGGCAACCTGAACAACGACCTCGGCGTACCGTTGACCCTGCTTGAACTGGCGCCGGAGCACAGTGCCGCCGTCATCGAACTGGGTGCTTCGCGGCTCGGCGAGATTGCCTACACCGTCGGTATGACCAAGCCCCACGTAGCGGTGCTCAACAACGCCGGGACCGCTCACGTCGGCGAGTTCGGCGGCCCGGAAAAAATCGTCGAGGCCAAGGGCGAGATCATCGAGGGGCTGGCTGCCGATGGCGTCGCCGTGCTCAATCTCGACGACAAGGCATTTGAAATCTGGAAGGCCCGGGCGGGCGAGCGCAAGGTGCTGACCTTCGCCCTGAGCAACCTCGCGGCGAATTTCTACGCCAGCGACCTGGACCGCGATGCCCGCGGCTGCCCGGCTTTCAACCTGCACAGCCCTGACGGCGCCGAGCGCGTGCAGTTGAACCTGCTCGGCACCCATAACGTTGCCAATGCCCTGGCCGCCGCTGCGGCCGCCCATGCGCTGGGTGTTTCGCTGCCAGGCATCGTCGCTGGATTGAACGCGGTGCAACCGGTCAAGGGCCGCAGCGTCGCGCAACTGGCGAGCAACGGCATGCGCGTCATCGACGACACCTACAACGCCAACCCGACATCGATGTGCGCGGCCGTGGATATCCTTGCAGGCTTCTCCGGTCGCACCGTGCTGGTGCTCGGCGATATCGGCGAGTTGGGCGAGTGGGCGCAACAAGGCCACCATGATGTCGGCGCGTATGCGCGCGGCAAGGTCGACGCGCTGTACGCCGTTGGGCCAATGATGGCCCACGCCGTGGCGGCGTTTGGCGAGCACGCACAGCATTTCACCACCCAGGCCGAGCTGATCCAGGCCCTGGGCGCCGAGCAAGATCCGAACACCACCTTATTGATCAAGGGCTCACGCAGTGCGGCGATGGAAAACATCGTGGCGGCTTTGTGCGGCACCCGTATGGAGAAACATTAATGCTGCTGCTGCTAGCGGAGTACCTGCAACAGTTCCACAAAGGCTTCGCGGTCTTCCAGTACCTGACCCTGCGCGGGATCCTGGGTGTGCTGACCGCGTTGTCGTTGTCGCTGTTCCTGGGCCCGTGGATGATCCGTACCCTGCAGAGCCTGCAGATTGGCCAGTCGGTCCGTAACGACGGCCCGCAATCGCACCTGTCCAAATCCGGTACGCCGACCATGGGCGGCGCGCTGATCCTGTCGTCGATCGGCATCAGCACCTTGCTCTGGGCCGACCTGGCGAACCGTTACGTCTGGGTCGTGCTGCTGGTGACGCTGTTCTTCGGCGCCATCGGCTGGGTCGACGACTACCGCAAGGTCATTGAGAAGAACTCCCGTGGTCTGCCAAGCCGCTGGAAATATTTCTGGCAGTCGGTGTTCGGCCTCGGCGCGGCGATCTTCCTTTATATGACCGCCGCCTCGCCGGTGGAAACCACCCTGATCCTGCCGATGCTCAAGGACTACAGCATTCCGCTGGGCGCTGGCTTCATCGTGCTGACCTACCTGGTGATCGTCGGTTCGAGCAACGCGGTCAACCTCACCGATGGCCTCGACGGCCTGGCGATCATGCCGACGGTGATGGTCGGCGGTGCGCTGGGGATCTTCTGCTACCTGTCGGGTAACGTGAAGTTCGCCGAATACCTGCTGATCCCTTACGTTCCGGGCGCCGGTGAGCTGATTGTGTTCTGCGGTGCGCTGATCGGTGCCGGCCTGGGTTTCCTGTGGTTCAACACCTACCCGGCGCAAGTCTTCATGGGCGATGTCGGCGCGCTGGCGCTGGGCGCGGCCCTGGGCACCATCGCGGTCATCGTTCGCCAGGAAATCGTCCTGTTCATCATGGGCGGCGTGTTCGTGATGGAGACCCTGTCAGTCGTCATTCAGGTTGCCTCCTTTAAATTGACCGGCCGCCGTGTATTCCGCATGGCGCCGATCCACCACCACTTTGAACTCAAGGGCTGGCCCGAGCCGCGCGTGATCGTCCGTTTCTGGATCATCACCGTGATTCTGGTGCTGATCGGCCTTGCCACCCTGAAGCTGAGGTAGAACGAGTGTCCCTGATCGCTTCTGACCACTTCCGCATCATTGTCGGCCTCGGCAAGAGCGGCATGTCCCTGGTTCGCTTCCTGGCGAGCCGGGGCGTGTCGTTTGCCGTGGCCGATACGCGGGAAAATCCGCCTGAGCTGGCCACGCTGCGCCGTGACTATCCGCAGGTGGATGTGCGTTGTGGCGAATTGGACGTCGAGTTCCTGTGCCGCGCCGACGAACTCTACGTGAGCCCCGGCCTGGCGCTGGCGACCCCGGCCTTGCAGGCTGCGGCCGCCCGTGGCGTGAAGATGTCCGGCGACATCGAGCTGTTTGCGCGCAACGCCAAGGCACCGATCATCGCCATCACCGGCTCCAACGCGAAGAGCACCGTGACCACCCTGGTCGGCGAAATGGCTGCCGCCGCCGGCAAGCGTGTCGCCGTGGGCGGCAACCTGGGCACGCCGGCGCTGGACTTGCTCAATGACGATATCGAGTTGTACGTCATGGAGCTGTCCAGCTTCCAGCTTGAAACCACCGACCATCTCGGCGCCGAAGTGGCGACCGTGCTCAACATCAGCGAAGACCACATGGACCGCTACAGCGGCCTGCCGGCTTATCACCTGGCCAAGCACCGGATCTTCCGCGACGCCCGCCAAGTGGTGTTCAACCGCCAGGATGCGTTGACCCGTCCGCTAATGGGCGAAGGCCTGCCATGCTGGACCTTCGGCCTCGGTGTCCCTGATTTCAAAGGCTTCGGACTGCGCGAAGAGAACGGCGAAAAATACCTCGCCTTCGAGTTCCAGAACCTGATGCCGGTGCGCGAACTGAAGGTTCGTGGCGCTCACAACCAGGCCAACGCCCTGGCGGCGCTGGCCCTGGGCCATGCGGTCGGCTTGCCGTTCGACGCCATGCTCTCGGCCCTGCGCAACTTCGCCGGGCTCGAACATCGCTGCCAGTGGGTGCGCGATCTTGATGGCGTGGCCTGGTACAACGATTCCAAGGCCACCAACGTCGGTGCCGCGCTGGCTGCCATTGAAGGCCTGGGCGCGGACATCGACGGCAAGCTCGTGCTGATCGCCGGTGGCGACGGCAAGGGCGCCGACTTCAAGGATTTGCGCGACCCGGTGGCGGCCAACTGCCGTGCCGTGGTGCTGATGGGCCGCGACCGCGAATTGATCGCCCAGGCCCTCGGCGATGCCGTGCCGCTGGTTCGCGTCGCTTCGCTGGACGAGGCGGTGCAGCAATGCCGCGCCCTTGCGCAACCGGGCGACGCGGTGCTGTTGTCGCCGGCCTGCGCCAGTTTCGACATGTTCAAGAACTATGAAGAGCGCGGGCAACTGTTCGCCCGGGCCGCGGAGGACTTGGCATGAGCCTGATGAATATCATCAAGCCGTACCCGTCGCCGTTGATCACCGGGCGCGGCATCGACCTGGATTTCCCGATGCTCGCCGGTTGCCTGGCCTTGCTCGGCCTCGGCCTGGTCATGATCACCTCCGCCTCGTCGGAAGTGGCTGCCGTGCAGTCGGGCAACACGCTTTACCACATGATCCGTCACCTGATTTACCTGGTGATCGGCCTGGGTGCCTGCGTCGTCACCATGATGGTGCCGATCGCCACCTGGCAACGCCTGGGCTGGATGATGCTGCTCGGTGCCTTTGGCCTGTTGGTCATGGTGCTGGTGCCGGGCATTGGCCGCGAGGTCAACGGCTCGATGCGCTGGATCGGCTTCAGCTTCTTCAACGTTCAGCCTTCGGAAATCGCCAAGGTCTTCGTGGTGATTTTCCTGGCCGGTTACCTGGTGCGTCGCCAGAAGGAAGTGCGCGAGAGCTGGATGGGCTTCTTCAAGCCGTTCATCGTGTTGCTGCCGATGGCGGGCTTGCTGCTGATGGAGCCGGACTTCGGCGCCACGGTGGTGATGATGGGCGCGGCGGCGGCCATGCTGTTCCTCGGTGGCGTGGGGCTGTTCCGCTTCATCCTGATGGTGGCGCTGGCGGTGGCGGCGGTGACGGTGCTGGTGCAGGCGCAACCGTATCGGATGGCGCGCCTGATTACTTTTACCGATCCGTGGGCCGACCAGTTCGGTTCCGGCTATCAATTGACCCAGGCGCTGATCGCCTTCGGTCGTGGCGAATGGCTGGGTGTGGGCCTGGGCAACAGCGTGCAGAAGCAGTTCTACCTGCCGGAAGCGCATACCGACTTCGTATTCTCGGTCTTGGCCGAAGAGCTGGGCGTGGTGGGTTCCCTGTGCACCGTCGCCCTGTTCGTATTCGTTTGCGTACGCGGCATGTACATCGGCTTGTGGGCCGAGAAGGCCAAGCAGTTCTTTGCCGCCTATGTGGCGTATGGCCTGTCGTTCCTGTGGATCGGCCAGTTCCTGATCAACATCGGCGTGAACGTCGGCCTCTTGCCGACCAAGGGCCTGACGCTGCCGTTCCTCAGTTATGGCGGCAGCTCCCTGGTGATCTGCTGTGCCTGTCTCGGCCTGTTGTTGCGCATCGAATGGGAGAGTCGCACCCACCTGGGCAGCGAAGAGATGGAATTCCAGGAGAGCGACTTCGCCGAGGAGCCGACTCATGGGCGCTAACGTGCTGATCATGGCCGGCGGTACCGGTGGACATGTGTTCCCGGCGCTGGCTTGTGCCCGGGAATTCCAGGCGCGCGGCTACACCGTGCACTGGCTGGGTACGCCACGGGGCATCGAGAATGAACTGGTGCCGGCCGCTGGCCTGGAGCTGCACCGGATCGATGCCAGCGGTTTGCGAGGCAAAGGCAAGCTGTCGCTGCTCAAGGCGCCGCTGATGTTGCTCAAGTCGATCTGGCAGGCGCGGGCGATCATTCGTCGGCTGCGGCCGGTGTGCGTCGTCGGCTTCGGTGGCTATGTGACCGGTCCGGGTGGCGTTGCGGCAAAACTGGCCGGTGTGCCGGTGATCGTCCACGAGCAGAACGCCGTGGCCGGTACCGCCAATCGGTTACTGGTGCCGTTGGCCGCTCGGGTCTGTGAAGCCTTTCCCGACACCTTTACCCTGTCGGGCAGCCGTCGCACCACCGGGAATCCGGTGCGCACCGAGCTGTTCCTCGATACACCGCGCCCGGCCCTGGCCGGACGCAAGGCGCGTTTGCTGGTCCTGGGCGGAAGCCTGGGGGCAGAACCGTTGAACAAATTGCTGCCCGAAGCCCTGTCGCAGGTCGTTCCCGAACTGCGCCCGGAAGTGTTTCACCAGGCTGGCAAAAATCACGATGAAGTGACCGCCGAGCGCTATCGCGCCGCAGGCGTCGAGGCGCAAGTGCAGCCTTTCATCAAAGACATGGCCCAGGCCTATGGCTGGGCCGACCTGGTGATCTGCCGCGCAGGCGCGCTGACCATCAGTGAACTGGCTGCCGCCGGTCTGCCCTCGATGCTGGTGCCTTTGCCCCACGCCATCGACGATCACCAGACTCGCAACGCCGATTATTTGGCCCGTGAAGGCGCTGCCTTCCTGATGCCACAAAGAACGACTGGCGCCGCGGATCTTGCTGCGCGCCTGACAGAGGTCCTGATGCAGCCGCAAACACTCGAAGACATGGCCCGCGCCGCGCGCCGCCTGGCCAAACCCGATGCCACCGCCCAAGTGGTCGATAGCTGCCTGGAGGTGGCCCATGGTTGAGAATCGCAAAGCCATGCCGCAACCGGAAATGCGCCGCATCCGTCGCATCCACTTCGTCGGGATCGGCGGCGTGGGCATGTGCGGGATCGCCGAGGTGTTGCTGAACCTGGGTTACCAGGTCTCGGGCTCCGACCTGAAGGCTTCCCCGGTGACTGAGCGCCTGGAGTCCTTTGGCGCGCAGATTTTCATCGGCCACCGCGCCGAGAACGCCGCCAACGCCGACGTGCTGGTGGTGTCCAGCGCCGTGAACACCTCCAACCCGGAAGTCGCCACTGCCCTGGAACGCCGCATTCCCGTAGTGCCGCGTGCCGAAATGCTGGCCGAACTGATGCGCTATCGCCACGGCATCGCCGTCGCCGGTACCCACGGCAAGACCACCACCACCAGCCTGATCGCTTCGGTGTTCGCGGCCGGTGGCCTGGACCCGACGTTCGTGATCGGTGGTCGCCTGAATGCTGCTGGCACCAATGCCCAGCTGGGCACCAGTCGCTACCTGATCGCCGAAGCCGACGAGAGCGATGCGAGTTTCTTGCACCTGCAACCGCTGGTCGCCGTCGTTACCAACATCGACGCCGACCACATGGCGACCTACGACGGCGACTTCAACAAACTGAAGAAAACCTTCGTCGAGTTCCTGCACAACCTGCCGTTCTACGGTCTGGCGGTGGTGTGCCTGGACGACCCGGTGGTGCGTGAAATCCTGCCGCTGGTCAAGCGTCCGACCGTGACCTACGGCTTTGGCGAAGACGCCGACGTTCGCGCAATCAATGTGCGCCAGCAGGGCATGCAGACCTACTTCACCGTGCTGCGTCCTGATCGCGAGCCGTTGGACGTGTCGGTGAACATGCCCGGCAACCACAACGTGCTCAACGCACTGGCGACCATCTGCATCGCCACCGACGAAGGCGTCAGTGATGAAGCGATCGTCCAGGGCCTGTCCGGGTTCCAGGGCGTGGGCCGGCGCTTCCAGGTCTACGGCGAACTGCCGGTGGACGGCGGCAACGTGATGCTGGTCGACGATTACGGTCACCACCCGACCGAAGTCGCGGCGGTGATCAAGGCCGTGCGTGGCGGTTGGCCGGAGCGCCGCCTGGTGATGGTCTACCAGCCGCACCGCTACAGCCGCACCCGCGACCTGTATGACGATTTCGTCCAGGTCCTGGCCGACGCCAACGTGCTGCTGTTGATGGAAGTCTACCCGGCCGGCGAAGAGCCGATCCCCGGCGCCGACAGCCGCCAGCTGTGCCACAGCATTCGCCAACGCGGCCAATTGGACCCGATCTACATCGACCGCGGCGTGGACCTCGCGCCACTGGTCAAGCCGCTGCTGCGCGCCGGCGACATCCTGCTGTGCCAGGGCGCTGGCGATATCGGTGGCCTGGCCCCGAAACTGTTGAATAGTCCGTTATTCGCCGGCGCCATCGTGGCCTCCAGCGAGGGGAAACTGAAATGACTGCTGCCTACGCCAACCTGGTCTCGACCCTCGAGCCGAAAGCCTTCGGCCGCGTTGCCGTGCTGTTCGGCGGCAAGAGCGCCGAGCGCGAGGTGTCCCTCAAGTCCGGCAACGCCGTGCTGCAAGCCTTGCAAAGCGCTGGTGTCGACGCCTTCGGGATCGACGTGGGCGATGACTTTCTGCAGCGCCTGCTGAGCGAAAAGATCGACCGCGCCTTCATCATTCTTCACGGTCGCGGCGGCGAAGACGGCAGCATGCAAGGCCTGCTCGAATGCCTGGGCATTCCCTACACCGGCAGCGGCATCCTCGCGTCGGCCCTGGCGATGGACAAGCTGCGCACCAAGCAGGTCTGGCACAGTCTCGGCATCCCGACGCCGCGTCACGCCGTGCTGGCGTCCGAGGCCGATTGTATTTCGGCGGCGACGGAACTGGGCTTCCCTTTGATCGTCAAACCGGCCCATGAAGGTTCCAGTATCGGCATGGCGAAAGTGAATTCGCTGCCTGAGTTGACCGCAGCCTGGAAGGACGCCAGTTCCTACGATTCGCAAGTGTTGGTCGAGCAATGGATCACCGGTCCCGAGTTCACCATCGCCACCCTGCGTGACCAGGTGTTGCCCCCGATCGCGCTGGGCACGCCTCACACGTTCTACGACTACGACGCCAAGTACATCGCCAATGACACCCAGTACCGCATTCCCTGCGGGCTGGATGCTGCCAAGGAAAAACAACTGATGGACCTCACGGCCAAGGCCTGTGAGGCGCTGGGTATTGCCGGTTGGGGCCGGGCAGACGTGATGCAGGACGCCGATGGGCAGTTCTGGTTCCTGGAAGTCAACACCGCCCCCGGCATGACCGATCACAGCCTGGTGCCGATGGCGGCCCGCGCCGCCGGCCTTGATTTCCAGCAGCTGGTGCTGTCGATTCTCGCCGCCAGTGTCGGCAAACAAGAGCCAAGAGGTTAAGCCATGCAAGGCGCATCGCTTCGTCATCAGCCCTCCGCACCCGGCCGCAAGCCGGTGCCGCGGGGTGCCAGCCGAATGGTGGCCAAGGAGCCGATGTCGGCGCGCTTGCCGAAAGCCAATTTTGGTTTTCTCAAGAGCCTGTTCTGGCCGGTGCTGCTGGTGGCGTTGGGGTTCGGTACCTACGAAGGCGCCCAACGGCTGCTGCCTTACGCCGATCGGCCGATCGCCCGGATCAACGTCCAGGGCGACCTGAGCTACATCAGCCAGCAGGCGGTGCAGCAACGGATCGCCCCGTTCGTCGCGTCGAGCTTCTTCACCATCGACCTGGCGGGCATGCGCACGGAGCTGGAGCAGATGCCCTGGATCGCCCATGCCGAAGTCCGGCGGGTGTGGCCTGACCAGGTGTCGATCCGCCTGGAAGAGCAATTGCCGGTGGCCCGTTGGGGCGACGAGTCGCTTTTGAACAACCAGGGCCAGGCGTTTACGCCACGGGAACTGGCCAATTATGAACATTTGCCACAACTGTTCGGTCCACAACGGGCCCAGCAGCAAGTGATGCAGCAATACCAGGTGTTGAGCCAGATGTTGCGGCCATTGGGCTTCTCCATCGCGCGCCTGGAACTGCGTGAGCGCGGCAGTTGGTTCCTGACCACTGGCGCGGGCAGCTCGGGGCCGGGCATCGAGCTGTTGCTCGGGCGCGGCAACCTGGTGGAAAAGATGCGCCGCTTCATTGCCATCTATGACAAGACGCTCAAAGAACAGATTACGAACATTGCGCGCATCGACCTGCGCTACGCCAACGGCCTCGCTGTTGGCTGGCGGGAACCTGTAGCGCCGACGACGGCCGTACCCGCCGTCGCGAAGAATTAAGAAGAGGCTGGACCCATGGCAAACGTGCAAAGCGGAAAAATGATCGTCGGTCTTGATATCGGCACTTCCAAGGTGGTGGCGCTGGTAGGCGAAGTCGCGGACGACGGCACGCTGGTCATCGTCGGGATCGGTACACACCCGTCCCGCGGCTTGAAGAAGGGCGTGGTGGTGAACATCGAGTCCACCGTGCAATCGATCCAGCGCGCCATCGAAGAGGCGCAGCTGATGGCCGGTTGCCGGATCCACTCGGCGTTCGTCGGCGTCGCGGGCAATCACATCCGCAGCCTGAACTCCCACGGCATCGTGGCGATTCGTGATCGCGAAGTCAGCTCCGCCGACCTCGAACGCGTGCTCGACGCGGCCCAGGCCGTGGCGATCCCGGCTGACCAGCGTGTGCTGCACACCCTGCCGCAGGACTACGTGATCGATAACCAGGAAGGCGTGCGCGAGCCCCTGGGCATGTCCGGCGTGCGCCTGGAAGCCAAGGTCCACGTGGTCACCTGTGCGGTGAACGCTGCGCAGAACATCGAGAAATGCGTGCGCCGCTGCGGCCTGGAAATCGACGACATCATCCTCGAGCAATTGGCCTCGGCCTACTCGGTGCTGACCGACGACGAGAAAGAGCTGGGCGTGTGCCTGGTGGACATTGGCGGCGGCACCACCGACATCGCGATCTTCACCGAAGGCGCGATCCGCCACACGGCCGTGATCCCGATTGCCGGCGACCAGGTGACCAACGACATCGCCATGGCGTTGCGCACCCCGACCCAGTACGCCGAGGAAATCAAGATCCGCTATGCCTGCGCCCTGGCGAAACTGGCCGGTGCCGGCGAAACCATCAAGGTGCCAAGCGTTGGCGACCGTCCACCGCGCGAACTGTCGCGCCAGGCCCTGGCCGAAGTGGTCGAGCCGCGCTACGACGAGCTGTTCACGCTGATCCAGGCCGAACTGCGTCGCAGCGGCTACGAAGACCTGATCCCGGCCGGCATCGTGCTGACCGGCGGTACGTCGAAGATGGAAGGCGCGGTCGAGCTGGCCGAAGAGATTTTCCACATGCCGGTGCGCCTGGGCGTGCCCCATGGCGTCAAGGGCCTGGATGACGTGGTGCGCAACCCGATCTATTCCACCGGCGTGGGCCTGTTGATGTATGGCCTGCAAAAGCAGTCCGACGGGATCTCGTTCTCGGGGATAGGCAGCCGCGACAGCTACAGCAGCGACGAGCCGAAGGCACCGTTGTTCGAGCGGCTGCAGGCTTGGGTGAAAGGCAATTTCTGACTGATTCAAGCTTCAAGCGCCGGGTTTCAGGCTCGGCGTGCAAGACGGCAACAAACGCAGTAGGCGAAAAAAACTAGAGAATGTAAGGAGAGGGAACATGTTCGAACTCGTAGACAACATCCCCGCTAGCCCGGTTATCAAAGTAATCGGTGTCGGCGGTGGCGGCGGCAACGCTGTCAACCACATGGTCAAGAGCAACATCGAAGGCGTCGAGTTCATCTGCGCCAACACCGATGCTCAAGCGCTGAAAAACATCGGCGCGCGGACCATCCTCCAACTGGGTACCGGCGTGACCAAGGGCCTGGGTGCCGGCGCGAATCCCGAGGTCGGCCGTCAGGCTGCCCTGGAAGACCGCGAGCGCATCGCTGAAGTCCTGGCCGGCACCAACATGGTGTTCATCACCACTGGCATGGGCGGCGGTACCGGTACCGGTGCAGCACCGATCATTGCCGAAGTGGCCAAGGAAATGGGCATCCTCACCGTTGCGGTGGTGACCCGTCCGTTCCCGTTCGAAGGCCGCAAGCGCATGCAGATCGCCGACGAAGGCATCCGCGCGCTGAGCGAAAGCGTCGATTCGTTGATCACCATCCCCAACGAGAAGCTGCTGACCATCCTGGGCAAAGACGCCAGCCTGCTGTCGGCTTTCGCCAAGGCTGACGATGTACTGGCCGGTGCCGTTCGCGGTATCTCCGACATCATCAAGCGTCCTGGCATGATCAACGTCGACTTCGCCGACGTCCGCACCGTGATGTCCGAAATGGGCATGGCGATGATGGGCACTGGCTGCGCCAGCGGTCCGAACCGTGCGCGCGAAGCGACCGAAGCGGCCATCCGCAACCCGTTGCTGGAAGATGTGAACCTGCAGGGCGCCCGTGGCATCCTGGTGAACATCACCGCCGGTCCGGATTTGTCCCTGGGCGAATACTCCGACGTCGGTAGCATCATCGAGGCGTTCGCTTCCGACCACGCGATGGTCAAGGTCGGCACCGTGATCGATCCGGACATGCGTGACGAGTTGCACGTGACCGTGGTTGCCACTGGCCTGGGCGCGAAAATCGAGAAGCCGATGAAGGTGATCGACAACACCGTCCAGACTGCCATGGCCTCCCAGCCACAACAGCAACCGGCCGCTCGTCAGGAAGCGCCAGCGGTGAACTACCGTGATCTGGACCGCCCGACCGTCATGCGCAACCAGGCCCAGGCCGGCGCTGCGACTGCCGCGAAGATGAATCCGCAAGATGATCTGGATTACCTGGACATCCCGGCATTCCTGCGTCGCCAGGCCGATTGATGGAATGTATCAGGGGTATACGGGTGATTGGTGTTCAGCAAAGGTCTGGTCTGCTATCATCGCCAGCCTTTGTTGATACCAGTTCGCAATTTGCGCTGAAGCGGCCCATGCCATGATTAAACAACGCACCCTGAAGAATATTATCCGTGCCACAGGTGTCGGCCTGCACTCCGGCGAGAAGGTCTACCTGACCCTCAAGCCAGCGCCTGTCGATACCGGCATCGTGTTTTGTCGTGCCGACCTCGACCCTGTGGTGCAGATTCCTGCTCGCGCGGAAAACGTTGGTGAAACCACTATGTCGACCACGCTGGTCAACGGTGACACCAAAGTGGACACGGTGGAGCATCTGCTCTCGGCCATGGCTGGCCTGGGCATCGATAACGCCTACGTCGAGCTCTCCGCGTCCGAAGTCCCGATCATGGATGGCAGCGCCGGACCTTTCGTATTCCTGATTCAATCGGCTGGCCTGGAAGAACAGGACGCGGCCAAGAAGTTCATCCGCATCCTGCGGGAAGTGACAGTGGAAGACGGCGACAAGCGCGCCACTTTCGTCCCTTTCGAAGGTTTCAAGGTGAGCTTCGAGATCGATTTCGATCACCCGGTTTTCCGTGACCGCACCCAGAGTGCAAGCGTGGATTTTTCCAGCACTTCGTTCGTAAAAGAAGTCAGCCGCGCCCGTACCTTTGGCTTCATGAGTGACATCGAGTACCTGCGCAAGCACAACCTCGCACTCGGCGGCAGTGTTGAAAACGCGATCGTGGTCGATTCCGATGGCGTGTTGAACGAAGACGGCCTTCGTTATGAAGACGAATTCGTCAAGCACAAGATCCTCGATGCGATTGGCGACCTCTACCTGCTGGGCAACAGCCTGATTGGTGAGTTCAAGGGCTTCAAGTCCGGCCATGCACTGAACAACCAGCTGCTGCGCAAGTTGATTGAGCAGAAAGATGCTTGGGAAGTCGTGACGTTCGAAGACGCCAGCACCGCACCAATCTCTTACATGCGCCCTGTCGCGGCCGTGTAAGCAAAAAACCTCTCTAGTTTTTTAAAGGCTGCCTTCGGGTGGCCTTTTTTTATGGCCGGCTTTTAAAAGTTTGAGTGGAGTTTTTTGTGGCGAGGGAGCTTGCTCCCGCTGGACTGCGGAGCAGTCCTTAAGCTGGCAATGCGGCGTTCCAGGGCGAGTGTACTACTGTTTTTTGGGGCCGCTTCGCGGCCCAGCGGGAGCAAGCTCCCTCGCCACGGAGAACGCACCTCGGTCTTTACATCGCACAAACCACACGATTGCGTCCACTGGCCTTGGCCTGGTACAGCGCCTTGTCCGCAGCAAGCAAGAGTTGTTGCAGTTCCCCGTATGGCCCGTTCAGCCAAGTGGCAATACCGATACTCACCGTCATGGGCGCTTCACCCTCGACGACAGGTAGCAACTGCTCTACCGCGTCGCGAATGTTCTGGGCCATGGTGAAGGCGCCGGCGGTGGTGGTCTCTGGCAGCACCACCGAGAATTCTTCCCCGCCATAGCGCGCCGCCAGGTCGGCAGGGCGTCGGACATGTTGGCCGATCAACTGGGCCAAGGTTCGCAGGGCTTCGTCGCCCTGTTGATGACCATGGCGATCGTTGAACGCCTTGAAGTGATCCGCGTCGATCATCAGCACAGACAGCGGTTGGCCCGAACGTTGGGCACGCTGCCATTCCTGATGCAACGTTTCGTCCAGCGTTCGGCGATTGGCCAGGCCGGTAAGGGAATCGACGGACGCCAATTTTGCCAGCTCCCGCTCGGCGCTGTGGCGGCGTCGCAGCTCACGGCGCAGCAACCAGGTGAGCCAGAGCAGGCTGATGCACAGCGCGACCGTGGCGCCACTGATCAGGAGCGCCGTACGTTGCCACGATGCGAAGACTTCTTGGGATGAGAGCGCGACCACGACGATCAGCGGCAAGTTACCGACCCGGGAAAAGGTATACAGGCGCTGTGTCTGATCGACGCTGGATACGCCGGAGAAGCTGCCGTTGCCTTCGCGCAGGATGCGCACGAAGTTCGGTCGATTGCTGAAATTCTTGCCGATCATGTCGTCAGCCAAGGGCGGCTCCTGGGCCAGCAGCGTTCCGTCGCCGCTGACCAGGTTGACCGTGCCGCCGCGACCGATGTTCAGGCTTTTGAACAGTTGGCTGAAATAGCTCAGGCGCATCGCGGCCTCGGCCACGCCCATGAACTCGCCCCGGTCGTCATCCAGGCGGTAGCTGAAGCTGATGCGCCAGTCATGCGGCTCGCTTCGAGCCCGGAACGGGGGACTGATCATCATGCTCGGGCTTGGATCCTGGAGATGTGACTGGAAATATTCCCGTTCGGCGTAGTTGCCTGTGCGGGGCTCGACAGAGGCCGAGTCAGCAATCACATCGCCGCGTTTGTCGAGCAGAAGGATGTCGCCTTTATAGGGCGCTGCGGTGGCGCGATCGAACAGGGCGAGGTGGCGGATCGTTGGCGAAACGTCTTTGAGGTCCTGGCGTTTTGCCGCGGCAATCAGGCCCTGCAATGAAACATCGTAGAGTTCTACGTTGCGCAGCACATCGGCGTCGATCAGTTGCACGATATTGCTTGCCGCACGCGTTGCAGCCTGCTCGGCGCTGGCGTGTTCACGGATCAGCAGGAACGTCACGATACTCAGGATGGCAATGACAACCAGCGAGCTGGCCAGAACGAGAACCCGTTCCGAACGTATCGAAAACGGGATATTGCCGGGTGTTGCACTGCTCGCGCTCATGGTTCCGATCTGCATTGTCATGTGGCTGGGATCCTTCCCATAGGCTGCTCATCTACAACTGCCGATGACCGGCAGAGACAATACTGGCCTTTTGCAAGATTGTGCTCGGGACACTGGAATTGAGCAATCCACATCGTGGCTTATTTCAAGCCGGCAAACGGATTCCGAAGGTGTTTGCGCCGCAGTCGCTGCGCACGAATACATCGCCGCCATGCATCAACGCGATCGCCTTGACGATGGCGAGCCCTAATCCGTGGTTGGCGCCGCTGTTGCTGCGTGATGCATCCACCCGATAGAAGCGTTCGAACAGTCGCGGCAAGTGTTCGCCGGCGATCGGTTCGCCGGGGTTGGTGACGCCGAGGGTGATCTGGTCGCCAACGGCTTCGATGCGCACGTCGATCACCTGGCCGGGCGCGGTGTGCTGGACCGCGTTGCTGAGCAGGTTGATCAGGGCTCGGCGCAGGTGGGCGATTTCGATGGTGGCTTGGGCATCGCCGCTGACGTGAACCTCGACCTGGGCGTCCTCCAGGATGAAATCCAGGTAGTCGAGGGTGGTTGCCACTTCGTCGGCGAGGGACGTCGTGGTCAGCTTGGTGGCCTTGCTGCCCTGGTCCGCGCTGGCGAGGAACAGCATGTCGTTGATGATGGAGCGCAGTCGCTCCAGCTCCTCGAGGTTCGATTGCAGCACTTCGAAGTAATGCTCCGCCGAACGCCCACGGGTCAGCGCCACCTGGGTCTGGCCAATCAGGTTGGTCAATGGGGAGCGAAGCTCATGGGCCACGTCGGCGTTGAACGATTCGAGCCGGGAGTACGCCTGTTCGACCCGATCGAGGGTCGCATTGAACGAATTGACGAACTGGCTGAGTTCCGGCGGCAATGGCGAGATTCGCAAGCGCCCGGAAAGGCGAGGCGGGGCCAGGCGTTGGGCTTCGTCGGACAGCTTGATGAGCGGCTTGAGACCGATGCGCGCGACCCAATAACCCAGCAGCGATGCCAGCAACACACCGATGCAGGCCAGGCTCACCAGCGCCACCAATAAATGATGCTGGGTCTGATAGAAGGTCTCGGTGTCGATGCCGATGATGAAGCGCAGGGGCGGGCGTTGGTCCTTGGCCGGGAACTGGCTCACCAGGACTTTCATCGGAAAGTGCCGATCAGGCAACGTCAGGTCGCGCTTGCCCAACGGGCCTTGGGCAACGGTGCGAACCTGCGGATCGGGGTTGCCGTATTCAAAGCGCGGGTCGCCGCTGACGATCCAGAAATGGATGCGCTTGTCTTCTTCGCCCAGCAACCGCAGCTTGTTGTTGATCTTCACCCAGTGTTCGGACGTGCCATAACGACCCACGGTGGATTCGAGCACGCTGTAGCGGGCATCGAGTTCCGCTTCCGGCAACAGGCCCAGGCCTTTTTCGACCTGCTGGTACAAGGCGCCGCCAATCAGCAGGAACACCAGCGCCGCCACCAGGGTGAACATGCCGCTCAGGCGCAGCGCAATGCTGTTACTCACCTCGATTCTCCAGCACGTACCCCATCCCTCGGATGGTGTGCAGGAGCTTGTGCTCGAAGGGCCCGTCCAGCTTGGCCCGCAGGCGCTTGATCGCCACCTCGACGACGTTGGCGTCGCTGTCGAAATTGATGTCCCAGACCATTTCGGCAATGGCCGTCTTCGACAGGATTTCGCCCTGGCGGCGGGCCAGGACGCTGAGCAGCGAGAACTCCTTGGCGGTCAGGTCCAGGCGCTGCCCGGCCCGGGTGGCCTTGCGGCTGATCAGGTCGATCCACAGGTCGGCAATGCTGACCTGCACCGGTTCGTGACCGCTGCTGCGGCGGGTCAGGGCTTGCAGGCGCGCCACCAGTTCGAGGAAGGAAAATGGCTTGCCCAGGTAATCGTCGGCACCGTCGCGCAGGCCCTTGATGCGGTCTTCGACCCGTTCGCGGGCGGTGAGCATGATGACCGGCGTCTGCTTGCGGGCGCGCAAGGCACGCAACACGCCAAAACCGTCCAGGCCCGGCAGCATGACGTCGAGCACGATCACCGCGTAGTCATTTTCCAGGGCCAGGTGCAGTCCCTCGACGCCGTCGGGCGCCACGTCCACGATGTAACCCTGTTCGGTGAGGCCGCGGTGCAGGTAGTCCGCGGTTTTTTCTTCGTCTTCGATGATCAGGATACGCATGGCCCGGCCTCAGTCTGCATTCGCCAGCGCCGCCGGCGCGGGGCCGGGCTGAAGGGCGTGTCGATGGAACAGTCGCTCCAGCCACAAGTATATGACCGGTGTGGTGAACAAGGTCAGCGCCTGGCTGACCAGCAGGCCGCCCACGACCGCGATGCCCAACGGCTGGCGCAGTTCGGCGCCGGGGCCGTAGCCGAGCATCAGCGGCAGCGCGCCGAGCAGGGCGGCGAGGGTGGTCATGATGATCGGGCGGAACCGGGTCAGGCAGGCCTGGAATATTGCCTCCTGAGGCGCCAGGCCACCGTTGCGCTGGGCATCGATGGCGAAATCGATCATCAGGATGCCGTTTTTCTTGACGATCCCGATCAGCAGCACCAGGCCGATCAACGCCATGATCGAGAAATCCTGGCCCAGCAGCCAGAGCATGATCAGGGCGCCAAGGCCGGCCGAGGGCAGGGTGGAAATGATGGTCAGCGGGTGCACGAAACTCTCGTAGAGCACGCCGAGGATGATGTACACCGCCACCAATGCGGCGAGGATCAGCCAGGGCTGGCTCTTCAGCGAACTCTGGAACGCCTGGGCCGCGCCCTGGAAACTGCCGGTGATGGCGGCGGGCATGCCGATTTCGTTCTTGGCCTGGTCGAGCAGGCGCACCGCATCTCCCAACGCCACGCCTGGGGCCAGGTTGAACGACAGGTTGGCGGCCGGGAACATGCCGTCATGGGCAATCGACAGCGGGCCGTTGGTCGGCGCATCGAAGCGGGCCAGGGCCGAGAGCGGCACCATTTCCCCACTCAGCGGCGAGCGCAGGTAGAAATACGCCAGGCTTTCGGCCTTGCCACGTTGTTGGGTGTCGAGCTCGAGAATCACGTTGTACTGGTTGGTCTCGGTCTGGAACTCGTTGATCTGCCGCTGGCCGAACGCGTCGTACAGCGCCTGGTCGACGTCGGTGGCGGTGAGGCCGAAGCGGGCTGCTGCGCTGCGGTCGATGTTGATGTGGGTGATGCTGCCGCCCAGTTGCAGGTCGTTGGAAATGTCACGAAACGCCGGGATGCTGCGCAGCTTGTCGGTGAGTTTCTGCGTCCAGGCATTGAGGGTCGGCCCGTCATTGCTCTTGAGCACGTACTGGTACTGGGCGCGGCTGGGGCCGGAGCTGAGGTTGATATCCTGCCCGGCCCGCAGGTACAGCACGACACCGGGGATCTTCTGCAATTTCGGGCGGATCCGATCGATGAAGCCGCTGGCTGATACATCACGCTCGCCCCGGGGCTTCAGGGCGATCCAGAAGCGGCCATTGGCGATGGTCTGGTTGTTGCCCGAGACGCCGACGGAATGGGAGAAGGTCTGCACCGCCGGATCGGCGGCGACGATCTCGGCCAGGGCCTTGTGCTTGGCCACCATGTCCGGGAACGACACGTCGGCGGCGGCTTCGCTGGTGCCCAGCACCAGGCCGGTGTCCTGTACCGGGAAGAACCCCTTGGGAATGAACACGTAGCCCACCACCGCAAGCGCCAGGGTCAGGCCGAACGCGCTGATCATCAGCTTCTGGTGAGCCAGGGCCCGCCGCAGGCCTCGCTCATAGCCGCCCAGCAGGCGCTCGCCGAAACCTGGACGAGCGTGGGCATGGTGTTTCGGTGCGCGCATGAACAGCGCGGCCAGGGTCGGCGCCAGCGTCAGGGACACCACCACCGAAATCAGGATCGTCGAGGTGGCAGTCAGCGCGAATTCCTTGAACAACCGTCCGACCACGCCGCCCATGAACAAGAGCGGAATGAACGCCGCCACCAGCGAGAAGCTGATGGACACCACGGTGAAGCCGATTTCCCCGGCGCCCTTGATGGCCGCCTCGCGCATGCCATCGCCAGCCTCCAGATGCCGGTGGATGTTCTCCACCACGACGATGGCGTCGTCCACCACGAACCCCACCGAGATGACGATCGCCACCAGGGTCAGGTTGTTCAGGCTGAATCCCATCACGTACATCAGGGCGAAACTGGCGGTCAACGACACGCCCAGCACCGCCGAGACAATCAGCGTCGCCGAGAGCTGGCGCAGGAACAGCGCCATCACCGCCACCACCAGCAACACCGCAATCAGCAGGGTGATTTCCACTTCATGCAACGAGGCGCGGATGGTCTGGGTGCGATCGATCATCACCTTGACTTGTATCGCCGCGGGCAGCATGGCCTCGAGGGTGGGCAAGGCGGCCTGGACGCGATCGACGGTCTCGACGATGTTCGCGCCCGGTTGGCGGAAGATGACCAGGTTGACGCCGGGTTGATCATCGGACCAGGCCTGGACGTAGGCGTTTTCCGAACCGTTGACGACCTTGGCGATGTCCTTGAGATGAACCGGCGCGCCGTCCCGGTAGGACACGATCAGCTCACCGTACTCCTCGGGCTTGAACAATTGGTCGTTGGTGGACAGCGTGGAAATGCTCGACTCACCGTAGAGCGCGCCTTTGGCGAGGTTGAGGCTGGCCTGCTGGAGTGACAGACGAATATCGGCCAGGGTCAGGCCAATCGCCGCGAGTCGGTCGGCAGACGCCTGGACCCGGATCGCCGGGCGCTGCTGGCCGGTGATGTAGATTTGCCCGACGCCATCGATCTGGCTGATCTGGCGGGCGAGCAGGGTCTCGACGTAATCGCTCAATTCGGTGCCTGGCATCAGGTCGGAGCTGATGCTGAGGATCAGTACCGGGCTGTCGGCCGGGTTGACCTTGCGCCAGGTCGGCAGGTTCGGCATGTCATTGGGCAACTTGCCGGCGGCGGTGTTGATGGCCGCCTGCACTTCCTGGGCGGCGGTGTCGATGCTCTTGTCGAGGCTGAATTGCAGGATCAGGTTGGTCGAGCCCAATGCACTGCTCGAGGTCATCTGGGTGATGCCGGGGATGGCGCTGAACTGGACTTCCAGCGGGGTCGCCACCGACGACGCCATGGTTTCGGGGCTGGCACCGGGCAACTGCGCATTGACCTGGATGGTCGGGAATTCCGCCTCGGGCAACGGCGCGACAGGCAGCCGCGGAAAGGCGATCAACCCCAGCAGCACCAGGGCGAACGTCAGCAGCACCGTGGCGATGGGGTGATTGATGCACCACGCCGATATCGAACCGCGGCCCTTCATGGCTGTGCCTGCCCGGTCTTGGCGAGGGCGGGCGGATCTCCAAGTATCTGGATGCTGGCGCCAGGCTTGAGGCGTGACTGGCCGTCGCTCACCAACTGGTCACCGGCGTTGACGCCTTTGATAATGTGCATGCCGCTGTCCTGATACACCATTTCCACCGGCACGCTTTCCACCTTGTCGCCCTGGACCCGGTACACGAAGTGTTGCTCCAACCCGCGCTGGACCACGGTCGGCGGTACCACCAGCGCACCCTTGTCGATCGCAGTCTGGATCTTCAGTGTCACCAGTTGTCCCGGCCACAGTCGTTGGGCGGCGTTGTTGAATTCGGCCTTGGCGCGCAGGGTTCCGGTGTTGGTGTTGATCTGGTTGTCGATGAGACTGAGGCGCCCTTCGCCCAGCAGTTCCCCGGTGGCGCCGTCGGCACCGATGTAGGCCTTGACCAGGGCCTGGTCAGGGGCGGCGATCAGGCGCTGTAGCGTCGGCAGCATCTGTTGCGGCAGCGAGAATTCCACCGCGATCGGGTCGATCTGGGTCACGGTGAACAAGCCTTCGGCATCGCTGGCACGCAAGAAGTTGCCTTCGTCCACGTTGCGAATGCCGACGCGACCGGTCACCGGAGAGCGGATCTGGGTATAAGAAAGCTGGACCTGCGCAGAGTCGATGGCCGCCTGGTTGCCCTGGGCCGTGGCCTTGAGCTGATTGACCAGCGCCTGTTGCTGGTCGTAGGTCTGCTTGGATACGCCGTCATCGACGCTCAGCAACTTGTAACGCTTGAGATTGACCTGGGCCACGGCCAGCTGCGCCTGGCTCTCGCCGAGCTGGGCGCGGGCCTGGTCGAGACTGGCGCGGATGGAGCGGTCGTCGATGGTTGCCAGCAGGTCGCCCTTCTTGACCAGTTGTCCTTCCTTGACCAGCAGCTTGGTGAGAATGCCGTCGATCTGCGGACGGATCACCACGCTGTGCAGCGACAGTACCGTGCCGATGCCGCTGGCAAAGCGCGGCACATCCTTTTCGACCACGCTCACGACTCTTACCGGTACGGCGCTCGCAGCACTGGGTTTGGTGGCGACGGGCTTCATCGAGAACCACAGGACCAGCGCCCCCAAGGCGACCAACAGTGCGACGAGCAGGAACGTTTTTTTCTGAATGTGCATGGATGCGAAGAGCCGGTTCGGGACGGTGGGATTTCTATCTGTCTTATATAGCGTTGCGAGGCGGTCAGGAAGGTGACGGCTAGCTGTCAGAGCTGTCAGTTTCGTCCCGGTTTTCCGTCAGACGGAACTCCCCCCTTGCATCTGCTCCGTGGCACCGCGATTTCGTGCAGGTATACTGCTGCGTTTCGCGGCTCGGTTACCGAGCCACGCATACTCAATTGTGGCGAGGGAGCTTGCTCCCGCTTGAGTGCGAAGCGCTCACAGAAATGGGCCCGCTTCGCAGCCCAGCGGGAGCAAGCTCCCTCGCCACGGTTTGTTGTCCCACTCAAGTGAATAACTCAAATGACTTCCCCAATACCATCGCCCGCGGACGAACGCTTGCCCGGCGAATCGTCTGGCCAGACGGACAGCGATGTTGCCAACGCCGACGACAGCAAGGCGGCGATCCCGGCCTTCAAGTTCCCGTTCAAGCCCGGTGAACTGTCGGCGGCCAAAGGTGCCGGGCAACAGCCCTGGTACAAGAACGGCGCCAAGAACGGCCACACCAAGACTCCGGGTGCCGCGCCGCCCGGTACCCGTCGTTCGATGGGCAAGCGCTGAGATCGTCCTCCGTACGCGGTCGCGGATTCAGTTCGCGACCCGTGCCCCGGTCAGGCTTCCACTCAATTCATAAGCCGTCAGTTCGGCCTGGTGCGCCGCGAGGATTTCCGGCAACGAGCCTCGCAGGTACTCGACCCACGTCTTGATCTTCGCATCCAGGTATTGGCGCGATGGGTAGATGGCGTAGAGGTTCAGCTCCTGGGAGCGATAGTTGGGCATGACCCGCACCAGCGTGCCGTTGCGCAAGCCTTCGATGGCGGCATACACCGGCAACACCCCCACACCCATGCCGCTGGTGATCGCGGTTTTCATCGCATCGGCGGAGTTCACCAGGAACGGTGAGCTGTTGATGGTGACCATCTCCTGGCCTTCCGGGCCGTCGAACACCCATTTCTCCAACGGAATGACCGGACTGACCAGGCGCAGGCAGGCGTGGTTGAGCAGGTCGCTGGGTTTCTGCGGGCAGCCGCTGGCTTTCACATAGCCAGGCGATGCGCAGACGATGCTGTAGGTGATCCCCAGGCGCTGGGACACGAAGCCCGAATCCGGCAGTTCGCTGGCGAGCACGATGGAAACGTCGTAGCCCTCGTCGAGGATGTCCGGCACGCGGTTGGCCAGGGTCAGGTCGAAGGTCACGTCCGGATGGGTCTTGCGATACCGGGCGATGGCGTCGATGACGAAGTGCTGGCCGATGCCGGTCATGGTGTGGACCTTCAACTGCCCGGCCGGGCGCGCGTGGGCGTCGCTGGCCTCGGCTTCCGCTTCTTCGACATACGCCAGGATCTGTTCGCAACGCAGCAGGTAGCGTTTGCCGGCCTCGGTCAGGGCGATGCGCCGGGTCGTGCGGTTGAGCAGGCGGGTTTGCAGGTGAGCTTCCAGGTTGGAAACCGCGCGCGAGACATTGGCTGTAGTGGTATCGAGCTGCGCGGCGGCAGCGGTGAAGCTTCCGGCTTCGGCAACACAGCTGAACGCGCGCATGTTTTGCAAGGTGTCCATGGAGGGCTCTCTTGGAAGGTGGCAAATTGTGACATGAAGTTACAGCGCTACGGGACCCCGACTAATGGATTATCGCGTTAACGGTAACAAAGATTCGCAGAAAGGTCGGCTTATCGCCGTTGGGGTCGGTCCCTAGAATTGCTGCCACTGCAGGATCGGTCTGGCTTCAGAGGACCTGTGGGAGCGAGCTTGCTCGCGATGAGGCCTTCACTGACGACACGTGAGGTGAATGCCAGGACGCCATCGCGAGCAAGCTCGCTCCCACAGGTTTGCCGTCATCCGCAGACCGTCGTCATGCCCTTTATTTTTCAGGAATTTAGCGCCAGTGCCGCGTTGCATCAGCAGAGAGCTGAAGACTCTCAGTGTTTGGGTTTTGACGTTGACCATCAGCGGTTGCATCGGCACGGGGGGGATTGCAGCGCAAGGCGAGGCATTGTCGCCCAACCAATTGGCAACCGACGAAGCGATTCGCGAGGCCGCCCGCGACGCCCATTGGCCGAGCCGCCAGTGGTGGAAAGCCTATGGCGATCCGCAACTCGATCGCTGGATCGAGCAGGCCGTGCAAGACAGCCCGAGCCTGGCCATGGCCACCGCCCGGGTGCGGCAGGCCAGGGCCATGGCCGGTGTCGCCGAGGCGGCCGAGTCGTTGCAGATCAATGGCGAGGCAACCCTCAAGCGCCACAACTGGCCGACCGATCAGTTCTACGGCCCGGGCGAGTTGGCCAATACCACCACCTGGGACAACAACGCCGGCCTGGGCCTGAGCTACGCCCTGGACCTGTGGGGCCGCGAGCGCAACGCCAGCGAGCAGGCTGTCGACCTGGCCCATGTCAGCGCTGCCGAGGCGCGGCAGGCGCAGCTGGAATTGCAGAACAACATCGTGCGCGCCTATATCCAGTTTTCGCTGCACTACGCCCAGCGCGATATCGTTGCCGCGACGCTCCGTCAACAGGAGCAGATTCTCGAACTGGCGCAGAAGCGCCTGGACGGTGGCATCGGCACCCACTTCGAGGTCAGCCAGGCCCAGGCGCCGCTGCCCGAAACCCATCGTCAACTCGACGCCCTTGATGAAGCGATTGCCTTGAGCCGCAACCAATTGGCTGCGCTGGCGGGCAAGGGGCCGGGCGACGGCGCGGGCCTGCAACGTCCCACCCTGGCGTTGGGAACCCCATTGAAATTGCCGTCCGCGTTGCCCGCCGAACTGCTCGGCCAGCGCCCGGATGTAGTGGCCGGACGTTGGCAGGTGGCGGCCCAGGCCCGGGGCATCGATGTCGCCCGGGCCGGTTTCTATCCCAACGTCGACCTGGTGGGCAGCCTGGGCTACATGGCCACCGGCGGCGGGGCGCTGGAGTTCCTGACCGGCAAGAAACTCACCTACAACGTCGGCCCGGCGATCTCGCTGCCGATCTTCGATGGCGGGCGCCTGCGTTCGCAGTTGGGCGAGGCGGCCGCCGGTTACGACATCGCCGTGGCCCATTACAACCAGACGTTGGTGACCGCGCTCAAGAGCATTTCCGACCAGTTGATCCGCCGCGAGTCGATGGACAAACAACAGGCTTTCGCCGCCGAGTCCGTCGCCGCTGCCCAGCGCACCTATGACATTGCAATGGTTGCTTTCCAGCGCGGGCTGACCGACTACCTCAATGTGCTCAACGCCCAGAGCCTGTTGTTCAAGCAACAACAGGTGCAACAACAGGTGGAAGCGGCGCGCCTGAGCGCCCATGCCGATCTCGTGACGGCGTTGGGGGGCGGGCTGGAGGCTGGCAACGATACCGCTGACTTGAGCCATGCCCCGTGGCGAGGGAGCTTGCTCCCGCTGGACTGCGCAGCAGTCCCTTCAGGTGGGTGCTGCGCACCCAAGCGGGAGCAAGCTCCCTCGCCACGATGCTGAGTATCCTTGCGTGACGTATCTACTCTGGCTGTATCGCCTCGAATGGCGCCGTGGTTTCTTTGATTGGGCCCGCAGCGATGGCGTGACCTGGGTCTATATCTTCAAGGTCTTGCTGGCCGCATTCCTGACGTTGTGGCTGGCGATGCGCCTGGAATTGCCCCAGCCGCGTACGGCGATGATCACCGTGTTCATCGTCATGCAACCCCAGAGCGGCCAGGTTTTCGCCAAGAGCTTTTATCGCTTGCTCGGCACCTTGGCCGGCTCGGCGGTGATGGTTGCGTTGATCGCCTTGTTCGCCCAGAACACCGAGCTGTTCCTCGGCTGCCTGGCGATCTGGGTCGGCATCTGTTCGGCGGGAGCGGCGCGTTATCGCAACTTCCGGGCCTATGGTTTCGTGCTGGCCGGCTACACCGCAGCGATGATCGGCCTTCCGGCCTTGGCCCATCCGGAAGGGGCCTTCATGGCGGCCGTGTGGCGGGTGCTGGAAATTTCCCTGGGGATTCTCTGTGCCACCGCCGTCAGTGCCGCGATCCTGCCGCAAACCGCCAGTGCCGCCATGCGCAATGCGCTCTACCAGCGCTTTGGTGTGTTCGCCCTGTTCGTCACCGATGGCTTGCGCGGGCGCAGCCAACCGGAGGCATTCGAGGCGCGCAACGTGGGGTTCATCGCCGAGGCGGTAGGGCTGGAGGGCTTGCGCAGCGTGACCGTGTTCGAAGACCCGCACATGCGCCGGCGCAACGGTCGGCTCAGTCGCTTGAACAGCGAGTTCATGAGCCTGACCACGCGTTTCAACGCCTTGCACCAGTTGCTCGAACGGTTGCGCACCGGCGCGGCGGACTCGGTGGTGAGCGCCATCAAGCCCGGATTGCAGAACCTGGCCGAACTGCTGGATGGCTTCAGCGCAAGGGCCTTGACCGATGCCGATGCGGCACGGCTGGCAGCGGCGTTGGCTGATTACAAGGCCGACTTGCCGGCCCAGGTGCGCCGATTGCGGGCGCAATTCCAGGAGACGGAACCCAGTGACGCGCAGCAACTGGATTTCCACACCGCTTATGAGCTGCTGTATCGCTTTGTCGAGGACCTGCATGGCTACGCCCAGACCCATGCTTCCCTGGCCGAGCATCGCCATGAACGGGAACGTTGGGATGAGCCGTTCGTGTCGCAGACCAACGGCCTGGCGGCCGCCGCTTCCGGTTTTCGCGCAGCCTTCATCCTGCTGGTGCTGGGCAGCTATTGGGTCGCCACGGCCTGGCCGAGCGGCGCGACCATGACGATGATCGCCGCCGCCACCGTCGGGCTGTCCGCGGCTACGCCGAACCCCAAGCGCATGGCATTCCAGATGGCCTGCGGCACATTGGTCGGGGCATTGGTCGGCTTCGTCGAGATGTTTTTCGTCTTTCCCCTGATCGACGGTTTCCCCTTGCTCTGCGTAATGTTGGCGCCGGTGATCATGCTGGGTTCGTTTCTCAGTTCTCGACCGCAGCATGCCGGGGTCGGGCTGGGTCTGCTGATTTTTTTCAGCACCGGTTCCGTGCCGGACAACCTGGCGGTCTACAACCCCTACACCTTCATCAACGATTACATTGCAATGATCCTCGGCATGCTGGTGTGCGCCGCCGCTGGCGCGATCATCCTGCCGCCCAACAGCCGCTGGATGTGGCGCCGGCTCGAACAGGACCTGCGCGAACAAGTGGTGTTCGCCATCAGCGGCAAGCTCAAGGGCTTGGCCTCGGGTTTCGAGAGCAGCAGCCGGGACTTGCTGCACCAGGCCTATGGGCTGGCGGCGGGGCAGCCCCGGGTGCAACGGAATTTGCTGCGCTGGATGTTCGTAGTGCTGGAAATCGGCCACGCGATCATCGAGTTGCGCAAGGAGCAGGCGACGCTGCCGGTGCATCCGGCCTATGCCGAAAGCCAGCCATGGCGCCAGGCGATCCGAGTGATGGGACGCGCGCTGGTGCGGCTGTTCCGCCAACCGAGCCAGAGCAATCTGGAGCGCGCACTCGTGGCGGTGGACCACGCCATTGGCCGCGTGCAGGCCACTGACGAGCCTTTCGCCCCGCACTTCGATACCTCGGCCCTGCGTCGGGTGAAAAGCTACCTGCACTTCATCCGCACCTCGCTGCTTGACCCGCAATCGCCCTTGGCGGCTTACACCACGCCGCCTCCCCAGGAACTTGAACATGCCCCGTGAAATCGCCTTCCACGGCGTTTACATGCCCACCATGACCCTGATGTTTTTCATCGCCGCCGGCCTGGCCTGGGCGTTGGATCGTTTCCTCTCGGGGTTGGACCTGTACCGTTTTTTCTGGCACCCGGCGCTGCTGCGCCTGAGCCTGTTCACCTGCCTGTTCGGCGCACTGGCGCTGACGGTCTACCGTTGAGATCGACACAATGAAAAAGCTTTTCAGCCTGCTGGCGACGTTGCTGGTGCTGGCCTTGGCACTGTGGATCGGCCGTACGCTATGGGTGCATTACATGAACACACCCTGGACCCGCGATGGGCGGGTGCGGGCCGACATCATCAATGTCGCCGCCGACGTCAGCGGCGAGGTGGTCGAGGTGCCGGTGCGCGACAACCAGTTGGTGAAAAAGGGCGACTTGCTGATGCGCATCGACCCCGAGCATTACCGCATCGCCGTGAAACAAGCGCGTTCACTGGTGGCGTCGCGCAAGGCCACCTGGGAAATGCGCAAGGTCAATGCGCACCGACGTGCCGACCTGGACAGCCTGGTGATTTCCCGGGAAAACCGTGACGACGCCAGCAACATCGCCGACTCGGCCCTGGCCGATTACCAGCAGGCCCAGGCGCAACTGGAGGCGGCCGAACTGAACCTGGCCCGCACCGAGGTTCGCGCGGCGGTGGACGGCTACGTCACTAACCTCAACGTGCACCGTGGCGACTATGCGCGCATGGGCGAGGCGAAAATGGCGGTGGTGGACATGAATTCGTTCTGGGTCTACGGCTTCTTCGAAGAAACCAAGTTGCCCAAGGTGCGGGTAGGCGATTCGGCGCAGTTGCAACTGATGAGCGGTGAGGTGCTCAAGGGCCATGTGGAAAGTATTTCCCGAGGGATCTACGACCGCGACAACCCCGAGAGCCGCGAGTTGATCGCCGACGTGAACCCGACGTTCAACTGGGTACGCCTGGCCCAGCGGGTGCCGGTGCGCATTCATTTGGATGAGGTGCCGGATGGCGTGCTGCTGGCGGCGGGGATGACCTGTACGGTGGTGGTCGAGCCGCCCGTTGGGCGCTGAGGCCCTTCGAATGTAGTACATATTTACCACCTTGCCTCTCCCAGGCCCGTTCAAGCTGGCGTCCTCGACTGAAGGAACTCTCGATGACCCAGCTGACTCACCACCACTTTATTCGCCAGCAACTGCCCCGTTGGCTGCTGGATGCGAACCAGAGCGAACAGGCAAGGCTGCTACAGGCCGCCTTGGACTTGGCCGAGGCCGCGCATCGCTTCAATGTGACAAATGCGGTTATCCCGTCATTGCGCGACTTTGCGCTGTCTCGTATACAAGCCCACATGGATCGCCTTTTCGGCACGCGCATTGACCTGGAGCGCTCTCGACTGATCAGGCATTTTCGGGATGATTGCGCGACTTATCCGGTCCCTGGAGGCGGTCCCGCTACGCTGGTGTGCAAGCCACATCTCCCTGAAGAGCGATCATTGCTGGAACACGCGCTGATCAATTTCCCCCGTGCCGACACCGAGGCTCAGGCTTTCATCCGAGGCAGCCAATTCGAGCTTTATCCTGACCGCGCCAAGGCGTCTGTCGTGCAGATGAACGACTTCGCCGGTTTGTGTCGTGACCTGGATACCGGAGCCGCTTACGCTGCCGAGTTGCGACGCCAGATTCCGCAGCTTTCCCATGACGCAATCTCGTTGCCTGCCTTCGCGTCGGATTACATCCAGTTTCGGAAAACGCAGCTGCGACACGACGCCCTGCAAGCCCGCATGCAAGGGTTGCTGGATGTCACGGGTGAACGCATCCTGGCGGCTTTTGGCGTGCAGCTCGATGCCACCGTGAAGGTTCAGCCGCTGCCCGCGGCGTTCGCCAGCGGCCTTGAGCTGGGCGAACGCTGGCGGGCGGAGCATCGCATCGTCCTGCCTGGCGTGCGGGTCTTTTGGGGGGATCGGCAAATCGTGGGGCAGTGGGTGCCGATCGTGGTCCATATTCCGGACGATCCTGTCTCGCCCCTCAAGCAATACGCCAGTTCGGCAGCTTTCCAGGCTGATCTCGTCATGCGCCTGGGTGACCTTCGATATGCAGCGTTTTTTTCCCGACTGTTGCCGCTGCCTGACAGAAACTGGAGTGATCGGGTGCTGGTAGGCCTGCTGCGAAGAGGGGAGAAAAACCTGGTCGAGGTTCATGAACTGCGCGGAGATGTCTGGCAGGGCCTCTACCGTGAATGGCGTAGCGTCGTGTTGAGTAGCGCGTCGAGCCAGGCCCGTTCAGTGGCTCATATCGACGCCGGTGTACTGATCGGAGAAACCTGGATGTGGCTGGGCGCAGGGCTGCAATTTCTTGGCGGCATCAGCATGTTCCTGCCCGGTGTCGAGCCACTGGCCTGGGCGGGTGTTGCCCTGGGAATGGGGCAATTCATTCTGGATGTCTATGAAGGCGTCCATGCGCTCAACCTGGGGGAGAGGCTCGAGGCGATCCAACACCTGTTCAGCGCCGCAATGAGTGCCACGACGTTTGCGGTAGGCGCTTTCGGGGCCAATCATCTGTTGGGCGAGATGACCCCCGTGGTGACGAACGATGGCAGTGAGCGGCTTTGGCACGGTCGCACCCGGCCGAGCGCCAGCCTGCGCGTGCCGCCTGAATATTCGACCGCCGATCGATACGGCGTCTGGCGCGCTGCGGATGATGCCTGGGTGGACGTGGAAGGCGTTTTTTATGAGGTCGTTGGCGACGGACGCGATCTGCGCCTCAAACTGCCTCCGAACTACCGTGGTGTTGTACCGGCCCTTGAATGGGAACGTTCAACAGGGTGGCGTTGGGTGCATCGGGATCCCTTGGGCATGCAAGGCGCACGGCTGCTGCGGGAAATCGACCCGCAACTGCGAACGTTAGCGAACGCAAGCCTTGACGATGCCCAGCGACTGATCGGGATCAGCGATGATCGGCTGCGCTATCTCGCCGTGAATGGCGAGCCTCTGCCGGTGCACTTGCCCTACATGGCCCGACGTCTTGCAGCTCGGGCGCAAGTGTCGGATGCAGTGACCCGGCTACGTGCCAATCACCCCCTGCCACAAGTACCCCGGGGCGTGGTGCAATTGCTGACAGAGTTGCCGGGGTGGCCGGTCCGGCGTGCGTTCCGCTACATGGATGGACAAAACTCTTTCTTCAGATCAGGAGCAGGCCCCGAGCTGCACCTCGATGCTTCTGCATTTCACAGTGGGCAATGGCAAGAGCGGTTGCTCTTGCAGCTCGATGCCCGAGAGCAACGCGCTTTGTTGGGCGCCGAGACTCCGTGGGAAAGCCCTGCTGTCACCTACCGACGCTTCGCCAACCTGTTGGCTGATAGCCTTGAAAACGATGGCTACCGCCTGGTGGAGAACTTCGCCAATCGCCCTGGGCAGCATCCGAACGTGGCGCTGTTGTGTCGAGACTTTCCGAGCTTGCCGGAGCCCGTGGCGGATGCTCTGCTGGCGGACATGACGATAGAAGAAGAACGCGGCTTGAGCATCGGCCGCGTGCCGCAGAGCCTGGCGCAGAGAACCGTCGAGGCGTTGCGTGAGCTACGTGTATCGCGGGCGTTGGAAGCCTTGCAAGCTGGCGTCTCGGGCAACGATCGGGACCGCTTGGTCATGAGCCTGCTTGCCCTTGAGCTGGCGAGGCTGGACGAGCCGGTACGGGTGCAATTGTTGCTTGAGGAGCGTTCTTTCGGTCCTCTGGAAGCGGGTGGAACCGGGCCGTTGAAAACCATTCGCCGCCGCGACGATCGCTATGAGCCCTTTGACGAGACAAATAACGAACTCGGCCCACCCACGAGCCTGGAAGATGCCTTGTTGCGGGCTTTGCCTGACTCGGCACGCCATCGCTTGGACCTGGACATTTGGGAACACGACAAGCTGCGCGGACAACTGTTGGACATTGCCTTGGGAAGTCGCGACCAGTTGCGCTCTGCATTGGGGATCCATGCATCGAAACCTGCCAATGTCCGTTTTCCGGAGCGAGTGGGCGAAACGCCGGGTTATCCGTTGAGTGGCCGAGGGGTTGCCTTTTGGCAGCGCGGGGCAACCCCACAGTCACGTCTTCAGTCGCTCTATCCGCACGCAGACATCAGCGTCCGGGTGATGGCCGAACTCCAGGAACGCAGCGCTCAGTCGGGCAGACCCCTTGACCTGCTGATCAATGAAAAAGAGGCCGAATGGAAAACCCTCGACGAAAGCTTGGAGGTATGGGAGCAAGCTGCGGACAAACACCATGCGGTGGAGCTTGACGATCCGGCGCAAAGGTCGGTGATTCGTCGAAAGGTAGGCAGGGCGCTGCGCCGCGGTTGGCGTCGGGAGACCCGCTTTACCGCCGGGGACAGCTCGGTGCTCGGTTTGGAAGTGGCGGCCGGCCCGATAGGGCGACTGCCGATTCTTACGGCTGATTTCAGCCATATTGAAATGCTCACGCTCCGTGGACTGGCGCTCAGTGACGTGCCTTCGGGTTTCTTGAGCCGTTTTCCCAGGGTCGTCGAATTGTCGCTGGTCCATAATCGCCTCACGCGCTGTCCCTCCGCCATCGCGGGCATGCCACGGCTGCGGTTCCTTTTCCTGGACGAAAACCCCCTTGTGTTCAATGACGAAGTATTCGCTTCCCTGCTGGGGCCCACGCCCCATGCCACGCTGGAGTGGTTGGAGCTTTCTGGCGTATCGGGTGTCACGGAGCTGGTGCCGGGCCGAATCGGCGCCCGAGCTATCGAGGCGCTGGGCGGATTGCCGCGGCTTAAACATTTGGTATGGAAGAACAACCCGGCGTTCACCCCCGAGCTGCTGCAAGCAATCGGCGGCCTGAGGCAATTGGAAAACCTGAGCCTGGGTGATAGCAGGTTGGTATTGGACGAGCAAAACAGCGCGTTCCTGGGGGAACTGAAGCGTCTGGTCGCGCTGGACCTGAGCGGCAATCGTGTGATCGGTTTGACGAGCCTGTCGGGATTGCCTCGACTGAAATTCGTGAACCTGGCTCGCACCCGACTCAAGGAAATTCCGGCGGCACTGATTCAATTGATCCAGCGCACGCCCGTGAGCCAGCTCTACCTGACGTTACTCGGCAATGCCATTACCCATGTCGATCCCATACTGTCCGTGTTGCCCCGAAACGAGGGGAACCGCAGATTGCTGGGCATCAACCTGGATGACAATCCGCTGCCGGTGAGCCAGATCTCCAGGCTGCGAGAGGCCAATTTTCGCTTTGCCTATACCCGCGATGCCTGGACCCGGGATGCGGGGTTGCGCAGGGAATTCGAAAAGCTGCGCGAAAACCCCTCCGCTTCAGCGTTTTTGGACTGGCTCAGTGACGAAATCACACGACTTGGAGAGGCGCAAAATAGCGGATTTCAGAGGAGTGGCGAGGATGCCGTCGGACGTCTTTTCAATCTAGGGGGGCGTATGGACGCGATGCGTCCGCGTATAACTAATCTTGACGAGCGACTCATGGCACTGCAGTCGCGTGTGTATTCGCGACTGGGCGCCAGCTTGCGCCATCAGCCATTCACATTGGCCGAATTGGAAACGCACATCTCCCTGTTCTTTGACTTTTGCATCGACTTGTGGAGCAACGCTCCTTTCACCCGATTCATTCAACGTCATTATTTGAATTGGGCGCGTGTACAACGGGCTCAGGAAGGATGGACCCGACAGGTATTAAATACCCACGCAACCGAGGCGCTTTTTACAGGATATCTATTACAAGACATGACGGAGGGAGCCCCGCTGTTTGAGACGCTTTCCTGGGCGCCTTACCTCAACGAAATGTCCCCCATTTGGCGCGCGTTCGAGGGGAAATGGGAAGGGATCTCCGAAAGCCTGGATGACATAGCTTTCAGGGGAACTTTGAATACATCCCAGTGGCCGGAGGAACTACTCGACAAAATGACCCATCCCCCCCAGGCTCAGCCCCATCTGGAGCCGGTAGAAGGGGTCGCTTGGGGAACTGACGGCATTGAACTCAATTCTGAACAAGTACGTCGGACGTGGTTGATCATTAAACACATCCAGACCATTGAAGCGATACAGGCCTCAACCCAGGCTACCCAGACGTTGGTGACAAACTGGTGGGATCGCAGGCCCTTGATCTGAACGTTTGAGGGCCGGCCTGCTATCAGACTACAACGGCCGCTTCAATCCAAACCGCCTCATCAACCCCTTCTGTAGCAAACCGGCAGGAAGCCAGGTTGCCATCAACGGCAATGCGCGACTGCCATTGCCCAGGCGCAGCAGGCGGGGTGGCTTGGGTTGCTGAATGGCCTTGAGCAACGCGGCGGCGAACTCGCGGGTAGGGGTCGGGTTGTCCTGGGATGCCTTGGCGCGGGCTCGGATGCCATCGCGCAGGGGCCACCAGGGCGATTGTTCGCTGATCAACTGCTCGGCTTCATGGCCGGCATTCTTGGCGAAACTGGAGGCAATGGCGCCGGGCTGCACCTCCATGACGCGGATGCCGAACGGCGCCAATTCCATGCGCAATGCGTCGCTCAGGGCATGCACGGCTGCCTTGGAGGCGCAGTAGGCGCCGGCAAATGGCGTGACCAGCACACCGGACACGCTGCCAATCCCTTGGCCCGGCGCAGCACAGGAAAGAGTGCGCGGGTCACGCCGACGATGGCGAACACGTTGGTTTCGAACTGGCGCTGCATGGCCGGCACGCCGCCATCCAGCAGCGGGCCCATGGCGCCGTAACCGGCGTTGTTGACCAGCACGTCGAGGCCGCCGTGTTGCTGGTTGATTCGTTCGCCTAGCTGTTCCAGCGCCGGGCCGTCGTTAACGTCCAGTTGCACGGCGGTGAACCCGGCGGCGTTGAGTTGCGCCACGTCCTCGGATTTTCGTGCGCTGGCCCAGACCTGGTAGCCGGCGGCCTTGAAGGCGTCGGCGAGGGCGCGGCCGATGCCGCTGGAACATCCGGTAATCAACGCAACGGGCATGGCGTGTTCCTTGTGCAAGCAGGTGGGAGGAAGATCAGTTGGCGAAGCTACCTTGCAATCGCTCGGCGCGAAACTCCAGGGTTTGCGGACGATAGCCGGGACGCAGCGGCGGGATTGGCAAGCAGTCCTGCCAGTCGGCACCGGGCTGCAAGTCGCCCGGGCCGCGATAACGCGGTGAACTGTAGAGATTGTCGGCCAGGTTGATGCTATCGCCGGGCGCGTAAGCTGCGATGCGCCAGCGCAGCTCCGTCAACGGCGCGTCGTTGCCATTGCGGATTTTCAGGCGCAACGGCCGATCAGCAGGGCAATGTTCGGGGGCGTAGGCAATCTGCAGGTCCAGGCGGGCCAGTTGCCGGGTCTCGCGGCTTTCTTCCCAGAGCACCCACGCCGCCACCAGCCCCAGCCCGACGAAGGCCGCCAGGGACACCGGCAAGGCCTTGGCCGGGTAGCGCAACAGCAGGATGAGCCAGGTGATGACCAGCACGACGCCGATAAGCATGTTCGAAACCTCCGTTCCGGTTGCCACATCCTACCGAAGGGCGCGGGCGATGGATATTCATGCGCCCAGCACCGTCCGTCGTGACTGTCATCTATGACAGTAGGCAATTGCGTCTTCCGCTTATTACATGGGCAGGTGACCCCCACGCAAAAGGCTTACCGATGGGCATGGACCGTAGAACTCCTGGATTGATCGCCTTTGATCCGCGTAGCTTGGCGGTCCGCTTGATCGACTATTGCCGAAACCTTGAAGATGGCCTCGCGCAGCGGCGCACAAATCGAAGCCTCTTTGACATGGCGGGGCGCGCGACCAAGCAGTGGGACCCGCGGTTGTGGGCCTTGCAGGAAAGTGACGAATCGACGCCCGCCAACCTTTCGGCGATTTATTCGTTGTCCGGGGCTGAGCTGCACACGGTCAGCGTTGATGCGGGTACACAAACCATTCTGCCAAGTCTTGCCGGCGAAAATATACGTGGCTGGGATGGCCGAGGGACGCGGCGGGATCACCTATACGATGCCTTGCTGCGCCCCATCGCAGTTTTTGAACAGGGCGCAGGGGAGTCGCGGCGGTGCACCGAGCGCTTGACCTATGGCTATTCGGGCCAAGGCGATCAGGATCACAACCAGTACGGGCGATTGATCCGCCACGACGATACGGCGGGTACGTTGTTGCTGTCGTCCTTTGCCTTGACCGGACAAAACCTTACGCAGGATCGCCGTTTCATCTTCGATGTGGCGTTGCCCGATTGGCCGGAATCCGAGGCCGATCGCGAACACTTGCTGGAGCCGGGCGACGGCGCCGTTTCGACGTGGCGCTTTGGGCCGTTAGGCGATGTGCTGGAGCGGATCGACGCCAGGGGCAATCGACAACGACAAGACCTTACGCTCGATGGCCGGCTGTCCGGCAGCCAATTGCTGTTGAAGGGGCAAGACGATTGGCAGGTGCTGGTGAGCGATATTCGCTATAGCGCCCAGGCGCAGATTGAACAGGAAACAGCCGGGAACGGCCTGCAGACCACGCTCAAGTACCGACCCGAAGACGGGCGATTGATGGAACACCAGGCCATGCGCGCCGGCGACGTGCTGCACCACTTGCTTTACGACTACGACCCGATGGGCAACGTATTGAGCATCGAGGACCATGCCCTGCCGGTCCGTTACTTCGCCAACCAACGCATCGATCCGCTCAGTCGTTTTGTCTACGACAGCCTCTACCAATTGATCGAAGCCACTGGCTGGGAGGCCAGACCGGTCAGCCAAGGCCCCGATTCGGTGGGGCGCAACGATCCCGCGGCGGTGGGCAATTATCGACAGACCTACCGCTATGACGAGGGCGGTAACCTGTTGGAGCTGGTTCACTTCGGTGCGCAAAGCCATGGTCGACAAATCCAAGCGGCGCGCTACAGCAATCGCTGCCTGCCTTACCGCGACGGAGTGCCGCCCACCGAGGAGGAAATCGCTGCCGCCTTCGACGCGCGGGGTAACTGCCTGGCGCTGGACGCGGGTCGATTCCTGGCCTGGGACCTGCGTAACCAGATGGGTTCGGTCACACCCATCAAACGGACATCGGGGCTTGATGATAGCGAGGTTTATATCTACGACGGCGGCGGGCAACGGGCGCGCAAGCTTCGCACCTTGCAAACCGGCACCCGTACCCTGACCGCCGAGGTGCGTTATCTGCCGGGGCTGGAACTGCGTGTCGACAGCGGAACGGGCGAGGCGCTGCAGGTGATCGTCGCCCAGGGCGGGCTCAGCGATGTTCGGGTATTGCATTGGGAAAGCACGCCGCCGACCGGAGAAAACGACGCTTACCGATTCAGCGTTACCGATCATCTGGGTTCGGTTGGCCTGGAGCTGGCCGAGGACGGGCGGATCATCAGCCGGGAGCATTTCTATCCCTTCGGCGAAACGGCCTATCTGACTGGAAATGACGTAATCGAAGTGGGTTACAAGACAGTGCGCTACTCGGGCAAGGAGCGGGATGCGACGGGGCTTTATTACTATGGGTTTCGGTATTACGCCCCGTGGTTGCAGCGCTGGGTGAATCCGGACCCGGCGGGGACGGTGGATGGTTTGAATATTTACCGGATGGTCAGAAACAATCCAATGTCTTTCATCGACGATGATGGCTCAATAACTACGAAAAAACGTTCCAATGGATTACACCAACCGGTCATTGCAATAGGTGCTGAGCGCAACGTTTCTGGGGCCAAGCGGGCTGATGTCGGAACATTTATGCGGAATCTGCCGGCGGTCGCAAAACCGACCAGTATCCACAGCGCGCTTAGCGAAACTGAACTCAAGGAAGTGGAAGTCAGCACGTTTCTATTAAGTGATGTTCGTGCACTCCCTCCCGAGTTCAGTAACCTGCAAGGCGGAGGTAACCTGCTGTTTACAATGGAACAATTTAGTTACGGCGGGGTGGCTAGTGGAGTTTTCAACGCCTTGAGGGTTTTGAGAAGTCCCACGGATATTCCTCAAGGAAACAACGCAGTATTAGCCTATTGGGCGCCGCAGGGGGGCTTTGTCGACATTCCCATAAATCCCGGTCGGCGGGACGCGGATCATGTCTTCACTCCTGGATTCAGTGGTTGTTCGTTGACTGTTGATCAGCTCAACGACAATGTTCTGCGGGTCCGGCATGTGCAAGGAGGAAAGGAAGACGTCGAATACAACGACCTGGCTGTTATCGACCATGGTCTAGGACTCAGTGCGGCAATGGAGTACAAGGATTACGGTTATATCTTGAATTCCGAAGGCCAACAGGAGGAAGTCACTACCGCCTTCGCTTTTATGAGATTCAACCGAGAGGATGGCGTCTGGAGCATTTTTCAACAGAGCACGCAGGGCACGGCTGCGATCAATCAGTATTCGCCGGATAAAAAACCATCCTTGTTTAATCGCTCGAACGCGTCAGTCAGTGTTTATTCGAAGACACGCGTTCGAAAAGTGCAATCCAAACAGGTACTGGTGGCTAACCGTTGATAGCCGAAAGCTGATTTTCGAGTGTATAGACGCATCAGTAAGGCTGTTGGATTCATGAAAAAAAGCCCCCACCCAACCCGCTGCGGATAGGGGACGCAGTGGGCTGGATGGGGGCTTCTTGTACGGCTGATCGTTACTGACGCTTATTGGGCGATGGTCTTCACCGACACGCCGCGCTCGAGCGGGGTGGAACGACCGTAGATATCTTCGAAGCGCTCGATGTCGTCTTCGCCCAGGTAGCTACCGGACTGCACTTCGATGATTTCCAGCGGGATCTTGCCCGGGTTGCGCAGGCGGTGGACCGACGCGATCGGGATGTAGGTCGACTGGTTTTCAGTGAGCAGGAACACGTTCTCGTCGCAGGTCACTTCGGCGGTGCCGCTGACCACGATCCAGTGTTCGGCGCGGTGGTGGTGCATTTGCAGCGACAGGCACGCGCCCGGCTTGACCGAGATGTGCTTGACCTGGAAACGACCACCCATGTCCACCGAGTCATAGGAGCCCCACGGACGATAGACCTCGCAGTGGTTCTGGGTTTCGGTGCGGCCCTGGGCGTTGAGGGTGTTGACCAGTTGCTTGACGCCTTGGACCTTGTCCTTGTGGGCGATCATCATGGCGTCCTTGGTCTCGACCACGACGATGTTGTCCAGGCCGATCACCGACACCAGCTTGCCGTTGCCGTGGATCATGCAGTTGCGGCTGTCCTGGATCACCACGTCGCCCTTGGTGACGTTGCCGTTGGTGTCCTTGGCGTTGACTTCCCACAGCGATGCCCAGCAACCGACGTCGCTCCAGCCGGCCGACAGCGGCACCACGCAGGCGCGCTGGGTTTTTTCCATCACGGCGTAGTCGATGGAGTTGTCCGGGCAGCAGGCGAAAGTGGCTTCGTCGAAAGTGATGGTGTCGTTGGTCTGCTCGCTGCGCTCCAGGGTCAGCAGGCAGGTGTCGTAGATGTCCGGATCGTGCTTTTTCAGCTCTTCGAGGAAGCGGCTGGCGCGGAACAGGAACATGCCGCTGTTCCAGAAGTAACCGCCGGCTTCGACGAACTCGGTGGCGCGCTTGACGTCGGGTTTCTCGACGAAGTGCGATACGCGGCTCACGCCTTCAGGCAGCAGGGCGTCGTTGGTCGACTTGATGTAGCCGTAGCCGGTTTCCGGCTTGGTGGCCGGTACGCCGAACAGCACCATTTCGCCACGCTCGGCAGCCACAGTGGCCAAGGCCAACGCGCGTTGCAGGGCTTTCTGATCTTCGATGACGTGGTCTGCCGGCAGTACCAGCATCAGTTCGTCGCGGCCTTCGTTGACCAGCATCATCGCGGTCAGGGCCACCGCCGGCGCAGTGTTGCGACCGAACGGTTCCATCAGGATGCGCTGGGCTTCCAGGTTCCGGGCGGACAGCTGCTCGTTGACGATGAAGCGGTGCTCTTTGTTGCAGACTACGATCGGCGTGTCCATGCCTTCGAACACCAGGCGCTCGAGGGTCTGTTGGAACAGGGTGTGTTCACCGGTCAGGGCCAGGAACTGTTTAGGGAATTGCTTGCGCGAAAGCGGCCAAAGACGTGAGCCACTACCACCTGACAAGATCACCGGAATCATGTTTGTTACTCCTTTGAAGCGAAATGGTTTTAGAGCTACTGCGTTCTGTCGTTTCACTCTCTTGTTTTTGTTCCGTACCCGACTGACACCCCGATTCAGGGTGGGAGCGGGCTTGCTCGCGAAAAGCGGTGGTTCAGCCAACATCAATGTTGAATGTGAGACCGTATTCGCGAGCAAGCCCGCTCCCACAGGGGTACAACGTCAATCAGGTGAATTCATCAGCGGGTGGAAACCGGGCGCTTGACCCACACTGGCGACAGGCTGCTGCCCGAACCAGTCACGTACAGCACGGCCGCTTCGCCGCGCTCCAGGGCCACTGGTTTCAGATCGCCGACTTTCTTGTCGCCTTCGAACAGGGCCAGGGACACTTTCACCGGGTTGATTTCACGCTCGCCACGACCCTTGGCCGCTACGTTCGGTACCACTTCGGTCTTGCCGTCGGCCGTCTTGAGGGTCAGCGCCTTGTCGGTGAGGTTCTGTACGCGTACCAGGGATTTCTGCTTGTTCTTGAACGGTGGTTCTTCGATCAGTTGTGGCTGGCCGCTGGCGTTGTTGACCAGGGTGTAATAGTGATCGGAGGCCAGTTTAACCGGTACGGTCTGGCTGCCCACCTTGGCGCTGTAGTCGCCGCCAGGCATGAAGCTGAAGTCGCTGCTGGCCAACGGGGCCACGTCGCTGATGTTGGTGCTGCCGACGGTGGCGCTGACTTCGGCGTTGCTGGCGTTGTAGATCCGCACGAAGCTGGAACCTTTTGGCGCGACCGGGCCGTACAGGGCCGAGTCACCGGCGAAGGCGGACAAGGAAAGGGCGCTCATGCTGGCGACCAGGGCAACGGCCTTGAAGGAGCGAGCAGCGAGACGGCGAGGAGTAGTGTTGAAAGTCATGGTGGACCTCTCTTTCAGTTTTGCGCCCGATCGGGCGTCTCGGATTGTGTGTTAGCAGCTACGTTCTGTTGGCGGGCGCCGGCTTGCTTGAGCTCGGCGACCCACTGCGGATCGGCGTCGCCGATCTCGTTGTTCACGGGCAGATAACGTTCAGGAAACTCCCAGATCAGCACCTGTGGCGGGCTGTTCTTGAAGGCGTCGCTCTTGAGGTAGCTGAGCATTGGCAGAATCGGGCCGTGGCCGTCTTCGGCGTAGTTCACGACGTCGCTGTGCAGGGCTTGCTTGAGCGCACCGACGAAGTTCCAGTTGGGGTTGGCGCTGTAGCTGGTACCGATCAGGGCCACGGGCACCTGGGCATCGGCGAACAGCGCGTCATCGCTGGCCGGCTGGTCATCGGCTTCGCGGGTGTTGCGCTTGACCAATGGTTCCTGGGCCGGCATCAGGTTTTCGAACAGGGGATCGAGCGGCAGGAACTGACGCAGGTCGCCCTTGTGGATGATTTTCTCCGCAGGCTCGGTGACGAAACGCTGTGGTTCGCCATTCAGTGGTGTGCGTTCGGCAATGGCCTTGGCCAGATGTTCCGCAGCAATTTGTGCGCCTTCAGGCGTCCAGTGGGTGTCGGTGCGCAGGAACACTTGCTGGCCGCTCTGCTTGGCCTGTTGCAGCGGGCCGAGCAGGTCAGGGGCAAGGATCTTGTCCGTGGCCACGCGGGCATGGAAATCCTGGTACAGGTTGGCGTGAATGCTCGAAGGCTTCACTTCACCCAGGTGCTCGGGATACAGGCGCGCCTTGGCCGGCACGATCGCCATGACCAGGGTGATGCCTTGTTCCTTGAGCTTCTGGCGCACGCCTTCGATCAGCGCGTAGTTGCCTTGCAGGTTCTGGTCTTCGTTGACGATCGGGTTGAACTCTTCGTCGCTGTACAGCCACTGGTCGCGGCCCAAGACCACGCCTTTGCGGCCTTCGTTGAACAGCTTGTAGTCCAGCGCCGCCCAGATGTTGGTGCCCAGGCGCTTGATCGGGAACTCGTCGTCGTAGTGCGTTTCCACGGCCTTGGCCCAGCGACCGTTGAGCACGGTCGCATCGGGATTGGTGCTGAAGCCGAAGAAGCTGCGCATCGACCAAATACCCAGTGCTGTCAAAATCAGCATGAACAGCACGACGTAGAAGATGCGTAATGAGCGGGTCATGTCCGGATCCCTCAGAACTGGAAGTAAAGGAACGGCGAAAAGCTTTGCGCCGACAGTTTGAGAATCGAGGCGATGAACAACAGCAATACCAGGGCGCGCATCACGTAGCGCGACCAGTCCACGGTCCAGTAGGCCGGTTGCACCTGGGCCTCGACGCCGACGGTGTAGCCAGGTTCGTGGATGGTCGACGGGTTGTCGCCCGGTACTGCCTTGATCATCCCCGGTTGCGCGGTGGCTGGGCCGTTGGCTTCGGTGTTCACCTCAGGCTTGGTCTTGACTGGCGGACGGTTGGTGTAGAAGTCGCGCAGGCCGAAGAAGGCGAGGGTGACGTAGGCCACCACCAGCGTGGCGATCTGCAGGCCGGTGAGGTTGGCGCGGGTCAGTTCCGACAGCGACCAGTCGCCGAAGCTGAACATTGCGCTGTACATGCGGCCGGCCACGTGCAGGTTCTCGGCACGGAAGATCACCCAGCCCATCACCACCAGCAGGAAGGTCAGTGCCCAGCGGATCGGGTTGATGCTGCGCGGCGTGGTGTTGATGCCCACCGCTTTTTCGATGGCCAGCCACATGCCGTGCCACGCACCCCAGATCACGTAGGTGATGTTCGCGCCGTGCCACAGACCACCGAGCAGCATGGTCAGGAACAGGTTGCGATAAGTCATCAGCGTGCCTTTGCGGTTACCGCCCAGGGTGATGTAGAGGTAGTCACGCAGCCAGGTCGACAGGCTGATGTGCCAGCGGCGCCAGAACTCGGTGATCGATTGGCTGATGTAGGGCTGCTTGAAGTTTTCCATGAAGCGGAAACCCATCATCAGGCCCAGGCCGATGGCCATGTCGCTGTAGCCGGAGAAGTCGAAGTACAGCTGCGCGGTATAGGCCAGGGCGCCGAGCCAGGCGTCGCCGGTGGTCGGGTTCTGCAGGGCGAAGCAATGGTCGGCCACCACCGCCAGGGTGTCGGCGATGAACACCTTCTTGATGAAGCCCTGCATGAAGCGCGTGCAGCCTTCGGAGAATTTGTCCAGCGTGTGGGTGCGGTTGTTGAACTGGTCGGCCAGGTCGCGGAAACGCAGCACGGGGCCGGCGATCAGGTGCGGGAAGATCGCCACGAACGCCGCGAAGTCGATCAGGTTGCGGGTCGCCGGCGTATCACCGCGATACACGTCGATGATGTAGCTGATGGACTCGAAGATGTAGAACGAGATCCCGATCGGCAGCAGCACGTGGGTCAGGATGAACGGGTTGAGCCCGAAGCTGGTGATGATTGCGTTGAGGCTGTCCACGCCGAAGTTGGCGTATTTGAAATAGCCCAGGATGGCCAAGTCCACGCCCACGCCGAGCAGCAGCCAACGCTGGGCCGGTTTGGTGCGCACGCCGGCGGCACCGACTTTCAGGCCGATCCAGTAGTTCCACAGGGTGACGCCGGCGAACAGGGCCAGGAAGTCCACCCGCCACCAGGCATAGAACACATAGCTGGCGATCAGCAGCAGCAGGTTGCGATAGCGTTGCCCGCTCAGGTAGTACAAGCCGAGAAAGATCGGCAAGAACAGGAACAGGAACACATTGGATGAAAATACCATCCCGATCTCTCCTTGTTGAATCAACAGTCAAGGGCCAGAGCCCCCCCAAACCCCCCCATGAAAACCGGGGGGCATTGCATTTGAAACAGACCACTTTCCCTTGTGGGAGCGAGCTTGCTCGCGATAGCAGTGGATCAGCTTGCATCGCAGTCGCATGTGCCGCCGTCATCGCGAGCAAGCTCGCTCCCACAGGGTTCCCTTTCAGGCAGGGAGAACGGTGTCAGCTTCCTTTCTCGCCTTTCTCCCGCGAAGGGTCGTACACCCGGGTCAAGTCGCCGCCGAGGCGGAAAGTCTTGAACGGCTGCATTTCGTGCTTGCGTTCAAGCACGTCTTCGGAGCAGGTGTAGAGGCTGCAGAACGGTTCGAGCCAGGCGAATTTCGAATCGATCTTCAGATCCTTCATGTCCTGTTCTTCGCCGTTCTTCTCTTCGAAGATGTCCGGGTCTTTCACCCCGGCCAGCACTCGGTCACCCAGTCGCTTGAGGGCGCCGTTGTTTTCCTGGCGCAGGTCCACGCCATTGACCTGGGCGAAGCTGGCGATCATGGCCAGCGGCGGCAGGGCATAGTTGTGGTAGGACAGGGCGCGTTGCTTGCGCTTGAGCTCGTTGGGCAGGTAGCCCTCGGCATCGACCTGGTTGACGCCGACCTTGTATTCCTTGACGGCCCAGTCGAACAGGTCGCGACGGTTGGTCGCCACGGACGTGGCCATTACCGACCAGGCGGCCCAGTACGAGTGGTTGTTGGTCTTGTCCAGCGGCAGGTTGTCCCAATCGCTGACCACCTGGTCGGCCATCTTGCTGAACCAGCCTTCGATCAGTTGCGCCTGGTCCTGATGATTGGCCAGCGGACGCGACTCGGAGAACTTCAGGCGGACATAGGCCGAAGCCATGCTGCCCAGCGCCCATTTGCGCATGGACTTGCCGGTGTGGTTGAAGTCCTTGGACATCAATGCATCGGCCTTGGCCCAGGCGGTCAGCCAGTTCAGGGTGCATTCCAGTTGCTCGGGGCGACCGTCGCGCATGAACTGCATGACTTGCTTGCTGATGCCGCGCTCGATTTTGGTGATGTCGGCGGTGCTGTCACGGAAGGCTTTTTCCGATTGCACGTTCAGCGTGGCGCGAGCCTTGTCGGAGCCTTCGTACTTGCTGCGAAACTGCAACGAGCCGGTGTACGGCGTCGGCACGGCTTCGCAGCCCTTGCCGCCGTCGCCTTCCTTGACCTTTTCAATCGGTGCGAAGTAGCCCTGTGGCGGGCGCAGTGGCGCCGCGGCCTGCGTGGCCCCGGCGAACATCGCCAGGGTCAGCAGCGACGGCGCCAGGAGCGTTTTCAACGTTCGGGTGCGCATGGTTCTGGTCATGAGACGAGACCTCATTGTCCGATTTGAGCCGTTTGTTGCTCGGCTTGCGGAGATGCGTTGCGTTTGCAGACTTTCGCTTCCACTTGCAATGGCTCCTTGCCGGCTTCAGGCCCTTGGACTTCTAGAGCCAAGAGGTTCTGGGAAGCCCAGTCCTCGTCGGTGCGCAATTGGAAGGCGAAACGCCCGTCGGTTTCGGAGGTGTTCGGTTTTTCGATCTTGATGTCCTCGTGGCGCCCATTCATGTACCAGAGGGTGGCTTGCAAGGTTTTCACCGACGTGTCGGCGAATTGGATGTCGACCTGGTGGCTGCCGTTACGCAGATCCATGTTCTTGCTGTTGACCATCAATTCGTTCTTGCCCGGCTTGAGCTTGGCCTTGCTGCTCATCAATGCCGGCTTGCCTTCGCAACCGTTGTTGTCCAGCAGCGCCATCATCTGGCGGTAGATGGTTTCCTGGTCCAGGCGATACAGCGGCGAGAATTCCCAGATGAGAATCTTCGGTGGGTTCTTCTGGAACTCTTCGCTGCCCAGGTACTGGATCATCGCGCCTTCGAAACCGCCGCCCGGGAAGGCCACGTTGAGGATGTCGGCGCCGATGGCTTCTTCCAGGAAACCGGCGAAGTTGTAGTTCTTGCCGCTGTGGCTGGTACCCACGAGGGTGATCTGCGGGTTGCCGGAATCGCCGAACAGGTCGCCATCGCCAGCCTCGCCCTTGGGCTCGGTGGTGAACTGGTCCATGTACTGGATCGCGTAGCTGGTGCCGCACAGTTGCCCGGCCATGTTGTGCAGGGTGCCGGTCTTGCCCATGCGGCCGGACTTCTTGGTTTCGAATTCACGCTTGGGAATGTCGGCGAAGGCCGGGATCTGCTTGACCTTCTCGGCCACGATCTTCGCCGTGCGCTGGGCACCGTACGGGGTCCAGTGCTGGTCGCCACGGAAGTAGAAGTCGTGGGCCGGCAGGGTGTCGGGCAGGTTTTCGTTGGTCAGCGGTGACAGGTCCGGCACGACGTAACCCATCTGCGCGAAACGACCCAGCATGGACTTGTAGTTGGTCAGGGCCTTTTCGTAGTCGAAGGCAGCCTTTTCCTGGGGATTGAGTTTGTTGCGGTTCACCAGGCCACGGGTCGGCTGGTAGACGATCACCAGCTCGACGCCTTTTTTCTTGAACGCATCGTGCAGCTGCTGCATGCGCTTGTAGCCGGCCGGCGTGGTGTTGAACTCCGTGCGCAGGTCTTCCTGGGTCCGGAACAGCCAGTCGCCCTGGGCCTGTACCAGCGTGGTGAAGTTTTGTTGGTAACGCGTGGTGTAGTTCTTCGCGTCGTGGGCAGCCGGGCACAGGTTGCAGCACGGTTCGGCAGTGAACGTTGGTGCCTTGATTTCATCGGCGCGAGCGCCGCTTGCGGCGGCGAGAATGCCGGCAGTCAGGGCGGAAAGGCCCAGAAGTTTGATCATCTGTGGGTTCATAAAGGTCATTCCTCAGTCCCGCATTTCGGTCTGGCGTTCAACGGGGTCGATCAGCACGGCTTTTTGCTGGCGTACCAGCAGGTCGAGAATTTCGTCCTGGCGTTCGCCAAGGATTCCCGTGAAGCTGATGCCGCTGGATTTGGTCGGCGCGAGCATGGACACGCGGTACAGCTCGACGCTCAACGGCGAGTCGATGGACAGCGGGCCACTGCCGTTGCCGGCCAGTTCGCCACCGACCACGATCAGCGACACTTCGGCGTCGAACGGGTCGAGCTTGATGTCCCGGTCGGTGTCCGACAGGTCCTTGATGTGGCCGTACAGACCGGTCAGGCCGTTGGCCATGGACAGGTTTTCGTACAGGCGGATGTTCACGCTGTTACGAATCCGGATGCCGTGGCGCTGGTTGCTGATCACTTTGTTGCCCCACAACAGGTTGTCGGCACTCTCGTAGAGCGTGATGCCGTCGGTGTGGTTCTTGTAGATCTCGTTGTAGGCGATCAGGTTGTTCACGCTGTTACGGTCGATCACCAGGCCCGAGAGTTTGTTGTCGTAGCTTCGGTTGTTGATGATGAAGCTGTCGTTGACCTCACGGGAAACGATGATCCCGTGCTTCTTCTTGGTCCCGTAGACGGTGTTGTCGGCGATGATCAGCCGGTGCGAACGGTCGTGGGGGTCGATGCCGTAGACGATGTTGTCTTTGTAGGTGTTGCCCTTGATGACAAAGTCGCGGGTCTCGTAGCAGTAGAAGCCGTACCACATGTCCGAGAACTCGGAACCGATGATCCAGCCGGTCGGTTCCGGGCGCTTGAGGACCTTGGCCATGTTCGGCGTGTATTGGGAAATACTCACCCCGTACGACTTACTGTTGGCATAGCCGAAGCTGGCCATCTTGGTGTTGACGATGTAGGTCTCGGTGCCGCCCCAGGACAGCAGGAACGGACGGAACTCCTTGGGCGAGCGGAACGTGGCGGGGCCATTGTCCTTTTCGCGCCAGCCGGTGACCTTGGTGTCGCGGATGAACATCTGGCCATCGTTGACCAGGAACGACCCGCCCTCCTGGGACAGGCGCAGTTCCTGGGTCTGTTTGTCGATCTCGAGGATGCCCTTGCGACCGACGACAATCGGGATCTTCGCCAGGTATACGCCTGGCGAAGTCTCGATGACGTACTTGGGCACTTTCTTGACCAGGTCCTTGAGGTTCATGTAGCCGTCGTCAAGAAAGATGGCCTGTGGGATACCGTGCTGGCGCACCACCCACTCGGCCATCTTGTTGTCGCCGCCGATGAAGTCCTTCAAGGCGTCTTCTTGCATCATCCGTCGAACGCTGACCTTGCCTGCCTTGGTCCGTACGATCTTGGCTGCAGCCGCTTCGGCGGTGTAGCCCTTGAGGTCGGGCAGGGTAGGCGTGGCCAGCTCCAGCGGCGCGGTCGGCGCGCTGCTGACGGTGTAGGTCTTGGCGCGTTGCAGTTCCTTGACCACGTTGCCCGGCTTGGCCACCGGTTCAACGTTGGCGAACGCCGACGAGCCGGCCAGCAGCATCGCTGCGGCCAACAGGCTGATCGAACCTTTCATCGCCTGGCTGTTCCTGAGGTAGCGGTTCATATCGGGCACTCCCATGGCCGTTCGCATCAGAAGCGCCAGATCACGTCGACAAAGGCGCGATGCATGTACGAATCGACCTCTTTGCCGTAGGCGTCGCCTGGCTTGAACACGCCGCCACGCAAGCGCACCAGCGCTGACGGCTCATCAATGGATTGACTCAGCGCGGCCGGCAGCAGGCCTTGCTTGAAGTATTTGGTGACGACCAGATCGACTTCCTGGCCCAGGTCCTTGTTGCCGTCGCGAAGCGGCAGGGAGGAAGTGGACAAGATGGCGCCGGTCACGTCGTCGGTGTTGTTTTCCACGGCGTTGATGCCGTTGCTGCCCACCGGCTTGTTGCCGTCCACGCGCCAGAACTTGTGGTACACCAGGCTGGCGTCGTATTCGTCGCGCAATTGCCAGGAACCGAACAGGCTGGCGCTCTGGGTGTTGGCCATTTCGCCGCGGAAAGCCTCGCCGAAACGGTGGACCCGGGAGCGGGTGCCGGTGAAGTTCGAGCGGTTGCTTTGCAAGCCGTTCTGTTCGTAGTCCTCGCTGGCCCGGGCATACGCTGCACCGACTTGCCATTGCGGATCGAGGCGCAGGCGGACACCCAGGTCGGTGGCCCAGCCGTCGACGTCGTCACTGCGCTTGGCTTGCGCCGGGCGAGTACCGTCGGCGTTGAGCGGGTTGACGGTGTCCCGATCGCCGGTCATGCCGGTGATGCTTGCCCAGTAGTTGACAGTGTTGGTGTTGCGCCAGTTGTAGGCGTCACTGTTGGCTTCCAGGCCGAGCCAGGTCAGGTCACCGTTCTGGGTCTTGTCCAGGGTATCGGTGGCTTCGCCCGGGGTCGGGTAATCGAGGCTGCCGCTGTCATGGCTGTGGTGGGCGCGGATCCCGGCCCACTGACCCGGCATCCATTGGTAGCCGACGTCACCGTAGACGTGCATGCGATCCTTGTCCTGGGGCGACAGCTCCTTGAGGTCGGTGCGGTATTCGCTGAAACGCTCGGCCACGCCCAGGTTGGCGCGCAGCAGCGTGGTGTCGAAGGTCCAGTTGAGGGCTTCGATGTTGGTGTCGCGCCATTGGCCGTCGTCATTGCGCAGGCGCTGGCGACCGAATTTCAACTGTTCGCCCGGATACTGGGTCAGGCCCCGGTAGCCGATCCAGAATTCGCGCATGGCCAGGTAGCTTTTCTTGGCTTCGCGGTCACCGCTGTCGGTTTCTTGGGTCGCGCCGTCGGACTGCTGCAGGGTGTCGGTTTCGATGATGTCGGTAGACGTCACGGCCTGGGCCATGGCGTAGGCACTCCACGCGCCACTTTCCCCGTAGACCCATGGGCGCAGGTCCAGGCCGACGCCGTTGACATCGCCACCGCGTTGGGTGCCGAGGTCGCGGTCATCTTCGGACTGGCCGGTGATCTTTACTTCCAGGCCGAAATTCTTGCTTTCGGTCAGCGCCGCCAGGGTCGGGCAGGACCACAGCAGGGCAAACGACAGGCCAATACCAGCCTGCACAAAAGGGTTGAGCTTCAAAAGCTTCATAGAGGTTCCTCGCCGTCATCTTCTTTTAGGGCTTGCAGTTCAAGCGTATCGGGGCTCATTGCGCCGCGAATGGCCTGCTCTTGTTGTAGCAGGCGTTGCGCTTGTGCAAGTTGTTCCGGCGGTAATTGTGCTTCGAGGGTCTGGGCAAGCTCGGTGGCCTGCGGGGTGTTCTGCGCCTTGGCCAACTGGCTGAACACATAGGCGTTGACCGGGTTGGGCTTGGTGCCCTTGCCCTGGGAAAACAGCTGGGCAATGGCGTAGTCGGCGCTGTTCTGGCCGTTGCGGGCGGCCTTGAGCAGGTGGTCCAGGGCTTTTTGCGAGTACACCTGGCCCAGGTAACCACGGCGATAGATCTGGCCGAGGTAGTAATCGGCAGCCACTTCCCGGCCCACGGCTTTCTGGAAATGTGCCTCGGCGACCTTGGCGTCGGCCGGTACCCACTTGCCTTCGTAGTACAGCTTGCCCAGCAACAGCTCGGCACGAGGCTGGTCGGCGGCGCGGCCGTTTTCCAGGTATTGCATCATCTTGTCGACGTCACCCAGCTCGGGGAAGTCGTAGAGCAGTTGCGCCAGGCTGACCCAGGAAGCGGGGTTGCCGGGGGCGATGCCTTCGAGCAACGACTGGGCGGTTTTCTCGTCAGTCTTGCCCAGGCTTTGATCGGCCAGGACGCGGGCGACGCTGTCCACACGCTGGGCCGAGACCACGCCGCGGGCGTGACCGGCTTGCATTTGCTTGATCAGCTCGGCCTGCTGTTCCGGTTGGCCGCGTTTCTGATAGACCGTGGCCAGTTCGACGTAGCATATGTCGGTGGTGGCCAGGGCGGCCTTGCAGACCTTTTCCACTTCGTCCAGGTGCTGGTCGTAAGTGCCTTGGGTGCGATAGAGCAGGATCTGCGCCAGGCCCGCTTCCGGGTAGCCGGCGCTGCGCCATTGGCTGATCTGCTGCTGGGCGTTGACGTTCGGGAAGCTGTGGGGATATTGCAGATACAGCATCGCCAGCGGGATCAGGGTGTTGCCTTCACCGTTGGCGAAGGCTTTTTTCAACAGGCCTTCGGCTTCGTGTTTTTCAGCCTCGGTGGAACCGGGCTTGGCCACCAGCAGGCGACCCAGGCGAGCCTGGGCGCGCGGCGAGATATCGGCGGCGGCGCGGTAGGTCGCCTCGGCCTTGCGCATCTGCTCGGGGTCGCGGCTGTCCACCTGGATATCGGCCAGGCCGACCTGGGCTTCGCTGTAGCCCAGGTCTGCCAGTTGCTGATAGTTCTGCTGCGCCAACGCCGTGTCGCCGCGCTTGAGGGCTTCGTTGGCCAGGCGTTGGTCGGGCAGGCCGGCGCAACCGGCCAGGCTCACTGCCAATGCCAAGGCACAGAGGGTTCCCACTTGGGAACGAGCTTGCGGCGCATCGTCCTGACCGCGTTGATCCTTTCGCGAGCAGGCTCGCTCCCACAGGGTCTGTGGGCTGTTCAGGATTTTTATAATGGTCACGGGCATATCCTCGACTTAAAGACCAACGGCCATGGCTTTGTCGATCAGCCAGTTCAGGCTTGGGCCACGATCGCTGACGACTTCCACCGGACGGCCGGCCAGCGCGCTGTCGAGGGCTTCGTCAGGTTGGATCAGCACACGGATGTCGGAGGACAGGTCGGCACTTTTCAGGCTGGTGCTGCTGACAATCTTGCCGGTGCGGGTGGTGTCTTCGCCGGCAACCTGGAAGCTGACCGGGGTGCCTGGACGCACGTCGCCGAACTGGCGATAGGAGAAGCGTGCCTCAACGTTGGCCTCGGTGCCCCGTGGTACCAGTTGGAAGATCACGTCACCCTTGCTCGCGTACTGGCCGTTGGAGACCAGTTGCTGGGTGACGATGCAATCGCATGGCGACGTCAGGGTGCCGGTCATCTGCTTGCCGAACAATTCCTCGACCTTGGCTGGTTGCAGTTGGTTGTCGTCCAGGTGGCCCTTGAGCACGTCGAGCATGCTGGTGCTGAAGGTCGCCAGCGGGGCACCCTTGGCGGCTACGCCGTCGGCCTTGACGAGGCTCTGCACGGTGCCGTCGCGCGGCATGGTGATGGCCATGCCCGGTACGTTGACGATGCCGGCCTGCGCGTGGCTGACGAAGTACATGCCGTACACCGACTTGAAGATGAAACCGAACGCCGCCAGGCCAACGACGAATACGCCCAGGCTGAAGGTCACGGCGCGCAGGCGACCGAAGGCAGTCATGCCGCCGTTGTCATCTTTCTGCTTGCGGGCCTTGGTGAAGTTGTCGCGCTGCAGGGTCGCCAGCACATCGCCGACGCCGACGATGTCGCCGGCCAGGTGCGAGGTGATGATGTGACGCAGTGTCGAGATGTCCCGCGGCTCCAGGTTCTGGAACTGGCAGCCGGTGCGGCCGGTCTGGCGGTCGTAGGAACGGATCTGCAATTCGACGTCCATGGCCAGGCCGAGGTTGTCGATCACGAACTGCAGGCGAGCCTTGTAGGTCTCGCCAACCTTGAGCGGCAGTTGGCCGGCGTTGAAGCACAGGCCGCCGGCCGACAGGTCCAGGACCTTGACTTCCATGGGCGTACGGTCAGGGCCGAAGAAACGCAACTTGGCCGGGATTTTGACCCGGGCGTGTTGGCGTTGGGCTTCGGATTCATGCACTACGTTGACATTCACGGCGGTGTTCATAGGGGCGATTTCCTAGTTAATTCATTCAAGTCCGGTCAGACCATCGTCAGCAGCACGGCGACAAAGATGCTGCCGGCGGAGAAGGTCATGGTCCGAGACGACCAAGTGTTGAACCAACGTTGAAAGCTGGCGAGATCACGGGTCAGGTGGGTGGGCTGGCGGGTCCAGGACTGTTGATCAAGGCGGAAGAACACGTAGATCTTCACCAGGGCACCGACGATCTGGTTGTAATAGAGAATCGCCGGGTAGGCCGGGCCGATCCGGTGTCCGGAGCACGACAGCAGCAAGGTCAGGATCAACCGCGTGATGCCGATCCACAGCAGGTACACCAGGATGAACGCGGTGCCGTACTTGAAGCTGGCGATGATCGCCACGGTCAGGCCCAGCAGCGACGTCCACATCGATACACGCTGGTCGAACAGCACCACCGAAGTGAACAGGCCCAGACGCCGCAGACCCAGGCCCAAGGCCCGGGAGTTCTGCCGCAGGTTGTTGCCGTACCAACGGAACATCAACTTGCGACTCGCCTTGATGAAGCTCTTTTCCGGTGGGTGCTCGACCGTATTGATCGCCGCATCCGGCACGTAGAAGGTGTCGTAGCCCAGGCGCATCAGGCTGAACCAGCTCGATTTGTCGTCGCCGGTGAGGAATTTGAAGCGGCCCAGGCGCCAGTGTTGCAGCGAGTCGCTTTCCACGTCGGCGATGAAGTCCGGGTTGGTGACGACGGTCGCGCGGAACACCGACATGCGTCCGGTCATGGTCAGGACGCGCTTGGACAACGCCATCGAGCACATGTTGATGTGGCGTTGGGCGAAGCGCAGCTTGTGCCACTCGCTCATGATGTAGCCGCCGCGCACTTCGCAGAACTCGTTGGTGGTCAGGCCGCCGACGTTGCCGAACAGCTGGAACCACGGCACGGTCTTGCGCACCACGCCCTCGGCGAGGACGGTGTCGCCATCGATCACCGCGACCACTGCGCGATCGTCCGGCAGGTGGCGGGAGATGGCGCGGAAGCCGTAGGCCAGGCCGTCGCGCTTGCCGGTGCCGGGGATGCGCACGAAGTCTAGCTTGACGTGCTCCGGCGGGTTCATGCGGGCCCAGAGGCTCTTGACCAGCAGTTCATCGGACATTTCCACGATGGAGCAGACCACGGTGGTCGGCAGCCCGCACTCAATGGCTTCGCGAATCACCGAGCCGTAGACCTGGGCGGTGGTCAGCGCGTCGATGCGGAAACTGGTGACCATCAGGTACACGTGGGACGGGTCCGCCGCCTTGCCCAGCTTGCGTACCTTGCGGCGCAGGTGTGGGTAGACGATGTACAGGAAGATCATGCCGCGCACGAAATGCGTCGCGCCCATGGAGTAACGCCAGATGCCCACGGCGCCGATCAGGAAGATGAAATCCTTGGATTCGGAGTCGAACGTGGACGTGGGCAGCGCCATGGCGATGCCCATCAGTAAACTCAAGTAAAACAGCCAACCGGCGGCCTGAAGCAGGCCGTGCTTTAGCCTGTGCATAATCTGCATCCGTCTCTATCTCGGGCGGGCCTTGTGGGCGGCCCGATGGGTTAAGGCAGGCGAAAGGCCGGCCAGGGCGAGCCCCGGCCGGCTAACAGACTTACCAGCAGATGCCTTCGGTCCGGCCACTCGGGGAGGTGGCCTTGGACATGAAACCAACCAGGTCGATGACCTGCTTGCCTTCCGGTACGTTCTCGGTCAGCGCACGGAACTTCTCGTCGCGGTTGCCGAGAATGATGATGTCGGAGCTGTCGATCACCGCGTCGAAGTCGGAGTTGAGCAAGGACGAGACGTGAGGAATCTTCGACTCGATGTAATCCTTGTTCGCACCGTGGACACGGGCGTATTCGACGTTGCTGTCGTAGATGCGCAGGTCATAGCCTTTGCCGATCAGCATTTCCGCCAGTTCTACCAGTGGGCTTTCACGCAGGTCGTCGGTACCGGCCTTGAAGCTCAGGCCCAGCAGGGCGACTTTGCGCTTGTCGTGGCTGGAGACGATGTCGAAAGCGTTCTGCACCTGGGATTCGTTGCTGCGCATCAGCGAGTTGAGCAGCGGCGCTTCCACGTCCAAGGAGCTTGCGCGGTAGGTCAGGGCGCGTACGTCTTTAGGCAGGCACGAACCGCCGAAGGCGAAGCCTGGGCGCATGTAGTACTGCGACAGGTTCAGGGCCTTGTCCTGGCAGACCACGTCCATCACTTCGCGACCATCGACGCCGACGGCCTTGGCAATGTTGCCGATCTCGTTGGCGAAGGTGACCTTGGTGGCGTGCCACACGTTGCAGGTGTACTTGATCATCTCGGCAACGGCGATGTCCTTGCGGATGATCGGTGCGTCGAGCTCTTCGTACAGCGATTGCAGGACGTCGCCCGAGGCGGTGTCGAACTCGCCGATGACGGTCATTGGCGGCTGGTCGTAGTCCTTGATCGCGGTACTTTCACGCAGGAACTCCGGGTTGACCGCGACGCCGAAATCGACGCCGGCTTTCTTGCCGGAGCAGTCTTCGAGGATCGGGATGACCACATTGGCCACGGTGCCTGGCAGTACGGTACTGCGCACCACGATGGTGTGGCGGGTGGTCTTGTCGCGCAGGACAAAACCGATCTCGCGGCACACGGCTTCGATGTAGTTCAGTTCCAGGTCGCCATTCTTCTTACTTGGCGTGCCAACGCAAATCATCGACAGGTCAGTATCGCGAATGGCTTCGGCGAAGTTGGTAGTGCCGCGCAGCCGACCCGTTTGAATGCCCTGCGCCAACAGCTCGCCAAGACCCGGTTCAACGATCGGAGACTTACCAGCATTGATCATGTCGATCTTGTCTTTGGCGACATCTACGCCAACTACATCATGGCCCCGTGCAGACAGGCAACCGGCACATACTGCACCGACGTAACCCAAACCAAATATGCTAATGCGCATCGCATTTACCTCTGTTTTCACGCCATTAAATGGCCGGAGTTAATAGTGTTCAGCGGTCATCGCGCACTCGGAAGTGTGGAAATGCAGGCGCCACAGTGCCGTGTGCAGGCATACAAAGTTCCGAGTGTCTAAATAAGTGCACTCAAGTTGTGCGCAAAGCGGCCTAGTTGTTATGACCTGCCCTGTTATGCAGCCAGTCCTCGTTGGCGGGACGCTCGTGCAAAAGATCTTTCACTTCAGACTCCTGGCAAAAAGCCCACAAAATCAGAAGGTTGGGTGCTCGGGTGAGCACGTTAATAGGGGCGCAGCCTTGGCCTTGTAGGGGATAGTAATGGTGCGTTATCTCCCGTCCTTTAAGGGTGGATCCAATAAGACGACCGTTTCGCTAAGTTGTCGTTACAACTCCGTTACTTCGGACGACGTGCCTTGTAAGTTATCTCGTACACGCTCGGCGAGAATCGTTACGGGTGGTATGAGCCGTGCAATTTCACATAGTTCCGATCCGCTCATCGTGATTTTCGAAATTTTTCGAAATATTTGCCTAGATGGCACTGCTCTCATATTGATAGCACCACCGATTTCGCCCTTTAGTTTCGGGGAGTTAAAGGGGGTAGATAGTTTTGTGCCAGTACTGAAGAAAAAAATCGGTGCCACTACGGAAAAATCTGACATTTGTCGAGTGAAAGAAAAGTTAGCGCGGGGAGTGTTTGTTTTGTTGGCGCCAAGAAAGTGGCGAATAGGGCGGGGAAGTTGGATGACAAATTCGGCTTTGATCGAGGCCCCTTATCGGGGCCCGGAAATGACGCTGCGTTATTGCGGGGCGTGGTCGCGCAGGAAAACCAGTTTGTCTGAAGAAGATTGCTCGGCGCTGTAGCGATACCCCTGCACATCAAATTGCTTGAGTGCCGCTGGATCGTTGATGCGTTGTTCAATGACAAACCGGCTCATCAAGCCTCGGGCTTTTTTTGCGTAGAAACTGATGATTTTGTACTGGCCATTCTTGAGGTCCTTGAACTCGGTATCGATGATGCGGGCCTTCAGTGCGCTGCGTTTGACTGCGCTGAAGTATTCATTGGAGGCCAGGTTCAACAACAGGTCGTCGCCCTGGTCGGCCAGCGCCTCGTTCAGCCATTCACTGATGCGGATGCCCCAGAAGGCGTACAGGTCCTTGCCCCGGGCGTTGGCCAACTTGGTGCCCATCTCCAGGCGATACGGCTGCATCAGGTCCAGCGGGCGCAGCAGGCCGTAAAGGCCCGAGAGCATGCGCAAGTGTTGTTGCGCATAGTCGAAGTCGGCTTCACCAAGGCTTTGTGCGTCGAGGCCGGTATAAACGTCGCCCTTGAACGCCAGCAGCGCCTGCTTGGCGTTGGCCGGGGTGAACGCCGGGGTCCAGCTGCCGAACCGCGCGGCATTGAGGCCGCCGATCTTGTCGGAAACGTGCATCAATTCACTGATCTGGGCAGGCGAGAGTTCACGCAATTGCTCGACCAACTCCTGGGAATGATCCAGGTATTGGGGCAGGGTGAAGCGCTCGGTAGCCGGCGGTGTTTCGAAGTCGAGGGTCTTGGCGGGGGAAATCACCATCAGCATGCAAACGTCTCCTTTAAGGGTGCGGCGATTCTAGGGGGTTGTCGGGGTGGACTCCAGCTATTGGGGTGATAGGGGATGGATGGTGAGGCGCGAATTGCCGAGTTTTGTGTGGCGAGGGGATTTAGCGAAACGTCGCACCGCCCCGCTGGGGTGCGAAGCAGCCCTGAAAAATCTACAGCCTGGTGGAACTGATTGGTTGCACCTTTGTTGGGGCTGCTGCGCAGCCCAGCGGGGATAAATCCCCTCGCCACAGCAAGCTCCCTCGCCACAGAGGCTTATTCGCCAGTTTGCGAAGAGGTGCCACACCAGGATCAGCTATCATGCCGCGCGGGTTTCGTTATGGAGACATCCCTTTTGCGTATCGTCCTTCTACTGTCGGCTTGGTTGTTGAGCTTCGGTGCCATTGCCGCGCCCAATGACGTCGCCACCCTGGACCGCAGCACCTGGCCCGAGCAGCTCACCAACCCGACGCTGTTCGATGTGGCCTCCCGGGCCGAGGTGCTGATGTTTGCCCGGGTGTTGCTGGACACCGATGCCATGGACGAAATCGCCCTCAAGCAATACCTGGGGCTGCGCACGGTCAACATGGCGGCGGTCAATGCCCTGCGCGCGCGGTTGTGGCAGCGATTGCTGTCCAGCTACAACTTTGCCCAGCGAAGCTGCGAACTGGACGCGTCGTTCTGCTATCTGGTGGAAAACATGGCGACCTTGCGGGAAGAGGCGGGCAGGTTTCAGCTCGACGACAACTCGTATTACATCAAGTGGGCCGAGCCAAGCCGGATCTTCCACACCCGGTATCGGGACGAACTGCTGCGCAAGGCGGCGCTGTTTCCCCAGGTCACCAGCGAAATCGAGCGTTTCGGCGATTACGAGCGCAACGGCGAGCAGATGAATGACCGGCTGTTCCTGTTGACCTTCGACAGCGGGGCCAACGTCGCGCCGGACAACACGCCGTGGCTGACAGATTACCTGCGCAAGTCGAACATGAGCGGGACGTTCTTCGTGTTGGGCAAGGACATCCAGACGCGCCTCGCGGATCGCTCGGTCAATGATCTCCAGACGGTCTATTCCGGGCAGTGCGTCGGTGTGCAGGGTTGGGAGTTTCGTTCCCACAGTTACTGGCAGGATTGGCAGGACTCGGTGCGGCGCAGTGTCGACCTGGTCAAGGGCAAGCTGCCGGAGAATTTCGTGCCGCTGTTCCGCCCGCCCCAGGGGCAGCGCCGGGGTGACGCGCAGTCGTTCTTCCGGAACCAGGGCCTGCAAGTGGCGCTGTGGGATATCGATCCCCAGGACAGCACCAACCGCCTCAAGCCCGAGCAGAGTGCCCAGCGTGTGCTGACCCTGATGCTGTTGTGGCGTCACGGCGTAATCAATTTCAACGCCAAGCAGGATGCGGTCAAAACGGCTATGCCGTGGCTCATCGCGCAAACAGCGCAAAGCGGGATCGGTTGGGAAGATTGCCAGGACGCGTTTCGCTGAATGCGAAAGGCCTGTAAACGTTGGGCTGGAGGTAAATTCGATCGGGCTTTCATGGCGACCGGACTTCCGACTTTAACGGTGCTGCAACGGTACGCCAAGGGTTATTCGTCACTCTGAAAAATAAACTTCAAAAAACCGTCAAAGTGCTTTTTCCTGTCATGTGTTTTGGAGTATCAAGAAGACAGACCGCCGAAACCTGCAACACAGGTGGCGTCTTCCAAGACCCAGTTTGTGTGCAGTTCACCCGAATCGTCGCGGGTGAATTCGGTGGCTACCTCGAGGCGCAGCACTGTCACGGTATTGCGTCGAATGGCCCCCACAAAGGTGACCGAGTATGGATGACCACGGACGTAGCCCTTCCTCCAACCAGCCAATCCTGTATGTACTCGATACCAACGTATTGATCCACGATCCAAACGCGCTGCTGAATTTCGAAGAACACCACGTTGCCCTGCCGATGACCGTCCTTGAAGAGCTGGACAAGCTCAAGAGTGGCCATCACAGCGTAGCGGCCGAATGTCGCCAGGCGATCCGCCTGATCGACAAGACCCTGGGCGACGCTTCTCCCGAAGACGTCGAGCTGGGCGTACCGATCCAGCGCGGCAAAAGCGGTCCCAAGGGCCTGCTTTCAATCCTGATGAGCAAGCGCACCGAACCCAACCTGGTGCTGCCTGAACACCTGAACGACAACATCATCATCAACCAGTTGATCGACCTGCACGCGCGCAACAAGGATCAAGCCGTCGTGCTGGTGACCAAAGACATCAACATGCGCCTCAAGGCCCGCGCCTGCGGGATCGCGGCGGAGGACTACAGCACCGACCAACTGGTCGACGACGTTTCGCTGCTGCCCAACGGCTACCACACCATGACCGGCTCCTTCTGGGACCGCGTGAGCAAGGTCGAAACCCGCCAGGACCATGGTCGCACCTGGCACCAGGTGCAACTGATCGACAACCTGCCGGCGGTGCACATCAACGAATTCATCATCGACGAACAAGGCTTCGTCGGCTGGATCAAGGAAATCCAGGTCGACAAATTGCTGATCCTCGATTTGCATCAGGAACCCTTGCTGCATCAGGAGGCGTGGGGCCTCAAGCCTCGGGACATCTACCAGAGCCTGGCGCTGTTCGCCCTGCTCGATCCGGATATCCACCTGGTCAACCTGTCCGGCGCCGCCGGTTCCGGCAAGACCATCCTGGCCTTGGCCGCCGCCATCGAACAGACCATGGTCAGCAAGCGCTACCGGCGCATCATCGCCACCCGCAGCGTGCAGGGCCTCGACCAGGAGATCGGCTTCCTGCCCGGCACCGAAGCGGAAAAAATGGAGCCGTGGCTGGGTGCGATTACCGACAACCTCGAAGCGTTGCACATGGACGACGAGAGTACCCATGGCAGCGTCGACTACATCCTCAGCAAAGTGCCGTTGCAGTTCAAATCCCTCAACTACATCCGGGGCCGCAGCTTCCAGCAGAGCCTGATCCTGATCGACGAATGCCAGAACCTGACCCCGCACCAGATGAAAACCATCATCACCCGTGCCGGCGCCGGTTCCAAAGTGGTGTGCCTGGGCAACCTGGCACAGATCGACACCCCTTACCTGTCCGCGACCAGCTCCGGGCTGACCTACCTGACCGAACGCTTCAAGGACTTCCCCAACGGGGTCCACATCACCCTGCAAGGCGTACCGCGCTCGATCCTGGCCGAATACGCTGAATCCCACCTGTAACTCCAGCCAAACCGGGCGACCACAAGTCGCCTGGTTTTTTTATGGCGATACGAAACCTCTTGTGGGAGCGAGCTTGCTCGCGATAGCGGTGTATCAGATAAAAATAAGTACCTGACCCACTGTCATCGCGAGCAAGCTCGCTCCCACAAGGGTTTTGCAGTGACTTCAGAATCCAAGATGGAAGCAGGTGCGACAATCAGCCCTGCCGGAATCTGACCCACGGGTTTACAATCGACGCTCCTGATCAGGAGTAACCCTGTGCTGACTCATCTCGATTCCCAAGGTCGCGCCAATATGGTCGACGTGACCGACAAGGCCGTGACGTTCCGTGAAGCCACGGCTGAAGCTTTTGTGCGCATGTTGCCCGATACCCTGCAAATGATCGTCAGTGGCGGCCATCCCAAGGGCGACGTGTTCGCCGTTGCGCGCATTGCCGGTATCCAGGCGGCGAAGAAAACCAGCGACCTGATTCCGCTCTGCCATCCGCTGATGCTCACCAGCGTCAAGGTCGAGCTCAATGCCGAAGGCGAGGACCGGGTACGCATCGTTGCCCGTTGCAAGTTGTCGGGCCAGACCGGTGTGGAAATGGAGGCGCTCACCGCCGCCAGCGTCGCCGCGTTGACGATCTACGACATGTGCAAGGCCGTGGACCGTGGCATGACCATCGAAGGCGTGCGGGTGCTGGAAAAGCTCGGCGGCAAGAGCGGCCATTTCCAGGCGGATGCCTCATGAAAATCACCGTGAAATTTTTTGCTCGCTATCGTGAAGCGCTTGGCGTGGACTCGGTCAAGGTGGAAGGCGATTTTGCGACGGTCAACGACGTCCGTGCGTTGCTCGCGCAGCGTGACGGCGCCGAGGTGCTCACCGAGCAAAACCTGATGTGCGCACGCAACGAAGACCTGTGCCAACTCGACGAGCCTTTGGCCGACGGCGATGAAGTCGCGTTCTTCCCGACTGTGACAGGAGGCTGAGCCATGGCGATTCGGGTGCAGGCCGAGCCGTTCGATCCCGGGACCGAAGTCAACGCGATGCACGCGGCGAATGTCGGCGTGGGAGCGGTGGTGAGTTTTGTTGGCTACGTGCGCGACTTCAATGACGGCCTCGATGTGTCCGGGATGTTCCTGGAGCATTACCCAGGCATGACCGAGAAGGCCCTGGGCAAGATCGCCATCGAGGCCGAACAGCGCTGGCCATTGCTCAAGCTCGAGGTGTTGCATCGCATTGGTGCCCTGGAACCGGGGGAGCCAATCGTTTTTGTCGGTGCTGCCAGCGCCCATCGCCAGGCAGCGTTCGACGCCTGCGCCTTTGTCATGGACTACCTCAAGACGCGTGCGCCGTTCTGGAAAAAGGAAAACACCGTCGATGGCCCGCGCTGGGTGGAAGGGCGGGACAGTGATCATGCGGCGGCGGATCGCTGGAAGCAGTAGGTAATCTGTAGTTTTTTCGCAAGGCATAAGTCGCTATCGCGAGCAAGCTCGCTCCCACACTGGATCTTTGTTGTACACAGGTCCCTTGTGGGAGCGGGCTTGCTCGCGGAGGGGCCGCCAGCCTCCCATCACTTTCCCCTGTTTCTCCAATTGACGATATGTACATTAAAGTCCAGTATGGATTTATAAGTACAAATTGAGCCACGCCTATTTTTTCTCTGCCAAACCAACAACAATCCGCGAGAGAACGTCCATGAAGAAATTTCCCCTCATCACCGGCCTGGCCTTGAGCCTGTTGGCCTCCAGCACTCTGTTTGCTGCCGATAAAACCTTGCGCATCGGCATCGAGGCGGCTTATCCACCGTTTGCCTCCAAGACTTCGGAAGGCAAGATCGAAGGTTTCGACTACGACATCGGCAACGCCTTGTGCGCGCAGATGCAGGTCAAGTGTGAGTGGATCGAGGGTGAGTTCGACGGGCTGATCCCGTCCCTCAAGGTGAAGAAGATCGACCTGGCGCTGTCGTCCATGACCATCACCGAAGAGCGCAAGAAGTCGGTGGATTTCACCCACAAGTACTATTTCACTTCGTCGCGGCTGGTGATGAAGGAAGGCGCCGTAGTCGATGACCAGTACGCCAGCCTCAAGGGCAAGACCGTGGGCGTGCAGCGCGCTACCACCACGGATCGTTTCGCCACGGAAGTCTTCGAGCCCAAAGGCGTGACGGTCAAGCGCTACAGCAATAACGAAGAAATCTACATGGACCTGGCGTCGGGGCGCCTGGACGCGATTTTTGCAGACACCATCCCGCTGGAAGACTTCCTGTCGATGCCTCGTGGCAAGGGCTACGCGTTTGTCGGGCCGGAGCTCAAGGATCCGAAATACGTCGGTGAGGGCGCCGGGATCGCGGTGCGCAAGGGCAATACTCAATTGGTGGCGGATTTGAACAAGGCCATCGATGGGATTCGGGCCAATGGCGAGTACCAGAAGATCCAGGCCAAGTATTTCAAGTCGGATATCTACGGTGACTGATTAATCATCTTCGCGAGCAAGCTCGCTCCCACAGTGGCTCTTCGTTGTACACAATGTTTGTGTCCGACACAGATCCTGTGGGAGCGAGCTTGCTCGCGATGAGGTCAGGCCAGGCAACAAAACCTCAGCCCTTCAACTCCTTCAAATGCTTGTAAACCGTCGCCCGTCCCATATTGAGCACATTCGCCACATAGTTGGACGCGCTCTTGCCCTTGAACGCGCCTTCGGCGTGCAGCGCCAGCACCAGTTCGCGTTTGTGGTCGCGGGTCAGCAGGTTCAGGCTCAATTGACGCTCGCGCATCCAGGCGTGGAGGAAGGTGTTGATCCGCTCCTGCCAATCATCGCGAAACAGCGAGTCGGGCTGCGCAATCAATTTGTTCGGTGACAGGAACAGGTCCAGCGCCGCCTTGGCGTTTTCGAACAGCGAAATGTTCAGGTTGATGCACAGCACCGCCAACGGGTGGCCCTGGGCGTCTCGCAGCACGCTGCTGAGGCTGCGGATCTTTTGTCCGTCCCAGTTCAGCTTCTCATAGGGCCCTATGTTTCGTTCGCTGACCTCTTCACTGAGCATGTCTTCCAAGGACGAGTCATCGCCAATTTCGCGCTTGGACAGGTTGTTGGCGATGTAGTCGACCCGTTGCGTGCGCAGGTCATGCAGCACCACTTCGGCGTGGGGGTAGAACAGCGTGGCGATGGCATCGGCGATGGTGCGGAAATTATCCAGCGCCGGATCGGCTTGCGGGGCATTCATGACAGACTCCAGGCGGTCAGCGCCCCGTGGAGCAGGGGCGCGAGGGAGTGTGCCGCAATCTTGGCGATGCGTCACCTCGGTGAAAGTCAGCCCAGGCGCGCGGGCGATAGCATTGCGGCGTTCAAGCCGAAACGGGCGAGGCCATCGGGCAGCGGTTCGCCGCGAACCAGCGCCGCGCTGGCCTGACCCATGGCCGGAGAAGTCTGGATGCCGTAGCCGCCCTGGGCCGCGACCCAGAACAGTCCAGGCACCTGCACATCGAAGCCGGCCAGCAGATCGCCGTCGTGCACGAAGCTGCGCAACCCAGCCCAGGTGCGGGTCGGGCGGCGGATGGTCAGGGTGGTGGCTTCTTCGATCTGGTAGATGCCCATGGCGATGTCCAGCTCTTCGGGCTGCACGTCGTGGGGCTCGACCGGGTCGGCATTGGCGGGCGAACCGAGGAACATGCCGGCGTCCGGTTTCATGTAGAAGGACTCGTCGAGGCTCACCAGCATCGGCCAATCATGAATGTCCACGCCCTCGGGGCCGGCAAAAATGAACGCTGCCCGCCGCTTCGGTTGCAGGCCCAGCTTGCGTGCGCCGGCCATCTCAGCCACTTGGTCGGCCCAGGCGCCAGCCGCGTTGACCAGCACGGGCGCGCGGAAGGTCTGGCTGGCGGTCCTGACTTGCCATTGCCCTTGATCGTCGCGGATCAAGTCGAGCACTTCGCTGTCGGTGTGCACTTCGCCGCCGCTGCGACGAATTCCTCGCAAGTAACCCTGGTGCAGCGCATCGGTGTCGATGTCGCAGGCCGTGGGGTCATAGATCGCGCCATGGACTTTTTCCCGGCGCAAGATCGGCAGCCGCACGCAGGCTTCTTCGGCATTGAGCAACTGCATCTGCGGTACCGTGGCCTTGGCGCTGAGGTATTGATTGTTCAGTTCGGTCGGGTCACCGGTGAAATCCACGGTCATTTCGCCGCGCGGTGTGAGCAGCGCGTGCTCGCAGAAGCCGGTAGGCGGGGCGTCGAAGAAGTCCCGGCTGGCCTGGGTCAATGCCCTTACCTGTGGCGTGCCATAAGCGGCGGTGTACAGTGCCGCCGAACGACCGGTGGAGTGATAGGCCGGATGCGATTCGCGTTCAAGCACGATGACCCGGCCGTGGGGCGCCAGCCAGTAGCCGGTGGAAGCACCGGCGATGCCGCCGCCGATGATGATGAAGTCTGCTTGTGTCATGAAGCTCTCCTGTCGAGCACGGTGCCGGGAGTTTCCGAGAACCTGTGGGAGCGAGCCTGCTCGCTCCCACAAGGAAAAGGGCGTCTCAGTGATGAAGTCGATACAGTGCATTCGCCAGCGCAACATCTTCCAGCCCCAACCCAATGGAACGGAAAAACACATGGCGCTCATAGTTCGGACGCGCGACCCGTTCGCTCAGCAGATCGGGCAAGTCACCCACAATGCTTGAAGGCTCCCAGCCATGCTGTTCAGCGGCGATCAACATCTCGCCAGCCGAGCCCGGGGTGGTCTGACGATAATCGCAGAACACGTCCATGTCGTTGAGGCTCGGGGGCGGCACTTCATGGGCGCGCGGGGCGTTGGTGCTGATCGATGTGATCAACGCCGGTTTGCCGAGTGTCTGCGGGTCGAGCACTGCCTTGCCGGATGAGGTGCAGAGCATCACCACATCGGCGTCGTGCAGTGCCGCTTCAAGGGTGTCGGTGATTTGCAGGCGCGGGTCCAGGTCGGTGAGCGAGGCCAGTACTGCTGCCGACTTGGCCTTCAGGCCCGGCGAATAGAGACTGATGGCTTGCCAATCCCGCAGCCCCTTGACGTATTGCACATGGGCCCGCGCCACCGCGCCGCTGCCGATCACTGCCAGGCGCTTGGCCTTGAGTGGGGCGAGGGCGTCGACGGCGACGGCCGTGGTGGCGGCGGTGCGGACCGTCGTCAGCTCGGCGGCATCGCACAACAGCAGCGGTTGGCCGGTGCGCATCGACATCAGCAACGTCCAGGCGGTGACCAATGGACCCTGTTCGCGGACGATATAGGGTGATGTCTTGACACCGTAGACCTGGTCTTCAGCCAGCACGCCCAGGTAATTGATGAAATCCCCGGCGCCTTGGGGGAACTCCACCCATTGCTGGGGCGGCTGCACGGCTTGCCCGGCGGCGAGACCGCGGAACAGCTTGCGAAGGATTTGCAGCACATCGACGTTTTCGAGCAGCGCTCGGGCCTGGGCTTGGGTCATGACATGAGGCGTGCTGGTCATCGTGTGCTCCGGATGCCTGAGTTAAACTAATTTGTCCATTATGGACTTTTAGTTTATTCGAGCAATATCCCAAGGCAAAAAAAAGCGCAGCCTGTATTGGCTGCGCTGATCGTTCCCGCGCTCTGCGTGGGAATGCCTCGATGGACGCTCTGCGTCTAAGGCCGTTTGCGCTCGACCGGTCGCAACAGATGAGTCGGTGGCATCTCGCAGCTGATCTTGCGACCCAGCAGCGCTTCGATCGACGGCAACTGGTAGGAGTCGTCTTCGCCGGCGAAGCTGATCGAAACCCCCGCGGCTCCGGCACGACCGGTGCGGCCAATGCGATGCACGTAGTCGTCCGGCACTTCCGGTAAGGTGAAGTTGATCACATGGCTGATGCCATCGATATGGATGCCGCGACCGGCCACGTCGGTGGCGACCAGCACGCGGATCTTGCCTTCGCGGAAACCTTCGAGGGTCTTGATGCGCTTGTGCTGCGGTACGTCGCCGGAGAGCTGGGCGGCGTTGACGCCATCGCGCACCAGGCGTTCTTCGATACGGCGTACTTCGTCCTTGCGGTTGGCGAATACCATCACCCGCTCCCAACCGTTGTCGTTGACCAGGTTGTAGAGCAGCTTGTACTTGTCGGCACCGGCAACGGCGTAGATATGCTGCTCGACGTTCTCGCTGGCGACATTCTCGGCTTCGATCTCGACGATGGCCGGATCGGTGGTCCACTGCTTGGCCAGGTTCATCACGTCTTCGGTGAAGGTGGCGGAAAACAGCAGGGTCTGGCGTTCGCTTTTCGGTGGGGTCTGGCGAATGATCTGGCGCACCTGCGGGATGAAGCCCATGTCGAGCATGCGGTCGGCTTCGTCCAGCACCATCACCTCGACCATGTCCAGGTGCACGTCGCCGCGCTGGTTGAAGTCCAGCAGGCGACCGGGCGTGGCCACGAGGATGTCGCAGTGGCGGGCTTCGAGGTGCTTGAGTTGCTTGTCGAAATCCATGCCGCCCACGAACGTCATGACGTTCAGGCCGGTGTACTTGGTCAGGTCGGCGGCGTCCTTGGCGATCTGTACCACCAGTTCGCGGGTCGGCGCGATGATCAGTGCCCGCGGTTCGCCCATGTAGCGTTCCTTGGGCGGCGGAGTCTGGAGCAACTGGGTGATGATGGAGATCAGGAACGCGGCGGTCTTGCCTGTACCGGTCTGGGCGCGGCCGATGGCGTCTTTGCCAGCGAGGGTGTAACCGAGCACCTGCGCCTGGATCGGCGTGCAATAGGGGAAACCCAGGTCCTGGATGGCGTGCATCAGTTCAGGGGCGAGCTTGAAATCGTGGAAGCGGGTCTTGCCTTCCTGGGGTTCTACGACGAAATCTTCAAGCTTCCAGGCAACGACGGGCGGTTTTGGTGCGCGTTCGCGGCGCGGCCTTGGCGCTTCGCTACGTGGCTTTTCCTGGGCCGGTACGGCGACAGGCTGGCCAGCGGGTGAGGTCGTCGGCGTTGTCATGGCCTGCGCAACCGGCGGAGCGGTCCGGCGCGGTTGTTGCGCATCGGTGCGGCTCTGGGCTTGGACTGGCGCGCTGGAAACGGGCGCGAGCTGCTCGGCCTCGCTTTTACCGAACATCTTCTTGAGTGCTTTGAGCACGGTCATCTCATCGATTGGTTAAGGAATGTACGCCGGCCAGTGTAATGCAAGAAACGGGCGCGGCGTAGTGTGATCATCAAAGCGCTGGCGTGGCGATTTGCCTCTTAGCGCAGCCGTTCGGCCAGCCAAGTGCCGATGTCGCGAATCTCCTCGGGTAACACTTCGTGGCCCATTGGGTATTCCTGCCATGTCACGGTGACACCATGGAGCTTCAAATACTCCTGGGCGGTCCTGCCCATGGGGTTGAGTACCACTTCATCGTATTGCCCGTGCAGCGCCAGGACCGGGATGCGTTGTTGACTGGCAGACAACTGCAGTTCTTCGCTGAACGTTGGCGCATAGGTGGACAGGGCGATCACGCCCCCCAGCGGCCCCTGCCATTTCACAAAAGCGGTGTGATAAACCACCGCGCCGCCCTGGGAAAACCCCGCCAGGAAAATCCGCGAGGCGTCTATTCCGCTGGTTCGCTGGGTGTCGATGAGGTCGATGACTCGCTGCGCCGAAGCCTCCAACTGATCTTCGTCAATGGCTCGGGCCGGGCTCAGGGCGCGGATGTCATACCAGCTGGGCATGGCATAGCCGCCGTTGATCGTTACAGGCTGGGTCGGTGCCTGGGGCAGAACGAAACGCGTCGTGAGCAGGCTTTCCTGCAACATTTCGGCGACCGGCAGGAAGTCAAAACGATCGGCACCCAGGCCGTGGAGCCAGATAACGCACGCATCGGCGGTGCGGGAGGGCTCGAGAATCAAGGGGTCGGTCATGGTGTGCTCCAAAAATGTGCGGGCGCGCTCAATCAGTGCGTGATTACGGTGCAGCCCTGGTGTCTCAGTTAATTAGATGTCGCAATACTACAACTTTTTGTCTTGACCTCTTCAGTAAGGGGCAAGCGCAGCGGTGTGGTACGGGCTTTGCTATGGGTGTAGCTGAGTGATGATTCTTACGCTGCGCGGTAACACTATCAGCTCGACGCGACGCATGGGATATCAGAAATCCGGTGATGGATGTTCGCCAATAGCCGCTACGGGCTTCGCGAACGTGAAGGGCTACAGCCCGTTCGGCCGATTGGTGAGAAGTGAGCAGCCCCACTGTTTATTGGCGCTCTCATTAATAGACTCATAGCGAAGGCCCAGACGTCGGTTGACCCTAAAAAAAGCCAACAAGGGTCGGCAATGCCTCAAAAGGGTGCGACAGGGCTCGAGCTCCGACACAACAAGAGCAAAACTGGAGGTTTGAATGAAGTTACTGAAATCCACCCTGGCAGTCGTGACTGCAGCAGCAGTCCTCGGTGTCAGCGGGTTCGCTCAGGCGGGTGCAACCCTGGATGCCGTGCAGAAGAAAGGTTTTGTGCAATGTGGTGTAAGTGACGGCCTGCCGGGTTTCTCGGTGCCTGATTCCACCGGCAAGATCGTCGGTATCGACGCTGACTTCTGCCGTGCCGTTGCCGCAGCAGTGTTTGGCGATGCAACCAAGGTCAAGTTCAGCCAGTTGAACGCCAAGGAGCGCTTCACCGCGCTGCAGTCCGGCGAAATCGATCTGCTGTCGCGCAACTCCACCATGACCAGCTCCCGCGATGCGGGCATGGGCCTGAAATTCCCAGGCTTCATCACCTATTACGACGGCATCGGCTTCCTGGCCAACAGCAAACTGGGCGTCAAGAGCGCCAAGGAACTGGACGGTGCAACCATCTGCATCCAGGCCGGTACCACCACCGAGCTGAACGTTTCCGACTACTTCCGCGCCAATGGCCTGAAGTACACCCCGATCACTTTCGACACCTCCGATGAAAGCGCCAAGTCGCTGGAATCCGGTCGTTGCGACGTGCTGACCTCCGACAAGTCCCAACTGTTCGCCCAGCGCAGCAAGCTGGCTTCGCCGAAGGACTACGTGGTGCTGCCGGAAACCATTTCCAAGGAGCCACTGGGTCCGGTCGTGCGTAACGGCGACGACGAGTGGCTGGCCATCGTTCGTTGGACTGGCTACGCCATGCTCAACGCTGAAGAGGCAGGCGTGACTTCGGCAAACGTCGAAGCCGAAGCCAAGTCCACCAAGAACCCAGACGTCGCTCGTATGCTGGGCGCTGATGGTGAATACGGCAAAGATTTGAAGCTGCCGAAAGACTGGGTCGTGAAGATCGTCAAGCAAGTAGGTAACTACGGCGAAATGTTCGAGCGCAACCTGGGCAAGAAGACTCCGCTGGAAATCGATCGCGGCCTGAACGCTCTGTGGAACGCAGGCGGCATTCAATACGCACCACCAGTGCGCTGATGGTTCTATCACCCGGTGGGCCAACCACCGGGTGATGTTCTGTTCCATTCCTTGCGGGGCACTTCATGCAAAATTCAATCGGCGCACCTAAGCAGAGGCTCAGCCTCAGCGATCCACGAGTGCGTGCGTGGGTATTTCAGATCGTCACCATCGTGGCGGTCATCGCGCTGGGCTGGTTTCTGTTCGATAACACGCAGACCAACCTTGCACACCGGGGCATCACTTCCGGTTTCGGCTTTCTGGAGCGCAGTGCCGGTTTCGGCATCGCCCAACACCTGATCGACTACACCGAAGCGGACAGCTATGCCCGCGTCTTTGTCATCGGTCTGCTCAATACTCTGCTGGTAACCTTCATTGGCGTGATCCTGGCGACCATCCTGGGGTTCATCATCGGCGTCGCACGCTTGTCGAAGAACTGGATAATCTCCAAGCTGGCGACCGTCTATGTGGAGGTCTTTCGTAACATCCCACCGCTGTTGCAAATCCTGTTCTGGTATTTCGCGGTCTTCTTGACGATGCCGGGACCACGGGCTGCCCACAACTTCGGCGACACCTTCTTCGTCAGCAGCCGAGGCCTGAACATGCCAGCGGCGCTGGCGGCGGAAGGGTTCTGGGCGTTCGCGGCCAGTGTCGTGCTGGCGATCGTCGCCATCGTGCTGATGACCCGCTGGGCCAACAAGCGTTTCGAAGCAACGGGCGAGCCGTTCCACAAGTTCTGGGTGGGCTTGGCGTTGTTCCTGGTGATCCCGGCGCTGTGCGCGCTGATCTTCGGGGCGCCTGTGCATTGGGAGATGCCGGAGCTGAAAGGCTTCAACTTCGTTGGCGGCTGGGTGTTGATCCCTGAGCTGCTGGCGTTGACCCTGGCCTTGACCGTGTACACCGCGGCGTTCATCGCCGAGATCGTGCGTTCGGGTATCAAGTCGGTCAGCCATGGCCAGACCGAGGCGGCTCACTCCTTGGGGCTGCGCAACGGTCCGACGTTGCGCAAGGTGATCATCCCGCAAGCCCTGCGCGTGATCATCCCGCCGTTGACCAGCCAATACCTGAACCTGGCGAAGAACTCTTCCCTGGCTGCCGGTATCGGTTACCCGGAAATGGTTTCGCTGTTTGCCGGCACGGTGTTGAACCAGACCGGCCAGGCCATCGAGGTGATCGCGATCACCATGAGCGTGTACCTGGCGATCAGTATCAGCATTTCCTTGCTGATGAACTGGTACAACAAGCGCATTGCGCTGATCGAGCGGTGAGGAAAAGCGCATGACATCCCATACTTTCAAACCTGATATGCCGCCACCGAGCAAAGTGTTCGGGCCGATGGCATGGATGCGCGCGAACATGTTCTCCAGCTGGATCAACACGCTGCTGACGCTGTTCGCGTTCTACCTGATCTACCTGATCATCCCGCCGATCCTGGAATGGGCGATCCTGGATGCCAACTGGGTAGGCACCACGCGCGCCGATTGCACCAAGGAGGGCGCCTGCTGGGTGTTCATCCAGCAGCGCTTCGGCCAGTTCATGTATGGCTACTACCCGACGGAGCTGCGCTGGCGCGTGGACCTCACCGTGTGGTTGGCCGTGATCGGCGTGGCGCCGCTGTTCATCTCGCGCTTCCCGCGCAAGGCGATCTACGGCCTGAGTTTCCTGGTGGTGTACCCGATCGTCGCCTGGTGCCTGTTGCACGGTGGCGTGCTGGGCCTGGCCGCTGTAGCGACCAGCCAATGGGGCGGCCTGATGCTGACCCTGGTGATCGCCACCGTCGGCATCGCCGGCGCCTTGCCACTGGGCATCGTCCTGGCGCTGGGTCGTCGCTCGAACCTGCCGGCGATCCGCGTGGTCTGCGTGACGTTCATCGAGTTCTGGCGCGGCGTGCCGTTGATCACGGTGCTGTTCATGTCCTCGGTCATGCTGCCGTTGTTCCTGCCTGAAGGCATGAACTTCGACAAGCTGTTGCGTGCGCTGATCGGCGTGATCCTGTTCCAGTCGGCCTACGTGGCCGAAGTGGTGCGCGGTGGCCTGCAAGCGATTCCCAAGGGGCAATACGAAGCGGCCGCGGCGATGGGCCTCGGTTACTGGCGCAGCATGGGCCTGGTGATCCTGCCACAAGCCCTGAAGCTGGTGATCCCGGGTATCGTCAACACCTTCATCGCGTTGTTCAAGGACACGAGCCTGGTGATCATCATCGGCCTGTTCGACTTGCTCAACAGCGTGAAACAAGCTGCCGCCGACCCGAAATGGCTGGGCATGGCCACCGAAGGCTATGTATTCGCCGCCCTGGTGTTCTGGATTTTCTGTTTTGGTATGTCCCGCTATTCCATGCATTTGGAACGCAAGCTGGACACTGGCCACAAGCGTTAGGAGTTGACTCATGAGTGAAGCGATCAAACAGCCTGTGAGCCCTGAAGGCATTATTCAGATGCAGGGCGTGAACAAGTGGTACGGCCAGTTCCACGTGTTGAAAGACATCAACCTGAACGTCAAGCAGGGCGAGCGTATCGTGCTGTGCGGCCCGTCGGGTTCCGGCAAGTCCACGACCATCCGCTGCCTCAACCGCCTGGAAGAGCACCAGCAGGGTCGCATCGTGGTCGATGGCGTGGAACTGACCAACGACCTCAAGCAGATCGAAGCGATCCGCCGTGAAGTCGGCATGGTGTTCCAGCACTTCAACCTGTTCCCGCACCTGACGATCCTGCAGAACTGCACCCTGGCGCCGATGTGGGTTCGCAAGATGCCCAAGCGCAAGGCCGAGGAAATCGCCATGCATTACCTGGAACGCGTTCGCATTCCAGAGCAGGCGCACAAGTACCCGGGCCAGCTCTCCGGTGGACAGCAGCAGCGCGTAGCGATCGCCCGTGCCCTGTGCATGAAGCCGAAGATCATGCTGTTCGACGAGCCGACCTCGGCCCTCGACCCGGAAATGGTGAAAGAGGTGCTCGACACCATGATCGGCCTGGCCGAAGACGGCATGACCATGCTCTGCGTGACCCACGAAATGGGCTTCGCCCGCACCGTGGCCAACCGTGTGATCTTCATGGACAAGGGTGAAATCGTCGAACAGGCCGCGCCTAACGACTTCTTCGACAACCCGCAGAACGACCGCACCAAGCTGTTCCTGAGCCAGATCCTGCATTGATCGGCGTCAGGCAGTGAAATAGACCCGGACTTGTCCGGGTTTATTTTTTGCAGTGCCGGCGGCTCAGGAAGCCGTGAGGGTTTCGTGCTCCTTGTGCATTGTCGTCTTGAATCCTTTCAAGTCCGCGCCTTCAGCCAGGGCTTGTGCATCTGCAAGCAAATGCGGGTAGCGATCAAGCAGGCGCATCAGCAATGTCAGTGCTTTTGGCGCCAGGACCTCGCCACGCTCATAGCGGGAAAAAGCGTTGTGTCCACCGCCCGATAGCAGCAGTACCGCTTCCTTTTGCGATAGATGCAGTTTGCGCCGGACACGTTTGATCTCTTCACCGATCATTCGCCTGGCCGCATTGACCAGCTCATCACCTGCCTGGTCGTAGCGATCCGAGCAGCTTGAATCGAGCTCGACTTCGCCGCACATCTGACATTCCCAGCCAGACAAGTCATCGACCCGGCGTTCCAGCCCCTTGACGCTGATGGTTTCGCCGCGACCTTCGAAATGCAACATGCCCTCCGGGGCACCACAGCTGAAGCATTGCTGGTGTTTCATGAGTTTTTCTCCTTGAAGGAAATTACCGGTGGGCCTCCGCAGGGGCGGTACGTCACCTTCAGGTAAATCTGCAGACCGTGTGAATTGGCGTGGTAGACGTCATGCCAGACTCGATGATCGTCATAGGTGGTCATCGATTTGTAGAACTGTTTTCGCTCAAGCCCATGGATGACCTGCTGCATGTCCGAGACGTTTAAACCGAGCGTTCGAGCAGTGTTCTTCGCAGTGCTGGTGAAAGCTTTCCCTTTAAGCCGCCTGACATCCGCCTGTATTGCTACCAAGGTGTAATGGGGTGTGTTCTTTTCCATGGAACGGTACGCCTTGTTCGTAAAATTACCCTTAAAGGGTAATTTTGACTAATCGAAAATCTCGTTTCTTTGGCCTCCCATTGACCCTAGGCGGTTGCCGTCCTACACGAAGCTGACTAACATGTCAGAAAATTCATCCTATGATTGGATGAAAAGGCGAATCCATGTCCGATATTTCACCATTGATAAAGCGCTCCTTGGTCGACCAGGCCTTGGAGCAATTGCGCCGCCGCATCAGCGACGGCGTCTGGCCCGTAGGCCAGCGCTTGCCCACCGAGCCGGAGCTGGTGGCCGAGCTGGGCATCAGCCGCAACACCGTGCGGGAAGCCATGCGCGTGCTGGCGTTCTCCGGGTTGATCGAGATTCGCCAGGGGGACGGCAGTTACGTGCGGGCAGTGGTCGATCCGCTGGACACGCTAAAGGTGCTGTCGCGCTGTTCGCTGGAACAGGCTCGGGAAACCCGCCACATCCTGGAGGTGGAGGCCATTGGCCTGGCGGCTCTGCGGCGTACCGATGAAGATTTGCTTGCGTTGCGCCAGGCGCTGAAAACCAGCGGCGAGCATTACCATGGCGACCTGGAGCACTACATTGCCTGTGATCTGATCTTCCATCGTCTGTTGGTAGATGCCGCCCACAACCCGGCCCTCAGCGAGCTGTATCGCTATTTTTCCAGCGTGATCGGCGCGCAATTGCGCCACAGCCTCAACATCATTCCCCGCCATCAACACGTGTTCGATCTGCACATCGAAATCCTCGAAGCCGTCGAGCGACAGGATCCGGAGCGGGCCAAGGCCCTGTGTCGGCAGTTGATCAATGAACCCTGAACCAGAGTTTTCCATGTCCCGCGATTCGCTTGACCGCACCCCGGTGACGACGCACAAACGCGCCGCCGAACTCGAAGAACTGCTGATCGACGCCGAAGCCGACGACGAGCAGGCCCAGCAGAGCCATCCATTGGTGCGCCGACCCTGGCTGTTGCTGCTCGGGCTGATACTGGTTGCGTTGAACCTGCGCCCGGCATTGTCGAGCATGGCGCCGCTGCTTAGCGAGGTGTCAAAGAGCTTGGGGCTGTCGGCTGCGCAAGCGGGTTTGTTGACGACGCTGCCGGTGCTTTGCCTGGGCCTGTTCGCGCCGTTGGCGCCGGTGCTGGCGCGGCGTTTCGGTGCCGAGCGCGTGGTGCTGGGGATCTTGCTGACGTTGGCCGGTGGAATTGTCCTGCGCAGTTCGTTCGGCCAGATCGGCTTGTTCGCCGGCAGTATCCTGGCGGGCGCGAGTATCGGGATCATCGGCGTGCTGTTGCCGGGTATCGTCAAGCGCGACTTCGCCAAGCAGGCTGGCACCATGACCGGTGTCTACACCATGGCCCTTTGCCTGGGCGCCGCGATGGCGGCAGGGGCCACGGTGCCGCTGAGCGAGCAGCTCGGCGAAAACTGGGCCTTGGGCCTGGGGTTCTGGGTGGTCCCGGCGCTGCTTGCTGCGGTGTTCTGGCTGCCGCAAGTGGGGCAGAAACACGGCGCCCACCAAGTGGCGTACCGGGTCCGTGGCTTGCTGCGCGATCCGTTGGCTTGGCAAGTGACCTTGTACATGGGGCTTCAATCGTCCCTGGCCTACATCGTGTTCGGCTGGCTGCCCTCGATTCTCATCGGTCGAGGGCTGAGTCCGACCGAGGCTGGGCTCGTGCTGTCTGGCTCGGTCATCGTGCAACTGATCAGTTCACTGAGTGCGCCTTGGCTGGCAACGCGTGGCAAGGACCAGCGCCTGGCCATCGTGATCGTCATGCTCATGACCCTGGGCGGTTTGTTCGGTTGCCTCTACGCGCCCATTGACGGTTTGTGGGGCTGGGCGATCCTGTTGGGGCTGGGGCAGGGCGCGACGTTCAGCCTGGCGCTCACCCTGATCGTGTTGCGTTCGCGGGACGCCCATGTGGCCGCCAACCTCTCCGGCATGGCCCAGGGCTTTGGTTATACGCTGGCGTCGCTGGGGCCGTTCGCGGTCGGCGTGGTCCATGACTTGACCGGCGGCTGGAATGCCCTGGGCTGGATCTTCGGCCTGGTTGGCGTGGGGGCGATCATCGCCGGCGTGGGGGCTGGACGGGCATTGTATGTGGGCGTGGTCAGCGAACGAGTCACGGATCGTCGTTGATATCATTTTCATGGCGAATGACGGTGGTCTTCCCCGCAGCGGCAGATTATCGTGCAGGCCTACTGAAACGTTTCGGAGCCTGCCCATGAGTGATGCCCACAACGCCTTGATCACCCGTTTTTATCAGGCCTTCCAGCGCCTGGACGCTGAAGCCATGAGCGCTTGCTACACCGATGACGTGGTGTTCAGCGATCCGGCGTTTGGCGAACTGCGCGGGCGCGATGCTGGTGACATGTGGCGCATGCTGACAACCCGGGCCAAGGACTTTTCCCTGACCTTCGACAACGTGCGCAGCGACGAGCGCAGCGGCGGTGCGCACTGGGTGGCGACCTACCTGTTCAGCCAGACCGGCAACATTGTGATCAACGACATCCAGGCGCGCTTCGTTTTCCGTGACGGCAAGATTTGCGAGCACCATGACAGCTTCGATCTGTGGCGCTGGTCTCGCCAGGCGTTGGGCACCAAGGGCCTGTTGTTGGGTTGGACGCCGTTGGTGCGCAACGCCGTCAGGGCCCAGGCGCTGAAGGGGCTGCGGGCGTTCCAGGCCAGTCGCTGATAAGATCGCGGCTTGTTTTTTACACGTTTGCAGAACATTTCGTGACGACCGCCAACGAATCTTCAGATCTATGCGTGCCCGAGGCGACCGAGCCGGACAAGCCCTGGTTCGTCTACCTGGTGCGGGCCGCCAACGGCTCGCTGTACTGCGGCATCAGCGATGACCCGGTGCGGCGCTTCGCCAAGCACCAGAGCGGCAAGGGCGCGCGCTTCTTTCTGTCCAGCCCGGCGGTGGCCCTGGTGTATACCGAGGCCTGTCGCGACAAGGGCGAGGCCCTGCGCCAGGAAAGGCTGATCAAGAAGCTCAGGAAGAGTGCCAAGGAATGTTTGGTGGCCAGTGCAACGGTGCTCGATCAACCGCGCTGATAGTCCTTCATCAGGCGGGTAGGCTGTTGCTTCTTGGCGCGCTAAAGTGCGGGACTTCCTACCTGCATTGGCGAATCTCATGTCAGAGCTGATCCTTCACCATTATCCGACATCTCCTTTCGCGGAAAAGGCCCGTCTGCTGTTGGGCTTCAAGGGCCTGGCCTGGCGTTCGGTGAGCATCCCGCCGATGATGCCCAAGCCCGACCTGACGGCATTGACGGGCGGCTATCGCAAGACACCGGTGTTGCAGATCGGCGCGGATATCTATTGCGACACGTCCCTGATGGCCCGTCGGCTGGAACAGGAAAAGGCCTCGCCAGCGCTGTTCCCTGAAGGCCGTGAAATGATCGCAGCGTCTTTCGCGGCGTGGGCTGATTCGGTGGTGTTCCAGCACGCGGTGAGCCTGGTGTTCCAGCCTGAATCGGTGGCGGTGCGTTTTGCCAGGCTGACGCCTGAAGCCATCAAGGCGTTCATCCGCGACCGCGCCGGGTTGTTCAGTGGCGGCACGACCACGCGTCTGTCTGCCGAGCAGGCCAAGCATCAGTGGCCGACGATCATGGCGCGGCTCGAGCAGCAGTTGCAGCGCGAAGAGGGCGATTTCCTCCTGGGCGATCCGTCGATTGCCGATTTCGCCATGGCGCATCCGCTGTGGTTCCTCAAGGGCACACCCGTCACTTCACCGTTGGTGGATGAGCATCCGGCTGTGTCGGCTTGGCTCGCGCGGGTGCTGGGCTTTGGTCATGGCGCGCCGAAAGAGATGAGCTCCGAAGAGGCGTTGGACGTGGCCCGGAACACTGCACCAGCAGCGCTGCCGGATGAATTGTTCAATGAGCCGAATGGCTTTGCGATGGGGCAGCAGGTCACCATCGCCGCGACGGACTATGGTGTCGATCCGGTGGTCGGTGAATTGCTGTTTGCCGGGCGCGAAGAACTGATCCTGCGCCGTGAAGATGAGCGCGGCGGCGTTGTGCATGTGCACTTTCCGCGATTCGGGTTTCGGATCGAGGCAGTCTGACCTTCCCGGAGGCGGTGACTGAGCCATCGCTTTCGCGAGCAGGCTCGCTCCTACAGAGATCGCGCCGGATACCATGATCACCGCAGATCCAATGTGGGAGCGAGCCTGCTCGCGAAGGGGCCGTCACTGTTGGCGGGTCGTCTTAAGTCGCGGACAACGCCCTGAGGATATTCTCCGGCTCATATCCGCGAATCAACGTGCCGTTCACGTCGAGGATCGGAATCCCCCGGCCGCCCAGCGCCTCGTAGGTCTTGCGCGCCTCGGCGTCTTTCTCGATATCGAACTCGCGAAACGGTACGCCTTTCTCATCCAGGAAACGCCGGGTGGCCTTGCAGTAGCCGCACCAATCGGTGGCATACAGCACGACGCGGGCGCTGCTGCGAATCTGCTCTGAAACCATCTGCGACGGGTTGAACACCCGCTCGATCTTGCCCCAATTCTGGTAAGCCACCACCACCAGAAGAACCAGCAGGCATTTCTTCAGCACACCACTGAGCATCAATTGCGGCGCTTGAGCTGATCGGTCAGCGACGTCGGCAACCCCTTGATGATCAGCGTGCCCGCTTCTTCGTCATACTCGATCTTGGAGCCCAGCAGATGCGCTTCGAAGCTGATGGACAAGCCTTCGGCGCGGCCGGTGAAGCGGCGGAACTGGTTGAGGGTGCGTTTATCCGCCGGGATCTCCGGCGACAGGCCGTAATCTTTGTTGCGTATGTGGTCGTAGAACGCTTTCGGGCGCTCTTCGTCGATCAGTTCGGACAGTTCCTCCAGGCCCATGGGTTCGCCGAGCTTGGCCTGGCTGCTGGCGTAATCCACCAGGGTCTTGGTCTTTTCCCGGGCATCGTCTTCGGGCAGGTCTTCGCTTTCGACGAAGTCGCTGAAGGCCTTGAGCAGGGTGCGGGTCTCGCCGGGGCCGTCGACGCCTTCCTGGCAACCGATGAAGTCGCGGAAGTACTCCGAGACTTTCTTGCCGTTCTTGCCTTTGATGAACGAGATGTATTGCTTGGATTGTTTGTTGTTCTGCCATTCCGACACGTTGATCCGCGCCGCGAGGTGCAACTGGCCCAAGTCCAGGTGACGGGACGGGGTGACGTCCAGTTCGTCGGTGACGGCAACGCCTTCGCTGTGGTGCAACAGGGCGATGGCCAGGTAGTCGGTCATGCCTTGCTGGTAATGGGCGAACAGCACGTGGCCGCCCACTGACAGGTTGGATTCTTCCATCAATTTTTGCAGGTGTTCCACCGCCACGCGACTGAACGCGGTGAAATCCTTGCCGCCATCCAAGTACTCCTTCAGCCAGCCGCTGAACGGATGCGCCCCGGACTCGGCGTGGAAGAAACCCCAGGCCTTGCCTTGTTTGGCGTTATAGCTTTCATTGAGGTCGGCGAGCATGTTCTCGATGGCCGTTGACTCTGCCAGTTCGGAGTCGCGGGCATGGAGTACAGCAGGGGTGCCGTCGGGTTTTTTGTCGATCAGGTGGACGATGCAATGACGGATCGGCATGGATTTCTCGGCTGATGAAAGAGGGGAGGGCGCGCTCCCCGAAAAGGGCCCAGTGTACCGCAATCACTGGTTTTGCGACGCGTCGAAGGCCCTTTCAGACCCTTCCGACACCCAGCGGGCGTTTTTTTACCGATTTAGCGCAATAAAGCTGACCAAATGGGTAGGTAGAGGCGGATATTTCACAGGCGTTGTGCTAGTTTTGCCCGGTCTTACGCGATGTCACTGCGTTAAGCGTGCATTCAGCATTTGTCAGGTCGAACCAAACCCGGATTTCGGCATCTATTACCCCGATCCGTCGTGGTGATGACCGAGGGCGGCTGATCAGATAGATCGGGCTCGATGGCTGACACTGCACTCTGCAATCCATATGAATTTGATAGGGAAGGAACACTACATGGCTCTTACTAAAGACCAACTGATCGCTGATTTGGCTGAATCTGTAGACGCACCAAAAGCTACCGTGCGTGCTCTGCTGGACCAACTGGGCCAAGTCGTTGCCGATCAGCTGGAAAACGGCGGCGAACTGACCTTGCCAGGCGTTGGCAAGCTGAAAGTCACCGAGCGTCCTGCCCGCACCGGTCGCAACCCTTCGACTGGCGCAGCCATCGAAATCCCGGCCAAGAAAGTGATCAAGCTGGTTGTGGCCAAAGGCCTGACCGACGCTGTGAACAAGTAAGACGCAGCGATAAAAAAACCGTGCTCCGGAGTGATCCGGACACGGTTTTTTTGTGCTTGCGATTCCATATCGACGCTGTACTCATTGTGGGAGCGAGTTTGCTCCCACCTTGGCCTGAGCCGTATTAGCGGACCCAGCGCTCACGCCGCCATATCTGCTGCTCGGACTTGGTCTGGAAAGTCCACGCCACAAAACGACTCTGCTTCTGCCCCTGCGACATCTCCACCACCTGGCTCTCCAGCGCGCCAGCCTTCTTCAGCGCGGTTTCGATGGCCGGCAGGTTCGAGGCTTTCGATACTAACGTGCTGAACCACAAGACTTTGTGTTGGAAGTTCGCACTTTCGGCAATCAGCTGCGTCACAAAACGCGCTTCACCGCCTTCACACCATAGCTCTGCCGATTGCCCGCCAAAGTTCAGCACCGGCAGCTTGCGTTTCGGGTCAGCCTTGCCCAAGGCGCGCCACTTGCGCTCGCTGCCCTTGGTCGCTTCTTCCATCGAGGCATGGAACGGCGGGTTGCACATGGTCAGGTCGAAACGCTCGCCCGGTTCCAGCAGGCCGATGAGGATGTGCTTGCGGTTTTCCTGCTGGCGCAGCTGGATGACCTTGCTCAAATCGTTGGATTGAACGATGGCCCTGGCGGCCGCGACCGCTGTCGGGTCGATCTCAGAGCCGAGGAAGTGCCAGCGGTATTCACTGTTGCCTATCAGCGGGTACACGCAATTGGCGCCCATGCCGATGTCCAGCACATTGACGATCGCACCACGCGGCACTTTGCCGTCGTTCATGCTCGCCAGCAGGTCAGCGAGGAAGTGCACGTAATCGGCGCGGCCTGGAACCGGGGGGCAGAGGTAATCCGCCGGGATGTCCCAGTGCTGGATGCCATAGAACGCCTTGAGCAATGCCCGGTTGAACACTCGCACCGCGTCGGGGCTGGCGAAGTCGATGCTTTCCTTGCCGTACGGATTGGTGATCACGTACTTCGCCAGCTCCGGCGAGGTCTTGATCAGCGCCGGGAAGTCGTAACGACCCTGATGGCGATTGCGCGGGTGCAGGCTGGCCTTCTCGCGCGGCTCGACGGTTTTGCTTGGGGGCGCGGCGTCTGGCTTCTTGCGTGCAGGTTTGGGAGTGCGGGGGGCGTTCATGGGCGTGGTCGATTCGGGTATGGCTGAAAATGGCGGGTATTGTCCCACATCCCGCGCGCTCTTGATGATTGCGCGTATTAAATGTGGGAGCGAGCTTGCTCGCGATAGCGGTGTGTCAGTCGGCATATCAGTTGGCTGACCTACCGCTATCGCGAGCAAGCTCGCTCCCACAAGGGTTCTTCATTGTCCGGGAGAAAGTGACAGGCATAAAAAAGGAGGTCCAGCTGGACCTCCTTTTTCGTTGCGAACCGCCGTTACAGGCTGGCAATCCGCGCGTGCTGCTCAGCCAGCTTGCCCAGGGCCTGTTCGGCCTCGGCCAGCTTGGCCCGTTCCTTCTCGATGACCTCGGCCGGCGCCTTGTCGACGAAGCCAGCGTTGGACAGCTTGCCGCCAACCCGCTGGACTTCGCCCTTCAGACGCAGGATTTCCTTGTCCAGGCGCGCCAGTTCGGCGGCCTTGTCGATCAGGCCGGCCATTGGCACCAGCACTTCCATTTCGCCAACCAATGCGGTGGCGGACAGCGGCGCTTCTTCGCACGCCGCCAGCACGGTCACCGATTCAAGCTTCGCCAGCTTCTTGAGCAGTGCTTCGTTCTCATTGAGGCGACGCAGGTCTTCGGCGTTGGCGTTTTTCAGGAACAGGGTCAATGGCTTGCCCGGGCCGATGTTCATTTCGGCGCGGATGTTACGCAGGCCGAGCATGAAGGTCTTCAGCCATTCGATGTCGTCTTCCGCTGCCGGATCGATGCGGCTTTCGTTGGCCACCGGCCACGGTTGCAGCATGATCGTCTTGCCTTGAATGCCCGCCAGCGGCGCGATGCGCTGCCAGATTTCCTCGGTGATGAACGGCATGAATGGATGCGCCAGGCGCAAGGCCACTTCCAGTACGCGCACCAGGGTGCGACGGGTGCCGCGCTGGCGCTCGACCGGCGCATTTTCGTCCCACAACACAGGCTTGGACAGTTCCAGGTACCAGTCGCAATACTGGTTCCAGATGAACTCGTACAGCGCTTGTGCGGCCAGGTCGAAACGGAACTGGTCAAGCTGGCGGGTCACTTCGGCTTCGGTGCGTTGCAACTGGGAAATGATCCAGCGATCGGCCAGGCTCAGCTCGTAGGCTTCGCCGTTCTGGCCGCAGTCCTCGCCCTTGTCGAGCACGTAGCGCGCGGCGTTCCAGATCTTGTTGCAGAAGTTGCGATAGCCTTCGACGCGACCCATGTCGAACTTGATGTCACGACCGGTGGACGCCAGCGAGCAGAAGGTGAAACGCAGTGCATCGGTGCCGTAGCTGGCGATGCCCTCGGCGAATTCTTCGCGGGTGGCTTTCTCGATCTTCTTCGCCAGTTTCGGCTGCATCAGCCCGGAGGTGCGTTTCTGCACCAGGGTTTCCAGGTCGATGCCGTCGATGATGTCCAACGGGTCCAGGACGTTACCCTTGGACTTGGACATCTTCTGGCCCTGGCCGTCGCGCACCAGGCCATGGACGTAGACCGTCTTGAACGGCACTTGCGGCGTGCCGTCCTCGTTCTTCACCAGGTGCATGGTCAACATGATCATCCGGGCGACCCAGAAGAAAATGATGTCGAAGCCGGTAACCAGCACGTCGGTGGAGTGGAATTTCTTCAGAAACTCGGTCTGTTGCGGCCAGCCCAGTGTGGAGAAGGTCCACAGGCCCGAGCTGAACCAGGTATCGAGGACGTCGTTGTCCTGCGCCAGCGCCACGTCCGGACCGAGGTTGTGCTTGGCGCGGACTTCGGCTTCATCGCGGCCGACGTAGACCTTGCCCGACTCGTCGTACCAGGCCGGGATGCGATGGCCCCACCATAGCTGGCGGCTGATGCACCAATCCTGGATGTCGCGCATCCACGAGAAGTACATGTTCTCGTATTGCTTGGGCACGAACTGGATGCGGCCATCTTCGACGGCGGCAATTGCAGGTTCGGCCAACGGCTTGGTGGACACGTACCATTGGTCGGTCAGCCATGGCTCGATGATGGTGCCGGAGCGGTCGCCTTTCGGGACTTTCAGGGCATGATCGTCGACGCTGACCAGCAGGCCGGCGGCGTCGAACGCGGCAACAATCTGCTTGCGTGCCTCGAAGCGTTCCAGGCCGGCGTATTCGGCCGGGATCTGGCCATCGACGCTTTCGTTCAGCGTGCCGTCGAGGTTGAACGCCTGGGCCGCTGGCAAGACATTGGCGTTCTTGTCGAAGATGTTCAGCAGCGGCAGGTTGTGGCGCTTGCCGACTTCATAGTCGTTGAAATCGTGGGCCGGGGTGATCTTCACGCAGCCGGTGCCGAATTCAGGATCGCAGTAATCGTCGCCGATGATCGGGATGCGCCGGCCAACCAGCGGCAGCTCGACGAACTGACCGATCAGCGCCTGATAGCGCTCGTCGTTCGGGTTCACCGCCACGGCAGAGTCGCCCAGCATGGTTTCCGGACGGGTGGTGGCGACGATCAGGTAATCCTTGCCTTCAGCGGTTTTCGCGCCGTCGGCCAACGGGTATTTCAGGTTCCACAAGAAACCTTTCTCGTCGTGGTTCTCCACTTCGAGGTCGGAAATGGCCGTGTGCAACTTGGTGTCCCAGTTGACCAGGCGCTTGCCGCGATAGATCAGGCCGTCTTCATGCAGGCGGACGAAGGCTTCTTTCACCGCCTCCGAAAGGCCGTCGTCCATGGTGAAGCGCTCGCGGCTCCAATCCACGGATGAGCCGAGGCGACGGATCTGGCGGCTGATATTGCCACCGGACTCGTCTTTCCATTCCCAGACTTTCTCGAGGAATTTCTCGCGACCGAGGTCATGACGATTCTGGCCCTGGGCTTCGAGACGACGCTCCACCAGCATCTGCGTGGCGATACCGGCGTGGTCGGTACCCGGTTGCCACAAGGTGTTGCGACCTTGCATGCGACGGAAACGGATCAGGGCGTCCATGATCGCGTTGTTGAAACCGTGGCCCATGTGCAGGCTGCCGGTGACGTTCGGCGGCGGGATCATGATGGTGTAGGAATCGCCCGCGCCTTGCGGAGCGAAATAATTCTCGGACTCCCAGGTGTTGTACCAGGAAGTTTCAATGGCGTGCGGCTGGTAGGTCTTATCCATGCGCGGCGGGACCTTATTGGCATTTATTCAGGAAAAGCCGGGAAGTATAGCGGGCGGGGCTGGTGCAAGCCACCAGCTGCGAGCTGGCAGATGATTTGTGAACACAATCGAGCAATGTGGGAGCGGGCTTGCTCGCGAAGGCGGTATGTCAGCAGCAAATGTGTTGTCTGGCACACCGCCTTCGCGAGCAAGCCCGCTCCCACAGGGATGTAGGTGGTCAGGGATACTTGGGCAACGCGTTGGCGCTGGGCTACTCGTACTGACTCAACAACCGCTCCATCCGCGCATCCAGCCGGCGCTTGATCTCGGTCTCGATGTGCGGGGCGAAGTCGTCGATGACGTCTTGCATGATCAACTGCGCGGCGGCGCGGAGTTCGCGGTCCAGGTGCAGCAGGGCATCGGGGCCCTTGGGTTCAGGCTGGGGGGCTGGCTGGGGTTCGGGCTGGCCGTTGATCGGGTCGAACAGCAGCGGGATCTGTTCGTCATGCACCGGCTCGTGTTCCACCGTATCGGTCAACAGCGGCGGTTGCAGGTTGTCATCGCCGAGCAACTGGCGGATCGACTCGAGGTCATCCAGCAATTGGGCGGGTTTTTGCGGCGGTTTAGGAGTGTCCATCGTAGGCTCAGAGTCGCTGTAAACGGTGGTCTTGCAGAGGATAGCCCTGTTCGCGGTAGAAACGGAAACTCTCCCGCGCGGCTTGCCGGATGGCCGGGTCCTCAACCACCACTTCCGCCACGCGGGCGAAGCGCTGGGCGAAGGCCGGCACTTTCAGGTCAAGGTTGACCAGCAGGTCCTGATGTTGCCCGCAGTCATTCCCCAAGCCGAGCACGATCAAGCCCTCGGGCTCGCTTTCTGCCGGGCCATGGGGCACGAAGCTTTCGCCCTTGAAAGCCCACAGTCGTGCGTCGAGGTCTTCGCGCTGGGCGGCATCGCTGCAGTGCAGGTAGATGCGATGGCCCATTCGCCAGGCCTTTTCAGTCAGCTTGCAGGCGAAATCCAGCCGCGCCGAGGGATCGGCGCTGGGCAGGATATAGAAATCGACTTTGGTCATTGCGGTTCCTGAACAGCCGCTGGCGCCACCCGAGGGCGACGCCAACGGCAGTCATTGGTGTCAGGCCTTGGCGCGGTCCAGCAGGTATTGGGTCAACAGTGGAACCGGACGGCCGGTGGCGCCCTTGTCCTTGCCGCCGCTGGTCCAGGCCGTGCCGGCGATGTCCAGGTGCGCCCAGTTCAGGTTCTTGGTGAAGCGCGACAGGAAGCACGCCGCCGTGATGGTCCCGGCTTTCGGGCCGCCGATGTTGGCGATGTCGGCGAACGGGCTGTCCAGTTGTTCCTGGTACTCGTCGAACAGCGGCAATTGCCAGGCGCGGTCATCGGCTTGCTGGCCGGCGCTGAGCAACTGGCCGATCAGTTCGTCGTTGTTGCCCAGCAGGCCCGAGGTGTGGGCGCCAAGTGCGACGACGCAAGCGCCGGTCAGGGTGGCGATGTCGATCACCGCTTGCGGCTTGAAGCGCTCGGAATAGGTGAGGGCGTCGCACAGGACCAGGCGGCCCTCTGCGTCGGTGTTGAGGATTTCGACGGTCTGGCCGCTCATGGTGGTGACGATGTCGCCAGGACGCGAAGCCGTGCCGCTGGGCATGTTTTCAGCGCAGGCGAGAATGCAGACCAGGTTGATCGGCAGTTGCAGCTCGAGCACGGCGCGCAAGGTGCCGAGCACGCTGGCGGCGCCGCCCATGTCGTATTTCATTTCATCCATGCCGGCGCCGGGCTTGAGGCTGATGCCCCCGGTGTCGAAGGTGATGCCCTTGCCGACCAGTGCGTACGGCTTCTCGGCTTTCTTGCCGCCGTTGTATTGCATGACGATCAGGCGTGGCGGCTGGGCGCTGCCCTGGCCGACGGCATAGAACGAGCCCATGCCAAGGTCCTTGATTTTCTTCTCGTCGAAGACTTCGACCTTGAGCCCTTTGAATTCCTTGCCCAGTGCCTTGGCCTGTTCGCCCATGAACGTCGGGTGGCAGATGTTCGGCGGCAGGTTGCCCAGGTCGCGGGTGAAGGCCATGCCGTTGGCAATCGCGGTGGCATGGGTCACGGCGCGCTGGACTTCGGCCTGGGCGGCCTTGATGGTCAGCAGGGTGACTTTTTTCAGGGCGCGGGGTTCGGCTTTCTGGCTCTTGAATTGGTCGAATTGATATTCGCCGTCCACCAGGGTCTCGGCCAGCAGGCGGTTCTTGCCATAGCTGTCGCGGCCCTTGACCACCAGTTCGTCCAGCGCCAGTGCTGCGTCGCCACCGCCGAGGTTTTTCAGGGTGCCCAGCACGCCGGCAATGATCTTGCGGAACGGACGGTCGCCCAGTTCAGCTTCCTTGCCTACGCCGACCAGCAGCACGCGCTCGGCCTTGAGGTTGGGCAGGCTGTGCAGCAACAGGCTCTGGCCGACTTTGCCGGCCAGGTCGCCGCGCTTGAGTACGGCGTTGATCGCGCCGCCGCTCAAGGCGTCAAGCTGGGTGGCGACGACGCCGAGCTTGCGGTTTTCACCAACGGCAACCACCAGCGTGGCGGTCTTCAACGTTTCTGGGCTGACGCTTTTTACAACCAGTTCCATGTCCGGATCCCTGAATGAATGGTCAAGAGGCCAGGCGCCGAGACAGTGGCGCGCTGAACAGCTGTCTTCTATATAAAAGAAGCGCCGGGCTTGCCGGCGACAAAGGCCGCAGTTTGAACCTCGGCGCCCGAGCCTGACAACCCTCGCAGTCGTTAACTTTTTGGCCATGAAGCGTCTGGTTAAAGCGTGCGCAGTGACAGGCGCGTCCAATCACAGGATAATGCGGCTCTTTTTTCGGCGGCTCGCTGCGTGAGCTGGCTCGATACGTTTCCTTGTTTGGCCGCCATAGCCTGACAATCGTGGAGTGTCTGGTTTGATCGTCTTTCGTTATCTGTCCCGCGAAGTCCTGCTGACCCTGAGCGCGGTCAGCGCCGTGCTGCTGGTCATCATCATGAGCGGGCGCTTCATCAAGTACCTCGCGCAGGCGGCCTCCGGCGCCCTGGACCCGGGCTCGTTGTTCCTGATCATGGGATTCCGCCTGCCGGGCTTCCTGCAACTGATCCTGCCGCTGGGGTTGTTCCTCGGCATCCTGCTGGCTTACGGTCGCCTGTACCTGGACAGCGAAATGACCGTGCTGTCCGCCACGGGCATGAGCCAGCAGCGACTGTTTCGCATCACGTTGTTCCCGGCAACGCTGGTGGCGCTGGTGGTGGCCTGGCTGAGCCTGAGCCTGGCGCCCCAGGGAGCCAACCAATTCCAGCTGCTGATCAACCAGCAGGACGCCATGACCGAATTCGACACCCTGGTGCCGGGGCGCTTCCAGGCCCTGCGTGACGGGACGCGTGTCACCTACACCGAACAGCTTTCGGATGACCGGATCAACCTGGGGGGCGTCTTCATCACCCAGAAAAACCTGTCTTCGGATGCCAAGAAAGACCGCGGGATCTCCGTGCTGGTGGCCGAGAAGGGTCGGCAGGAAATCAACCCGGACGGTAACCGCTACCTGATTCTCGAGAATGGCTACCGCTACGACGGCAAGCCGGGCCAGGCCGATTATCGCGCTATCAAATACGACACCTACGGCGTGTTGCTGCCCAAGCCCGAGGCCAGCGACGAAGTCACCGATCGCGATGCGATGCCGACTTCAAGCCTGCTGGGCAGCAATGACATCCGCGCCCGTACCGAGCTGCAGTGGCGCTTGTCGCTGCCGCTGCTGGTGTTCATCGTGACGCTCATGGCGGTTCCGCTGTCGCGGGTCAACCCCCGCCAGGGCCGTTTCCTCAAGCTATTGCCAGCGATCCTTTTGTACATGGCTTACCTGACCATCCTGATTTCCGCCCGCAGCGCCCTGGAAAAAGGCAAGATCCCGCCGGCGCTGGGCCTGTGGTGGGTGCATTCGATATTCCTCGCCATTGGGCTCGGGTTGCTCTATTGGGAGCCCATGCGCCTGAAGCTCGCCAGCCGTCGCAGTGCGCTGGAGGTGGCCCGTGGTTAAACTCGACCGCTACATCGGCAGCAGCGTATTCATGGCGATCCTTGCTGTGCTGGGGATCATTCTTGGCCTGGCGACCTTGTTCGCGTTCATTGATGAAATGAGCGACGTCAGCGACACCTACACCCTGGCGGACGTCCTCAGCTACGTGTTGCTGACCGCGCCGCGGCGCCTGTATGACATGTTGCCGATGGCTGCGTTGATCGGCTGCCTGATTGGCTTGGGCAGCCTGGCGAGCAACAGCGAATTGACCATCATGCGCGCGGCTGGCGTGTCCATCGGTCGGATTGTCTGGGCAGTGATGAAGCCGATGCTGGTACTGATGCTGGTCGGTGTGCTGATCGGCGAATATGTTGCCCCGGCCACCGAGAACACCGCCCAGGCCAACCGTTCCCTGGCCCAGGGTGGCGGCGATGCGCAAAGCGCCAAGCACGGCCTTTGGCACCGCCAGGGTGATGAGTTCATCCATATCAACTCGGTCCAGCCGAACGGTACCTTGTATGGCGTGACTCGCTATCGTTTCGACGATCAGCGGCACATGCTGTCCTCGAGTTTCGCCAAACGCGCCAAATTCGCCGAAGATCACTGGCAACTGAGCGACGTCACCACCACTCTGTTCCACGACAAACGCACCGAAGTGGTCGCCGCTCCAACGGAGCGCTGGGACGTGGCGTTGAGCCCGCAACTGCTCAGCACCGTCGTGATGGCGCCAGAATCGCTGTCGATCACCGGCCTGTGGGGCTACATCCACTACCTGGCAGACCAGGGCCTGAACAACGGGCGCTACTGGCTGGCTTTTTGGGTCAAGGTGTTGCAACCGCTGGTGACCGCTGCCCTGGTGCTGATGGCGATTTCCTTCATCTTCGGTCCGCTGCGTTCGGTGACCCTCGGCCAGCGGGTGTTCACCGGCGTGCTGGTGGGCTTTACCTTCCGTATTGCCCAGGACTTGTTGGGGCCATCGAGCCTGGTGTTCGGTTTCTCACCGCTGTTTGCGGTGCTGGTGCCGGCCGGTGTTTGCGCGTTGGCCGGCCTCTGGCTGCTGCGTCGGGCGGGTTGATCCCATTTTCTTGTGGCGGGGGAGTTTCTGTGGCGAGGGAGCTTGCTCCCGCTGGACTGCGCAGCAGTCCCCTGCAGCCTGCCTGGCACATCGCCATGGCGGATAATCGAGGGGCCGCTTCGCAGCCCAGCGGGAGCAAGCTCCCTCGCCACACGTGACGCTTGCTCAATGGATCAGGTACAATTCCCGGCTATTTTTCGGCGGGCCTTGCCTGCAGCCTTTTTGAGTGTTGATCCGTGAGTGATTTGAGTCATATCCGCAATTTCTCCATCATCGCCCACATTGACCATGGCAAGTCGACGCTGGCTGATCGCTTCATCCAGATGTGCGGCGGCCTGGCCGAGCGTGAAATGGAAGCCCAGGTCCTGGACTCCATGGACCTCGAGCGTGAACGCGGGATCACCATCAAGGCCCACAGCGTTACCCTCTACTACAAGGCCAAAGACGGCATTACCTACCAGCTCAACTTCATCGATACCCCGGGCCATGTCGACTTCACCTACGAAGTCAGCCGGTCCCTGGCGGCCTGTGAAGGCGCGTTGCTGGTGGTCGATGCCGGCCAGGGCGTCGAGGCCCAGTCCGTCGCCAACTGCTACACGGCCATCGAGCAAGGCCTGGAAGTCATGCCGGTGCTGAACAAGATCGACCTGCCACAGGCCGATCCGGAACGCGTGAAGGAAGAAATCGAGAAGATCATCGGCATCGACGCCACCGACGCGGTCACCTGCAGCGCCAAGACCGGCCTGGGCGTCGACGAAGTGCTCGAGCGCTTGGTAACGACCATTCCCGCACCGACCGGCAATATCGAAGATCCGCTGCAAGCGTTGATCATCGACTCCTGGTTCGACAACTACCTGGGCGTGGTCTCCCTGGTTCGCGTGCGCCACGGCCGCGTGAAGAAAGGCGACAAGATCCTGGTCAAATCCACCGGCAAGATCCACCTGGTGGACAGCGTCGGTGTCTTCAACCCGAAACACACCGCCACCGTCGACCTGAAGGCCGGTGAAGTGGGCTTCATCATCGCCGGTATCAAGGACATCCACGGTGCGCCGGTCGGCGACACCCTGACCTTGAGCACCACCCCCGACGTCGAAGTGCTGCCCGGTTTCAAGCGTATCCAGCCGCAGGTCTACGCCGGCCTGTTCCCGGTCAGCTCCGATGATTTCGAGGACTTCCGCGAAGCCCTGCAGAAGCTGACCCTGAACGACTCGTCCCTGCAATACACCCCGGAAAGCTCCGACGCCCTGGGCTTCGGTTTCCGTTGCGGGTTCCTGGGCATGCTGCACATGGAAATCATCCAGGAGCGCCTGGAGCGCGAGTATGACCTGGACCTGATCACCACGGCGCCAACGGTGATCTTCGAACTGCTCCTCAAGAACGGCGAGACGATCTACGTCGACAACCCGTCCAAGCTGCCGGACCTGTCGGCCATCGAGGACATGCGCGAGCCGATCGTGCGCGCCAACATCCTTGTGCCTCAGGAACACCTGGGCAACGTCATTACCCTGTGCATCGAAAAACGCGGCGTGCAGCACGACATGCTGTTCCTCGGCACGCAGGTCCAGGTGACCTACGACTTGCCGATGAACGAAGTGGTGCTGGATTTCTTCGATCGGCTGAAATCCACCAGTCGCGGCTATGCTTCGCTGGACTATCATTTCGATCGCTACCAATCGGCTAATCTGGTGAAGCTGGATGTGCTGATCAACGGCGAGAAAGTCGATGCCCTGGCATTGATCGTGCACCGTGACAACGCGCACTACAAAGGTCGCGCGTTGACCGAGAAGATGAAGGAACTGATTCCGCGGCAGATGTTCGACGTGGCAATCCAGGCCGCCATTGGCGGTCAGATTGTGGCGCGTACAACCGTCAAGGCGCTCAGAAAGAACGTATTGGCCAAATGCTACGGCGGCGACGTCAGCCGTAAGCGCAAGCTGTTGGAAAAGCAGAAGGCCGGTAAAAAACGCATGAAGCAGGTCGGTAACGTGGAAATTCCACAGGAAGCCTTCCTTGCGGTGCTCAGGTTGGATAGTTAGGTCCTATGTCGCTAAATTTCCCGCTGTTGCTGGTTATCGCCGTGTTTGTCTGCGGCCTGTTGGGGTTGCTCGATCTATTGTTCCTGGCGCCCCGGCGCCGGGCCGCCATTGCCTCTTATCAGGGCAGCGTCAGCCAGCCTGATGGCGTGGTCATTGAAAAGCTCAACAAGGAACCGCTGCTGGTCGAGTACGGCAAGTCGTTCTTTCCAGTGCTGTTCATCGTGCTCGTGCTGCGCTCGTTCCTGGTGGAGCCGTTCCAGATCCCGTCCGGCTCGATGAAGCCGACCCTGGATGTGGGCGACTTCATCCTGGTGAACAAGTTTTCCTACGGGATCCGGTTGCCGGTGATCGACAAGAAAGTCATCGAGATCGGCGACCCGCAACGCGGCGATGTGATGGTGTTCCGCTACCCAAGCGATCCGAACGTCAACTACATCAAGCGCGTGGTCGGCCTGCCGGGCGACAAGATCCGCTACACCGCCGACAAGCGTCTGTTCGTCAATGGCGAGCTGGTAGCCGAGCAACTGATCGGCTCCGAGCCGGGCACGCTGGGCAGCGCCGAGCTCTACAAGGAAAAACTCGGCGAAGCCGAACACCTGATCCGCAAGGAAATGAGCCGCTACCGCGCCACCCCGGACCATTCGTGGACCGTGCCGGCGGAGCACTACTTCATGATGGGTGACAACCGCGACAACTCCAACGACAGCCGCTACTGGGATGATCCGAGCATTCCCAAGGACCTGCTGGGCATGGTCCCCGACCGCAACATTGTCGGCAAGGCCTTTGCGGTCTGGATGAGCTGGCCGGAACCCAAACTCAGCCACCTGCCGAATTTCTCGCGGGTTGGCCTGATCAAGTAATCACACACGGCGCTGTTGAACACAGCGCCGAATGCTTTTCTGGAGCCTGCACAAGGTTGCCCGAAGGCATGAAGCCAACGATAGTCAGGACGTCATTTTTGAACACAGCGTTAATTGTCCCAAGCCAGCGGCGCCTCGTCGCCGTGGCGGTGGAATCCAGCCACGAACTCAGCGTGGGTAAACCGTGAGCGTTTCTCTAAGCCGCCTCGAGCGTCAGCTCGGCTACACTTTCAAGGATCAGGAGCTGATGCTCCTGGCCCTCACTCACCGCAGTTTTGCCGGGCGCAACAACGAACGCCTGGAATTCCTCGGCGATGCCATCCTCAATTTCGTCGCCGGCGAGGCGTTGTTCGAACGCTTTCCCCTGGCTCGCGAAGGCCAATTGTCGCGTTTGCGCGCACGATTGGTAAAAGGTGAGACCCTGGCCGTACTGGCCCGTGGTTTCGACCTGGGCGATTATCTACGCCTGGGGTCGGGTGAGCTGAAAAGCGGCGGTTTCCGTCGCGAGTCGATCCTCGCCGATGCCCTGGAAGCATTGATTGGCGCGATCTACCTGGATTCGGGCATGGAAATGGCGCGCGAGCGCGTGCTGGCCTGGCTGACGTCCGAGATCGACAGCCTGACGCTGGTTGACACCAACAAGGATCCCAAGACCCGCTTGCAGGAATTCCTGCAATCGCGCAGTTGCGAACTGCCACGCTATGAAGTGGTGGATATCCAGGGTGAGCCGCATTGCCGAACCTTCTTCGTCGAGTGCGAAGTGGTCCTATTGAATGAAAAAAGCCGAGGCCAGGGCGTCAGCCGTCGTATTGCCGAACAGGTCGCGGCCGCTGCAGCACTGATCGCCCTGGGCGTGGAGAATGGCAATGACTGATACAACCGTCACCCGCTGCGGCTATGTCGCCATTGTCGGTCGGCCGAACGTGGGCAAGTCCACGCTGTTGAACCACATCCTGGGCCAGAAGCTGGCGATTACCTCGCGCAAGCCGCAGACCACCCGCCACAACATGCTGGGCATCAAGACCGAAGGCGACGTGCAGGCGATCTACGTCGACACCCCGGGGATGCACAAGGGCGGTGAAAAGGCCCTGAACCGCTACATGAACAAGACTGCTTCGGCGGCGCTGAAAGACGTCGACGTGGTGATCTTCGTGGTTGATCGCACCAAGTGGACCGAAGAAGACCAGATGGTCCTCGAGCGCGTCCAGTACGTGACCGGTCCGCTGATCGTGGCGCTGAACAAGACCGATCGCATCGAAGACAAGGCAGAACTGATGCCGCACCTGAGCTGGTTGCAGGAGCAGTTGCCGAATGCCCAGATCATCCCGATCTCCGCCCAGCATGGCCATAACCTCGACGCGCTGGAGCGGGTGATTGCCGAGCACCTGCCGGAAAACGATCATTTCTTCCCCGAAGACCAGATCACCGACCGCAGCAGCCGCTTCCTCGCCGCTGAACTGGTGCGCGAGAAAATCATGCGCCAGATGGGTGCCGAGCTGCCATACCAGATCACCGTCGAGATCGAAGAGTTCAAGCAACAGGGGAAGACCCTGCATATCCATGCCTTGATCCTCGTCGAACGTGACGGCCAGAAGAAGATCATCATTGGCGACAAGGGCGAGCGCATCAAGCGCATCGGCACCGAGGCGCGCAAGGACATGGAGCTGCTGTTCGACTCCAAGATCATGCTCAACCTGTGGGTCAAGGTGAAGGGCGGCTGGTCCGATGACGAGCGGGCGTTGCGTTCGTTGGGTTACGGCGACCTCTGATTAGCTGGATATACCGAGAACCATTGTGGGAGCGAGCTTGCTCGCGATGAGGGCCTGATATTCAACATGGACGTTGACTGACAGACCGCTATCGCGAGCAAGCTCGCTCCCACATTGGTTTCGGGTTGTTTATAAAATTTTGCTCGCCCAGTGAGAACTGCGACTTTAATGTCCCAACCCATCGCCCAACCCGCCTACGTCCTCCACAGCCGCGCCTACCGCGAAAGCAGCGCCCTGGTGGATTTCCTCACGCCCCAAGGGCGGCTGCGGGCGGTGTTGCGTGGGGCGCGGGGCAAGGCCGGGACGCTGGCGCGGCCGTTCGTGCCGCTGGAGGTCGAGTTTCGCGGGCGGGGCGAGTTGAAGAACGTCGGGCGCATGGAAAGCAACGGCGTCGCGGCCTGGCTCAACGGCGAGGCGTTGTTCAGCGGCTTGTACCTCAATGAGCTGTTGATCCGCCTGCTGCCCGCCGAAGATCCCCATCCCGCCGTTTTCGATCATTACACCGCGACGCTGCTGGCCCTGGCCGAAGGCCGGCCGCTGGAGCCGTTGCTGCGCTCCTTCGAATGGCGCCTGCTGGACGACCTGGGCTACGGTTTTTCCCTCGACACCGACCTGCACGGCCAGCCCATCGCCGCCGACGGGCTGTACCGCTTGCAAGTGGATGCGGGCCTGGAGCAGGTCTACCAGTTGCAACCGGGGCTGTTCAATGGCGTTGAGCTCTTGGCCATGGCCGAAGCCGACTGGACCGCGCCCGGTGCGTTGGCGGCCGCCAAGCGTTTGATGCGCCAAGCGCTGGCGGTTCACTTGGGTGGCCGGCCGCTGGTCAGTCGCGAGCTGTTTCGCAAGCCCTGATCTCCCCGTATGCTGTGGGCCGAATCTCTGTCCATTCAGGAGCGCTTTTCGTGAGCACCAGCAATCGCATTCTTCTCGGCGTGAACATCGACCATGTCGCCACCCTCCGCCAGGCCCGTGGTACGCGCTACCCGGATCCGGTCAAGGCTGCGCTGGACGCCGAAGAGGCGGGTGCCGACGGCATCACCGTGCACCTGCGTGAAGACCGTCGCCACATCCAGGAGCGCGACGTGTTGCTGCTCAAGGATGTGCTGCAGACCCGCATGAATTTCGAAATGGGCGTGACCGAGGAAATGATGGCGTTCGCCGAGCGCATCCGCCCGGCGCATATCTGCCTGGTGCCGGAAACCCGGCAGGAACTGACCACCGAAGGCGGCCTCGATGTCGCGGGGCAGGAATCGCGGATCAGCCTGGCGGTGGAACGCCTCTCGAAGATCGGCGCCGAGGTGTCGCTGTTCATCGACGCCGACGAGCGGCAGATCGAAGCCTCCAAGCGGGTTGGCGCCCCGGCCATCGAACTGCACACCGGGCGTTACGCCGATGCCGAGACGCCCACCGACGTGGCCGATGAACTGCAACGAGTGGCCGACGGCGTCGCTTTTGGCCTGGCCCAAGGCCTGGTCGTCAACGCCGGCCATGGCCTGCATTATCACAACGTCGAAGCCGTCGCGGCGATCAAGGGCATCAACGAACTGAACATCGGCCATGCGCTGGTGGCCCATGCGTTGTTCGTCGGGTTCAAGTCGGCGGTGGCGGAGATGAAGGCGCTGATCCTGGCGGCTGCCAGGTCCTGAGCCCACCACAAAACTTCTAAACGCCCCGATCAAAACTGTGGGAGCGGGCTTGCTCGCGAAGGCGTCAGGTCAGTCACCATTGAAGTGGCTGACACACCGCTTTCGCGAGCAAGCCCGCTCCCACAGGGGATCTTGGCTGGATACAAAGTATGTGGGTAGTCCAAGCAAAGCTGTGGGAGTGGGCAGCTGTCAGAGCTGCGGGGATTCCTGGTTTGGCTTGCTCTTGTCCACGCCCGGCACATGCAGGTTGCCTTCGGCCACCTGGTTGCCTTCGAGCTGCGGCTGCGTCACCCAGGTGAGGATGTCGTAGTAGCGACGGATGTTCGCCACGAAATGCACCGGCTCGCCGCCCCGGGCGTAGCCGTAGCGGGTCTTGCTGTACCACTGCTTCTGGGAGAGGCGCGGCAGGATTTTCTTCACATCCAGCCACTTGTTCGGATTCAGCCCTTCCTTGGCAGCGAGCTTGCGCGCGTCGTCGAGGTGGCCACTGCCCACATTGTAGGCGGCGAGGGCGAACCAGGTGCGGTCCGGTTCTTCGATGCTCTCGTCCAACTGATCCTTCATGTAGGCCAGGTATTTGGCGCCGCCCATGATGCTCTGCTTCGGATCCAGGCGATTGGACACGCCCATGGCCTGGGCGGTGTTCTGGGTCAGCATCATCAGGCCGCGCACGCCGGTCTTGGACGTGACCGCCGGTTGCCAGAGTGATTCCTGGTAACCGATGGCGGCCAGCAAGCGCCAATCGACTTTTTCTTTCTTGGCGTAGGCCTTGAAGTGCTGCTCATACTTGGGCAGCCGTTGCTGCAGGTGTTGGGCAAAGGTTGTCGCGCCCATGTAGCCGAGGACATCGACGTGCCCGTAATAGCGGTCCTTGAGGCGTTGCAGCGTGCCGTTCTTCTGCACCTTGTCCAGGTAGGCATTGATTTCGTTGAGCAGGCTGTTGTCTTCGCCGGGACCGACCGCCCAACTCTGGCTCCGGGCGTCGCCCAGGTCGAACGCCACGCGCACGTTGGGGAAATACACCTGGTTCATCGCCACTTCGTTGGAATCGACGAGGGTCAGATCGATCTGGCCCTCATCGACCATGCGCAGCAGGTCGACGACTTCAACCGCGTCGGACTCTTCGTATTCGATGCCTGGATATTGCTGCTTCAACTGCGCCAATTGCTCGGCGTGGGTGCTGCCCTTGAGCACCATGATCTTCTTGCCGGCCAGGCCTGCCGCGTCGGTGGGGCGTGACTGGCCGTTGCGATAGATGATCTGGGGGGTGACTTCCAGATAAGGATGGGAGAACCGCACCTGCTGCTTGCGCGGCTCGCTGCTGACCAGGCCCGCGGCGGCCAATACCGGGCCATTCGGCTTGCCGACCTGGCCGAACAGGTCATCCAGGTTGTCGGCGGTCTCGATTTTCAGCTCGACCCCCAAATCCTCGGCGAAGCGCTTCACCAGCTCGTATTCGAAGCCGGTCTCACCATTGCGATCCTGGAAGTAGGTGGCGGGGCTGTTCCGGGTAACGACCCGCAGCACGCCATCCTCCTTTACGCGCTCCAGTGTGTTGGGTTTCTCAACACAACCACTGAGCACCAGGAAGAGTCCGGTTGCGATCAGCCATCTGGCGTACCGCGGACGCAAAGCCGTTGGGGAAAACATCTGCGCAGTATACGCAAACGGCCTCGACCGCCATATATCGACAGCAAAAGGCCAGTCTGCTAGAGGTTGCGAAACATGTCCGCGAGCCAGGCGGGCCGGCGCCCGGCGGGGTTCCTTGCGATAAAAAATAACTCCGGCGCGCGCGCCCGATGACCGCGCCAGCGAGCGGCGGGCGGCACGACCGACGTTCGGCTGGCATCACACGTACCGTTTCGGGTGCCGTCGCCAGCGGTTTAGGCTAGAATGCACGGCCTCAAAGCACACCCCTTCCCGAGGCTGTCCCGAAGATGTTGATCCTGCGCGGCGCTCCTGCCCTTTCTGCCTTTCGCCACAGCAAACTTCTTGAGCAACTGAGCCAGAAAGTCCCGGCTGTCAGCGGCTTGTATGCTGAATTCGCTCACTTCGCCGAAGTCACCGGCGGTTTGACCGGCGACGAACAGCAGGTGCTCGCGCGCCTTCTGAAGTACGGTCCAAGTGTTCCGGTCCAGGAGCCAACCGGTCGCCTGTTCCTGGTATTGCCGCGTTTCGGCACCATTTCGCCATGGTCGAGCAAGGCCAGCGACATCGCCCGCAACTGCGGCCTGGCAAAAATCCAGCGCCTGGAGCGCGGCATTGCCTTTTACGTCGCCGGTGAGTTCAGCGAGGCCGAGGCCCAACTGATCGCCGATGGCCTGCATGACCGCATGACCCAGGTCGTCCTGGGCAACCTGGAACAGGCAGCCGGCCTGTTCAGCCACGCCGAACCCAAGCCACTGACCGCCATCGACGTGCTGGGCGGTGGCCGTGCCGCGCTGGAAAAAGCCAACGCCGAGCTGGGCCTGGCCCTGGCCGAAGACGAGATCGATTACCTGGTCAACGCCTTCCAGGGCTTGAAGCGCAACCCGCATGACATCGAACTGATGATGTTCGCCCAGGCCAACTCCGAGCACTGCCGCCACAAGATCTTCAACGCCAGTTGGGACATTGACGGCCAGAGCCAGGAAAAAAGCCTGTTCGGCATGATCAAGAACACCTACCAGATGCACAACGAAGGTGTGCTGTCGGCCTACAAGGACAACGCCGCAGTCATCGTCGGCAACGTTGCCGGTCGTTTCTACCCGAACCCTGAGACCCGCCAGTACGGTGCGGTCCAGGAGCCGGTGCACATCCTCATGAAGGTCGAGACCCACAACCACCCGACGGCCATTGCCCCGTTCCCGGGCGCGTCCACCGGTTCCGGTGGCGAGATCCGCGACGAAGGCGCCACCGGTCGCGGTGCCAAGCCCAAGGCCGGCCTGACTGGCTTCACCGTGTCGAACCTGCAGATCCCGGGCTTCGAACAGCCGTGGGAAAAGCCGTACGGCAAGCCTGAGCGCATCGTCAACGCCCTCGACATCATGATCGAAGGCCCACTGGGCGGCGCGGCGTTCAACAACGAATTCGGTCGCCCGGCCCTGACTGGCTACTTCCGTACCTTCGAACAATCCATCACCACTCCACGTGGCGAAGAGGTTCGCGGCTACCACAAGCCGATCATGCTCGCCGGCGGCATGGGCAACATCCGCGCCGAACACGTGCAGAAAGGCGAGATCGTGGTCGGCTCCAAGCTGATCGTCCTCGGCGGCCCGGCCATGTTGATCGGCCTGGGTGGCGGCGCGGCTTCGTCCATGGCCACCGGCACCAGCTCGGCAGACCTGGACTTCGCTTCGGTCCAACGGGAAAACCCGGAAATGGAACGCCGCTGCCAGGAAGTCATCGACCGTTGCTGGCAGTTGGGTGAGCACAACCCGATCAGCTTCATCCACGACGTCGGCGCGGGCGGCCTGTCCAACGCCTTCCCGGAGCTGGTCAACGATGGTGGCCGTGGTGGTCGCTTCGAATTGCGCAACATTCCGAACGACGAGCCGGGCATGGCCCCGCACGAAATCTGGAGCAACGAATCCCAGGAACGTTATGTCCTGGCGGTCGGCCCGGCCGACTTCGAGCGCTTCCAGGCCATTTGCGAGCGCGAGCGTTGCCCGTTCGCCGTGGTCGGTGAAGCCACCGCCGAACCGCAACTGACCGTGACTGACAGCCATTTCGGCAACAGCCCGGTGGACATGCCGCTGGAAGTGCTGCTGGGCAAGGCCCCGCGCATGCACCGTTCGGCCGTTCGCGAAACCGAGCTGGGCGACGATTTCGATCCGTCCACCCTCGACATCGCCGATTCCATCGAGCGCGTGCTGCATCACCCGGCCGTGGCGAGCAAGAGCTTCCTGATCACCATCGGCGACCGCACCATCACCGGCCTTGTGGCCCGCGACCAGATGGTCGGCCCGTGGCAGGTACCGGTGGCCGACGTGGCCGTGACCGCCACCAGCTTCGACGTCTACACCGGCGAAGCCATGGCCATGGGCGAGCGCACGCCGCTGGCGCTGCTGGACGCCCCGGCGTCGGGCCGCATGGCGATCGGCGAAACCCTGACCAACATCGCGGCTTCGCGCATCGGCAAGATTTCCGACATCAAGCTGTCGGCCAACTGGATGTCCGCCGCCGGTCACCCGGGTGAAGACGCCCGCCTGTACGACACCGTCAAGGCTGTCGGCATGGAGCTGTGCCCTGAGCTGGGCATCACCATTCCGGTGGGCAAGGACTCCATGTCCATGGCCACGCGCTGGAATGACGAAGGCGTGGACAAGAGCGTGACCTCGCCGCTGTCGCTGATCGTGACCGGTTTCGCCCCGGTCACGGACATCCGCCAGACCCTGACCCCGCAACTGCGCATGGACAAGGGCACCACCGACCTGATCCTGATCGACCTGGGCCGTGGCCAGAACCGCATGGGCGCCTCGATCCTGGCCCAGGTGCATGGCAAGCTCGGCTCGCAAGCGCCGGACGTCGACGATGCCGAAGACCTGAAGGCGTTCTTCGCCGTGATCCAGGGCCTCAACGCCGACGGTCACCTGCTGGCCTACCACGACCGTTCCGATGGCGGCTTGCTGACCACCGTGATGGAAATGGCCTTCGCCGGTCACTGCGGCCTGAACCTGACCCTGGACAGCGTCGCCGAATCCGCCGCCGAGATCCCGGCGATCCTGTTCAACGAAGAGTTGGGTGCGGTGATCCAGGTTCGCCAGGACGCCACCCCGGACATCCTCGCCCAGTTCAGCGCCGCCGGCCTGGCCGAGTGCGTCTCGGTGATCGGCCAGCCGATCAACAACGCCCACATCAACATCACCTTCAACGGCGACACCGTCTTCGAAGGCCAGCGCCGCCTGTTGCAGCGCCAGTGGGCCGAGACCAGCTACCAGATCCAGCGCCTGCGTGACAACGTCGAATGCGCCGAGCAGGAATTCGACGCGCTGCTGGAAGAAGACAATCCGGGCCTGAGCGCCAAGCTCAGCTACGACGTCAACGACAATGTGGCCGCGCCGTACATCAAGAAAGGCATTCGCCCACAAGTGGCCGTCCTGCGCGAGCAGGGCGTCAACGGCCAGGTGGAGATGGCGGCAGCGTTCGACCGCGCCGGTTTCAACGCGATCGACGTGCACATGAGTGACATCCTCGCCGGTCGTGTCGATCTGAACGACTTCAAGGGCATGGTCGCCTGCGGCGGCTTCTCCTACGGTGACGTGCTGGGTGCCGGTGAAGGCTGGGCCAAGTCGGCGCTGTTCAACAGCCGCGCCCGCGATGCGTTCCAAGGCTTTTTCGAACGCACCGACAGCTTCACCCTTGGCGTGTGCAACGGTTGCCAGATGATGTCCAACCTGCACGAGCTGATCCCGGGCAGCGAGTTCTGGCCGCACTTCGTGCGTAACCGTTCCGAGCAGTTCGAAGCCCGTGTCGCGATGGTTCAGGTGCAAGAATCGAACTCGATCTTCCTGCAGGGCATGGCCGGTTCGCGCATGCCGATCGCCATCGCCCACGGCGAAGGCCATGCGGAGTTCCAGAGCGAAGAAGCGTTGCTCGAAGCCGACCTGTCCGGTTGCGTGTCGCTGCGTTTCGTCGACAACCACGGCAAGGTCACTGAAACCTACCCGGCCAACCCGAACGGCTCGCCGCGCGGGATCACTGGCCTGACCAGCCGCGACGGCCGCGTCACGATCATGATGCCGCACCCTGAGCGGGTGTTCCGCGCGGTGCAGAACTCGTGGCGTTCGGACGACTGGAACGAAGACGCGCCATGGATGCGCATGTTCCGCAACGCCCGCGTCTGGGTGAACTGAGGCGGTGTACAAGCTCTGCTTCTTCGTCCCGGCCAGTCATGTGGACGAGGTCAAAAGCGCCGTATTCGCTGCCGGTGGCGGACGAATCGGCGACTATGACCACTGCGCCTGGCAGGTGCTGGGCCTGGGTCAGTTTCGCCCGTTGGACGGCAGCCAGCCGTTCATCGGCGAGGCCGGGCAGGTCGAGCAGGTCGAGGAGTGGAAGGTAGAGCTTGTTGTCGCCGATGAGTTGATCCGCCCCGTGGTGGAGGCGCTGAAACAGAGCCATCCCTACGAGACACCGGCGTATGAGGTGTGGCGGTTGGAGGAATTCTGATTCTCCCGCTGTTGTAATAAAAAACCCGCTGATCGATTCAGCGGGTTTTTTATTGCCCTCCATTTCTGTTTACATATAACTGTGGCGAGGGGATTTATCCCCGCTGGGCTGCGCAGCAGCCCCAAATATTGACTCCCGGTGTGTCAGGCAGATGGGGCTGGCTGCTTAGGGGGCCGCTTCGCGGCCCAGCGGGGATAAATCCCCTCGCCACAAATTGTGTCCTGTTAGGGATTATATTGTGGGGCTCTAAGCCTTGATCCCAGCCCTCGGGCTCACCATCACCACCTCCAACGCCCGCCACAACCCCGGCGCTTTCTCCCCCAGCAGCAAGTGCCAAACGCCACCGTCCAGTGAGCTGATCCCCTGGCACCCAAGCGCCTTGAGCTGGTTTTCCGACAATCCCTTGCCATCGGCCAGTTGCACCCGCAAACGGCTCATCGCCACGCAATCGAGCTGCAACACATTCCCGCCACCGCCCAGGGCCGCGAGCCATTGTTGTGCTTCGGCCTCGGAGACGACTGTCGGCGGGACAGGCTCAGCTACGGCGGCCACGGGCGCGCTGGCTGGTCGTTCGGAAGAGGGCAACGCCAAGCGAATTTCATCCGCAATGCTATCCGCCATCGGCCCCACCACCACTTGCAAGCTGCCGCCATTACCCGGTCTGACCACGGCCATCGCGCCGAGGGCCTTGAGCTGGGCGTCGGACGCCTTGCCGCGATCCACCATGTCCAGGCGCAGGCGGGTGGTGCAGGCGCCAACAGTGATCAGGTTGTCGGCACCGCCCAAGGCTTGGATATACGCAGCGGCGCGTTGGTTTTCGGCGATGACCGGTTTGTCGCCCACCGGTACTTCCTCACGCCCCGGCGTCTTCAGGTCGAAGCGGCGGATGCAGAAGTCGAACACCAGGTAATAAATCGCCGCGTAGGCCAGGCCCACCGGGATGACCAACCAACCGTTGGTGGATTTGCCCCAGCCCAGGACCATGTCGATGAAACCGCCCGAGAAGGTAAAGCCCAGGTGGATATTCAGCAGGTTCGTCACCGCCATCGACAGGCCAGTGAGCAGCGCATGGACCAGGTACAACAGCGGCGCAAGGAACATGAACGCAAATTCGATCGGCTCGGTGACGCCGGTCAGGAACGAAGTCAGCGCCATTGACAGCAGGATCCCGCCCATGACCTTGCGCCGCTGGGGCAGGGCGTTGCGGTACATCGCCAGGCACGCGGCGGGCAGGCCGAAAAGCATCACCGGGAACATGCCGGTCATGAACTGGCCGCCCTTGGGGTCGCCGGCGAAATAACGGGTCAGGTCGCCAGTGACCACCGCGCCGGTAGTCGGGTCGGTGAAGCTGCCGAAGATGAACCAGGCCATGTTGTTGAGGATGTGGTGCAGGCCGGTGACGATCAGCAATCGATTGAATACACCGAAGACGAACGCACCGAAGCTACCGCTGGCCATCAGCAGCTCGCCGAAGCTGTTGATGCCGTGCTGGATCGGCGGCCAGACCAGGCCGAACACCAGGCCCAGGCCGACGGCGCTGAAACCGGTGACGATCGGCACGAAGCGCCGGCCGCCAAAGAACGCCAGGTACTCCGGCAGCTTGATGTCCTTGAAACGGTTGTACAGCGCGCCGGCCAACAGGCCACTGATGATCCCGGCGAGCATGCCCATGTTGATGGTCGCGTCGAGCACCTTCAGGGTCGCGATCATGACCAGGTAACCGATGGCCCCGGCCAGTCCGGCGGTGCCGTTGTTGTCCCGGGCGAACCCCACGGCGATGCCGATGGCGAAGATCATCGGCAGGTTGGCAAAAATCGCTTCGCCAGCGTCGTGGATTATCGCGATATTCAATAGGTCCGTGTCACCCAGGCGCAGGAGCAGGCCGGCGATCGGCAGGATCGCGATCGGCAGCATCAGCGCCCGGCCGAGGCGTTGCAGCCCTTCGATGAAATGCTGGTACATGGCGTCTCTCCTTTTATTGTTCTTCGACGGGCTTCAGCCCAGGGGCCAATGTTGATGACAGGCCTGGCGCACGGCGGCGGCGCTGGCCAGGTTCAGCAAGTCGGTACTGATGCGCTGGCACTGGGCGGCATCCAGGTGGCGTACGCGGTCCTTGATCTCACCGACCTGCGGCGGGCTGACCGACAGTTCCCGTACACCCAGCCCGATCAGCACCGGCGTCGCCAGCGGATCGGAGGCCAGGGCCCCGCACACCCCGACCCAGCGCCCATGCCTGGCCGCACCGACGCAGGTCTGGGCGATCAGCCGCAACAGCGCCGGGTGCAGGGCATCGACCCGGGCGGCGAGACCGGCGTGGTCGCGGTCCATGGCGAGGGTGTACTGGGACAGGTCGTTGGTGCCGATGGACAGGAAATCCGCGTGTTCGGCCAGCTGTTCGGCGAGCAGTGCGGCGGCTGGCACTTCGATCATCACCCCAAGCTGCGGGCGCTCCTCCAGGCCGAGTTCGGCGGCCAAGGCATCAAGGCGCTGGCGGATGTGCAGCAGTTCGTCAACCTCGGTGACCATCGGCAACAGAATGCGGCAGCGCTGCAGTGGACGGGTTTGCAGCAGCGCCCGCAATTGCTGATCCAACAGTTCCGGCCGCACCTGGGCCAGGCGAATGCCTCGCAGGCCGAGCACCGGGTTGGCTTCGGCCGGCAGCGGCAGGTAGTCCAATTGCTTGTCGCCACCGACGTCGATGGTGCGGATGATCACGGGCCTGTCGCCCATGGCATCGAGCACGGCCTGATAGGCCTCGCGTTGTTCTTCGTCGTCGGGGGCGGTGTGGCGGTCGACGAAGAGAAATTCGGTGCGCAGCAAGCCGATGCCATCGGCACCGTTGGCGAAGGCCTCGCCCGCTTCGATGCTGGAGGCAGCGTTGGCGGCGACTTCGATCCCTATTCCATCAACCGTTCGCGCCGGCGTATGGGCGAGGGTCTGTTGCTGGGCGCGCAAGGCGACGCGTTGACTGTGCACTTGCTGCACTTGTGTCAGTCGCTCGGCGCTTGGCGTGAGTTCGAGGCGGCCGCCGTCTGCGTCCAGCACCACCGATTGGCCCGGCGCCTGTGCAAGCAGGGCCTCGCCCAACGCCACCAGGCAGGGCAGGCCTTTGCCCCGGGCCAGGATCGCCACGTGGGAGGTCGCGCCGCCTTCGGCCATACATACGCCGGCCACGCCTTGGGCGCTGAGTTGCAACAGGTCTGAGGGGGTCAGCTCTCGCGCGGCGACGATCGCGCCTGTCGGTACGTCGAACTTACAGGCTTCACCCAGCAACACCCGCAGAACCCGCTGGCGCAGGTCGTGCAAATCATTGGCGCGCTCGGCCAGCAGTGCACTGCCCAATTGCCGTAGCACCTGGCACTGCATGTCGATGGACTGGCTCCAGGCATGGGGCGCGGCACGGCCCTGATCGATCGAGAGGTCAGCGGCGTCCAGCAGGACCGGGTCTTCCAGCAACGCCAGATGGGCGCTGAAAATGGCCTGCTCATCGATGTGGCGCCGGGCCTTGGCGTGTTCCAGCGTGATCTGGATGTCGCGACTGACGTGGGCCAGGGCTTGGCGCAGTCGTTGACGTTGCTCTTCGACGTCATGTCCACCGACATCCTCGGGCAATTGAATGCCCTCCAGCCGGACCAGCGTCCCGCTGACCAGTCCGGGGGCGGCGCAGACGCCGTGCAGCACACCCTCTTCAGCGGCCCGGCTCGGTGCCTTGGCCTGGGGCGCCTGGGTATGAGCCTCTTCGGCCAGGGCCGTGGACAGGGTGGTCAACAGCGCTTGCAACGCCGCTTCGGCATCGCTGCCGCGACAACTGACATGCACCTCAGCCTGTTCGTTGATCGCCAGGCCCATCATGCCCATGACGCTGTCGCAGGACGCCGACCGACCGCCAAAGTGCAGCTGCGAGCGACTCTTGAACCCTTGCGCGGTCTGGCGGACCAAGGCTGCCGGTCGGGCGTGCAGGCCTCCCCGATGGGCGATACGGATCTGGCCGAACACCTCGATGCCGACGTCCAACTCATCGTCACGTGTTTCATTCGGTGTCTTGCTGACGATGTGCAGCAACGGTTCGCCGACCTTGACGCCTTTAAGTGTGATCGGCCGTGCCTGGAAGTGTTCGCCGTTGGTGATGACCAACAGGCTGACCAGGCTTTTGCAGCGCTGGGCCACGTTGTCCAGGTCATAGCGCAGCAGCGCCTGGCCGTTGCTGACTCGCGCACCTTCCTTGACCAGTATGGAAAAACCGTCGCCCTGCAACTCGACGGTGTCCAGCCCGAGGTGCAGCAGCAATTCGGCGCCGTTGTCGGCCCGCAGTGTTACGGCGTGGCCGGTACGAGCGACGTGGATCACCTCGCCGTCGCAGGGGGCGTAGAGGGTATCGTTCAGTGGATCAATGGCGATCCCATCGCCCATCGCACCGCTGGCGAACACCGCGTCCGGCACGTTGGCGAGGGTGAGCACCGGACCGCTGAGCGGGGCGCTGAGGATCAGCTCTTTATTGTTGTTGGGCATGGGCTCGCTCTCTTTGGGATCATTGGCCTTGCATGAAAAGAACGCTGGCGGTTCAGTGGGTCCGGGTGACCTTGCTCAAGTGCCGTGGCTGATCGGGGTCCAGGCCTCGGGCCACGGCCAATCGGGCGGCCATGCCGTAAAAGCTCTGGATCGCCAGGATCGGGTCCAGGGCTGGATGCCCGGCGCGACTCAGCGTCAAGTCGCGCTCGGCGATGTCATCGGGGGCGGCCAGCAGTACCCGGGCGCCGCGCTCGCGCATGTCGGCGGCCAGGCTCAACACGCCAGCCTGCTCGGCACCGCGCGGAGCAAAAACCAGCAGCGGATAGTTTTCGTCGATCAGGGCCATCGGCCCGTGACGGACTTCGGCGCTGCTGAAGGCTTCGGCCTGGATCGCCGAGGTTTCCTTGAACTTGAGTGCCGCTTCCTGGGCGATGGCAAAACCGGCGCCACGACCAATCACCATGAGCCGTTGGCAGTCACGCAGCGCTTCGACGGCGGCGCTCCAATCCTGGCTCGCCGCGTCGCGCAGGCCTTCGGGCAGCGCATGGCCGGCTTCGAGCAACTCGGTGTCGTCCTTCCAGTGGGCCACCAACCGCGCACTGGCGCTGAGGGTGGCAATGAAACTCTTGGTCGCGGCTACACTGCTCTCGATGCCGGCGCACAACGGCACGCTGAATTCGCAGGCCGCCTCCAGCGGAGAATCCTCTGCGTTGACCATCGCCACGCTCAACGCGCCGCGCTTGCGCAACAGGCGCAGGCTGTTGACCAGGTCCGGGCTCTGCCCCGACTGCGAGAACGCGAACGCCACCTGGCCGCTGACCTTCAGCGGCGCCTGTTGCAGCGTGACCACCGACATCGGCAGCGATGCCACCGGCAAGCCCAATTGCTGCATGGTCAGGTAAGCGAAATAACTGGCGGCGTGGTCGGAACTGCCCCGAGCCACGGTCATCGCCACTTGCGGCGGTTGACGACGCAAGCGTCCGGCGATTTCCGCCAGCGTCGGATCCAGTCGCTGCAATTGACGCTCGACGGCTTCGGCTGAGGCGAGGGCCTCTTCAAGCATTTTGGAAGTCAACGGCTTCTCCTTCGACCATTACGTCGATCAGGTTCAGGGCACGGTCAAGGCGCACGCAGTCGGCCCAGGCGCCGGGATGCAGGCGTCCGCGCTCGGGCAGGCCGAGGTAGTCGGCGGGGAATTGCGACAGGCGTCGGGAGGCGTCGTCGAGGGGCAGGCCGATCTTCACCAGGTTGCGCAGGGCCTGGTCCATCGTCAGGGTGCTGCCGGCCAAGGTGCCGTCGGCCAGCCGCACGCCGCCCAGGCATTTGGTCACGGTGTGGCTGCCCAGCTTGTATTCGCCATCGGGCATGCCGGCGGCGGCGGTGGAGTCGGTAACGCAATACAGGCACGGGATCGAACGCAACGCCACGCGCATGGCACCGGGGTGCACGTGCAGCAGATCCGGGATCAGCTCGGCGTATTGCGCATGGGCCAGCGCCGCACCGACGATGCCCGGTTCGCGGTGATGCAGCGGGCTCATGGCGTTGTACAAATGGGTAAAACTGCTGGCCCCGGCGGCCAGTGCCGCGACGCCTTCTTCGTAGCTGCCGAGGGTATGGCCGATCTGCATGCGCACACCGCGAACGCTGAGGGCACGGATCAAGGCATCGTGGCCGGCGATTTCCGGTGCGATGGTAATCACCCGGATCGGCGCCAGGGCCAGGTACGTTTCCACCTCGGCCATTAACGCGGTGTGGGCGAAATTCGGTTGCGCGCCGAGTTTGCCGGGGTTGATGTAAGGGCCTTCCAAGTGAACACCGAGGACACGTGCGCTGCCGCTGGGCCGCCGTTCGCAGAACTCACCGAGGGCCTTGAGGACGCTGGCGATTTCTTCGCTTGGCGCGGTCATGGTGGTGGCGAGCAACGCCGTGGTGCCAAAGCGCACGTGGGTACGGGCGATGGTTTCGAAGGCTGGGGCGCCTTCCATGATGTCCTTGCCGCCACCACCGTGCACATGCAGGTCGATGAAACCGGGCAGCAGGTAGGGCAGGTCGTTGCTCGTCGGGTCGCAGGGCTGGCCTTCGACGGACACGACCTTGCCGTGTTCATGGATCAGGCGGCCGCGTATCCAGCCGTTGGCGGTGAGGATGTTGTCTTCGGACATTGGAATTCTCTGGTCGTCTAGCGCCGCAGCTCTGCGACAAAGTCGTAGTAGTCGTTGCGGCAATAGGTGTCGGTGACTTCGATGGGCGTGTTGTCTTCCAGGTAGCCGACCCGCGTCATCAGCAACATCGCGGTGCCGGGGGCGATGCCCACCAGGGCGGCGAATTCGTCCGAGGCGTTGATGGCCTGGATGTGTTGCAAGGCTCGGACAACCGGTTTGCCGATGCCATCGAGAAATTCATAAAGCGAATCGCCCACCGCCTGCGGCTTGGGAATGATCGACGCCGGCAGGGTGCTCATCTCGATTGCCATGACCGTGTCGTCGGCCTTGCGCAGCCGTTTGAGGCGGGCGACTTTGTCGGTGGGTGACAGGCCCAGGCGGATCAGTTCTTCGTGGGTCGGCGGGGTGATTTCCCGCTCCAGCCATTGGGAACCGGGCACGAAGCCCTTGAGGCGGAGCATCTCGCTGAAGCCACTGAGGCGCGAGAGCGGTTGTTCCAGGCGCGGGGTGATGAACGTTCCGGAGCCTTGGTTGCGGCGGATCAGGCCTTGTTCGAAGAGTACTTCCAGCGCCTTGCGGGCGGTGACCCGGGAAATGCCCAGTTGCTCGCTCAGGCTGCGCTCGGACGGCATCGCTTGTTCGGCTTTCCACTGGCCGGCGTGGATGGCCGCTTCGAGGTTGCGGGCCAGTTGCAGGTAGAGCGGGGTGGGTTGGGTGTCGTCGGGGCGCAGGGCCAGGATGTCGTTCATGTGCGGTGTGTCCGATGCGGTTGTTGTGGGCGTTGTCGCTCGGTGATTGGGGTGGAAGCTAATACCACTTGAATACCATGTCAACGCTGCTTCTGGCGCTTGATATGAATTCATGGGGCATTTTTGGAAGGTTGGCTTTAAGTGGTATTAGCGTGGTGGAGGTGGTGCGTGGAGTTACGGTGTTCGAGCTGATGTTTTTGAGGGCAGTGGTATGCACCGAGGGCAGGTTACGCAATTTGATTTTTATTTCTGGGGCACCGAGTTTCTCCTGTGGGAGCGAGCCTGCTCGCGAAGGCGGCAACACAGTCGATGAAGATGCTGAATGTGCCGGCCTCTTCGCGAGCAGGCTCGCTCCCACAGGGGCAGGTGTCGATCACTGGTTCTGTGAACAACAAAAATCCATTGTGGAGCGAGCTTGATCGCGATAAATCGAAAGACGGACACAAAAATTCCGGTGGAACACCGAACCTGTGGCGAGGGAGCTTGCTCCCGCTGGATGCGTCAGCATCCCCTGCGGTGTGATGGCTGGTAAAGCAGGGGGCCGCTTCGCAACCCAGCGGGAGCAAGCTCCCTCGCCACAAGAGCTCCTCGCCGCGAAAATGGGGCTACGGCCGAATCTCGATCATCGTCCCATCCGGCACCAGGTTCCACACCTCGCGCATGTCCACATTGCGCATGGCGATGCAGCCGTCGGTCCAATCCAGGGTATGGAACAACTGCTCGGGGTTTTCTTCCGTATCGGGCGTGCCGTGGATCATGATCATGCCCCCCGGCTCCACGCCTTCGCGGCGGGCGCGGGCGGCGTCGCTGATGTTGGGGTAGGAGATGTGCATCGACAGGTAGAACTTGTCGCTGACCTTGCGCCAGTCAATCCAGTAGAAGCCCTCGGGGGTGCGCTTGTCGCCCTCGATCAGTTTGGGGCCTTTCTTGGCGCCCTTGCCCAGGGAGATGCGATAGGTCTTGAGGGGCTTGCCATCATTGACCAGTTGCAATTGATGGGCGGATTTGAGCACCAGGACTTTTTCGATGACCTTGCCGTTGTAGGTCCCCACGGCAGCGGCTTGGGACACAGCGGTAAACGACAAGCAGAACAGCACAAGCAACCAGCGCATTGAAACGATATCCCTAGAGGTGTCGCGGCTATATTGGATTTTCTAGGCTCTGTACGAAATGTATCCGCACTTGCCCATACTGCGTTGAAACGAGGCTCGGAATGCTCATGTACTCCAGTACACTGCGCTTCCTCGCCCCGTTTCGCCTTGTCTGGCCTTCGCGCGAACACATTTCGTACAGAGCCTACGTATTGGCAGGCTGAGCCAGCGGCGGTATCGACTCGGATCGCACCGGGTAGTCCTCGGCCCGCCGGTCAGCGTAGAAGTATTCTAGGGTACGGCCCACCGTGCGGAAAGCCAGCTCGTCCCACGGTATATCGGCTTCTTCGAACAGCTTCACTTCCAGGCTTTCCGGCCCGGCGGCGAAATCCTCGTCCACCAGCTCGGCGCGGAAGAATACATGGACCTGGCTGATATGCGGGACGTCAATCAGCGTATAGATACTCAGGTTGCGTACCCGGGCGCAGGCTTCTTCGGCGGTTTCACGCGCGGCGGCCTGCTCGACAGTTTCGCCGTTTTCCATGAAGCCCGCCGGCAGTGTCCAATAACCGCGCCGCGGCTCGATGGCGCGCCGGCACAACAGGACTTTGCTGCCCCAGGTCGGTACGCAACCGGCCACGATGTTGGGGTTCTGGTAGTGAATGGTGTGACAGGTGTCGCAGACAAAGCGCAGTCGCGAGTCGCCCTCGGGTATGCGCTGGGTTACCGGGTTACCGCACTGGCTGCAGAATTTCATGCTGGGATTCCTGGAGGCTGCGCCTATCTTGGCGTGTACTGGGCGGTATCGGCAAGTTGTCGTTTCGCGACATGACGCGGTCCGGGGCTTGGGCCGCTTGCCTGATTGGTGCATGATGCTAGGCAGCGAATAAATCGAGAAGTCTCATGCTGGACGAGCTACTGCATCGAGTAAGCAACCATACGCCGCGCGATCTGGAGACCGATCGGCGTTTCCCTGAAGCGGCGGTGCTGGTGCCGATCACGCGCAGTGATGAACCGGAGCTGGTGCTGACCCTGCGCGCCAGCGGTCTCTCGACCCACGGCGGCGAAGTTGCGTTCCCCGGCGGACGTCGAGACCCGGAAGACCCAGACCTGATCTTCACCGCCCTGCGCGAAGCCGAAGAGGAAATTGGCCTGCCCCCTGGCCTGGTGGAGGTGATCGGTCCCCTCAGCCCACTGATCTCATTGCACGGTATCAAGGTCACGCCTTACGTCGGTGTGATTCCGGACTATGTCGAATACCAGGCCAACGATGCCGAGATCGCCGCGGTGTTCAGCGTGCCGCTGGAGTTTTTCCGCAAGGATCCGCGCGAACACACCCATCGCATCGACTACCAGGGCCACAGTTGGTACGTGCCCAGCTACCGTTTCGAGGGGTACAAGATCTGGGGCTTGACGGCGATCATGATCGTGGAGTTGGTCAACTTGCTGTACGACGCCGGTATCGACCTGCACACGCCGCCCAAGACTTTCATCAATACATGATGCCCCGAGGACTCCCATGAAATACCGCCTGGGCGATGCCCGTGTCGAAACCCACCCACAAAGCTGGGTCGCGCCCAACGCCACGCTGGTGGGCAAGGTTCGCCTCGAAGAGGGCGCCAACGTCTGGTTCAACGCGGTGTTGCGGGGTGACAACGAACTGATCCTGATCGGCAAGGACAGCAACGTCCAGGACGGCACGGTGATGCACACCGACATGGGCTATCCATTGACCATCGGCACCGGCGTGACCATCGGCCACAACGCCATGCTCCACGGCTGCACAGTGGGGGACTACAGCCTGATCGGCATCAACGCGGTGATTCTCAACGGCGCGAAGATTGGCAAGAACTGCATCATCGGCGCCAACTCGCTGATCGGCGAAGGCAAGGAGATCCCGGACGGTTCGCTGGTGATGGGCTCGCCGGGCAAGGTCGTGCGGGAACTGACCGAGGCCCAGAAGAAAATGCTCGAGGCCAGCGCGGCGCATTACGTTCAAAATTCGCAGCGTTATGCCCGCGACTTGGCCGAGCAAGAACAATGAACGCACCTGAACGTCCGGTTCCTTCGCCCTGCGTGAACATCTGCTCGCTGGATGATGACGATACCTGCACCGGTTGCCAGCGCACCGTGGCGGAAATCACCCGTTGGAGCCGGATGGACAACGATGAGCGCCGCGGCGTGTTGGCCTTGTGTCATGAGCGGGCGAAGGCGAGTGGGTTGGTGTGGATGTTGCCGGCAAAACGATGATTGTGAACACGCCCCTGTGGCAGAGGATTTATCTGTGGCGAGGGGATTTATCCCCGCTGGGCTGCGTAGCAGCCCCCAAATTCGGCGCCTCGGTGTGTCAGGCGGAATGAGTTGAATGCTTTGGGGCTGCTGCGCAGCCCAGCGGGGATAAATCCCCTCGCCACAGGGGCATGTCACAAGGCTTTAACCGATCGTCGCCCCAACCATCGATCCAACCCCACCACCCCCAGCGCAATCCCGACAAAACCGGCCAATACCCCCCCTGCATTGATGAACACCTGTGGATAACCCAGGCTCGCCACGTCAATGAATGGGTAGGGGTAGGCCGCCAGCAAATCCCCGCGCAGCAGGATGTAGGCGAAGTACACCAGCGGATAAATCATCCACAGCCCGATGTGACCCAGGCGCAATGTGCCTTTAGGCACCCACAGCCCCCAATAGATGATGAACAGTACAGGCATGACGTCATGCAGCAATTCATCGGCGACAAACTGCCAGCCTTCCGGTTGCCAGAGGTGGCGCAGCAGCACGTTATAGGCCAGGCCGACCAGGGCGATGCTCACCGCGATGCCGCTGCGTACCGCAGGTAGCAGGAACCAGCGCCGGACGGCGGATTCACGCTGGGTCAGTTCCCAGGTCAGCACCACGGCGGCGAGGGTATTGGTCAGCACCGTGAAAAAACTGAAGAAGTTGACCAAGCCGCCCAACAGGCTCGCGCCCAATTCCCAGCGACCCAGCAGGATCAGGTAAAGCTGGACGCTCAACCCCACCCAGCCGAGCAACGCCAGCATCGACACGAAACCGGTTCGCACGTCCACGGTTCAGAGGGGCCGCTTGGTGCGCATCAGCTTGATGTACAGGCGCTCGACTTTTTCCCGCGCCCACGGCGTCTTGCGCAGGAACGTCAGGCTCGACTTGATGCTCGGATCGCTTTTGAAACAACGAATATCAATGCGTTCGGCCAGGCCCGACCACTCGTAGTGCTGCACCAGGGCGTTGAGGATCTGCTCCAGCGTCACGCCGTGCAGCGGGTTGTTGTTCGGTTCGGTCATGGCGGGCCTTTGCATGAAGAAGTCTAAAGCCGCGCACCTTAGCCGAGGTGCCCGTTGGGTGGAAGTATGGCTTTCATCCTGGCTTCGTGAAGCTGCGCACACTGTTACCGAATCCGAGATGATCCATGTCAACAAAAGCGCTTTCTCTATTTGTAACAGGACATTATCCTTGCGCCGCTTGCTGAAACGCTTCTTCTTTTGTGACAGAGCCTCTGCGTACAGCCTGATCCGATAGAAAAATCAAAGAAAACCCAGCGTTCAGACTTGAGAGATAGCGCTGTCTCTTGGCGTATGACGATCGACTTTCTGTGGGAGCGGGCTTGCTCGCGAAGACGATTTCACATCCGGCCTTAATGTCGCCTGACACGTCGCTTTCGCGAGCAAGCCCGCTCCCACAATGGTCCGCGTCCACCCAATTACCTTTTTTACTGAACCATGCCCCGCCAGGATCGTCATCTAAAGTGACACCTTGCGCGGGACTCCTTAAAACGTCACGGAGATACAACTATGGGCACTGAGGGTGCTTTGAGTCGAAGCCGTCTGTTACCGAGCCTGCTCGGCATTCTGCTTCTATTGATGGGGCTGGCCTTGTTGGCCGGTGGGATCAAACTGAGCACGCTCGGCGGCTCGCTGTATTACTTGCTGGCCGGTATCGGCCTGGCGATTACCGGCGTACTGCTGATCATGGCCCGCCGTGCGGCCCTGGGATTGTATGCGCTGCTGCTGTTCGCGAGTACCGTCTGGGCGCTGTGGGAAGTGGGCCTGGATTGGTGGCAACTGGTGCCGCGCCTGGCAATGCTGTTTGCCTTGGGCATTGTCCTGCTGCTGCCATGGTTCCGCCGTCCGTTGCTGACCGCCGATGCATCGCCCATGGGCACCCGAGCGCTGGGCGCCGCGGTGATCATCGCCGGTATCGCCGCCCTCGCCAGCCAGTTTACCAACCCCGGTGAAATCAAGGGTCAACTGGACCGCGACAGCGTGCCGGGCATGGCCAACACCGCACCGGCCATGCCGGACGGGGACTGGAACTCCTACGGCCGCAGCGCTCACGGCGACCGTTATTCGCCGCTGGCACAAATCACCCCCCAGAACGTCGGCAAGCTGAAGGAAGCCTGGACGTTCCGCACCGGTGACCTGCCAGGGCCGAACGACCCGGGCGAGACCACGGCGGAAAATACCCCGCTGAAGGTCAACGGCATGCTGTATGTGTGCACACCTCACAGTCAGGTGATCGCACTGGAGCCTGAAACCGGCAAGGAAATCTGGCGTTTCGATCCGAAGCTTTCCACGCAAAAAGCGGAAAACTTCAAGGGTTGGGCCCACATGACCTGCCGTGGCGTGACCTACCACGACGACGCTGTCTACGCGTCCGCTGAGCAGAGCCCGACCGGCACCGCCAGCACCACGCCGGCCAGCACCGTGTGCCCACGGCGGATCTTCCTGCCGACCGCCGACACGCGCCTGATCGCCCTCAACGCCGACACCGGCAAGATGTGTGAAGACTTCGGCGACAAAGGCCAGGTCGACCTGACCGCGAACATCGGCGGCTTCACGGCCGGCGGTTACTACTCCACCTCGCCACCGGCGGTCACCCAGAACCTGGTAGTGATTGGCGGCCACGTCACCGACAACGTCTCCACCGACGAGCCAAGCGGCGTGATCCGCGCCTACGACGTACACACCGGCAAGCTGGTATGGAACTGGGACAGCGGCAACCCGGACGACACCACGCCGATTGCCGAAGGCAAGACCTACACCCGCAACTCGCCGAACATGTGGTCCATGTTCAGCGTCGATGAAAAACTCGGCATGCTCTACCTGCCGATGGGCAACCAGACCCCCGACCAGTTCGGTGGCATGCGTACCCCGGAATCGGAAAAATATTCCGCTGGCCTGACCGCATTGGACATAGCCACCGGCAAGGTGCGTTGGTACTTCCAGTTCACTCACCACGACCTGTGGGACATGGACGTCGGCGGTCAACCGACCCTGATGGACATGAAGACCGCCGATGGCGTGAAGCCGGCCGTACTGGCTTCGACCAAGCAGGGCAGCATCTACGTGCTGGACCGCAGCAATGGCCAGCCGATCATTCCGATCAAGGAAATCCCGGTGCCGCAAGGCGCGGTGGAGGGCGACCACACTTCGCCCACCCAGCCGATGTCCGACCTGAACTTCGTGCCGCCGGTCCTCAAGGAGCGGGACATGTGGGGCGTGACGCCGTTTGACCAGATGTTGTGCCGGATCGACTTCAAGTCGCTGCGTTACGACGGCATGTTCACGCCGCCGTCGCTGCAAGGCTCGATCGTCTACCCAGGCAACTTCGGCGTGTTTGACTGGGGCGGTATTTCGGTCGATCCGGTGCGCCAGATCGCCTTCGTCAACCCGAGCTACATGGCGTTCAAGTCGAAGCTGGTTCCAGCAGCGGAAGTGGCGGGTGGCCCGGGTCGCAAGAGTGAAACCGAAGGCGTGCAGCCGAACAAAGGCGCGCCATACGGGGTGATCCTCGAAGCGTTGCTCTCGCCCATGGGCCTGCCGTGCCAGGCACCTGCGTGGGGTTATGTCGCCGCCGTGGACCTGACCAACAACAAGACCCTGTGGAAGCACAAGAACGGCACCGTGCGCGACAGCTCGCCAGTGCCGATCCCGCTGAGCATGGGCGTTCCAAGCCTGGGTGGTACCTTCACCACCGCCGGTGGCCTGGCGTTCCTGAGCGGTACGCTTGACCAGTACTTGCGCGCCTACGATGTGAAAAACGGCAAGCAATTGTGGGAAGGCCGCCTGCCCGCAGGCGCCCAGACCACGCCGATGACCTACACCGGCAAGGACGGCAAGCAGTACGTGCTGGTCGTTGCAGGTGGTCACGGTTCCCTGGGCACCAAGCAGGGTGACTATGTGATCGCCTACAAACTGCCGGATTAAATCCAAGCAGCGCTCATGAAAAAGGCGACACCCTTGCGGGTGTCGCCTTTTTTTTAATACCCGATTTCACGCTGGCTTCTGTGAATACAACGAGCCTTTGGCTTTTGTGAACACAACAAGCTTTTGTGGCGAGGGGATTTATCCCCGCTTGGGCTGCGAAGCAGCCCTAAACCCAACAACTCGGGGTGTCAGGCAGATTGGGTTTGCTGCTTTGGGGCTGCTGCGCAGCCCCAGCGGGGATAAATCCCCTCGCCACAGATAAATCCCTTCCCTACAAGGATTGTGTTCAGCCTTGGGCTTTTACAGTTCGATTTTCACGGCCTGCGAAGCCCGGGTCGCCTTGGCGCGGGCGGCTTCGATGGATTCATCGCGGGCCAAGGCCACGCCCAGGCGACGCTGGCCGTTGACTTCCGGCTTGCCGAACAGGCGCAGCGCGGTGTCCGGTTCGCTCAGGGCGGCGCCGAGGTTGGCGAACGCGGTCTGGGTCGACTGGCCTTCTACCAGGATCACCGCCGAAGCCGATGGGCCGAACTGGCGGATCAACGGGATCGGCAAGCCAAGAATGGCGCGGGCATGCAGAGCGAACTGCGACAGGTCCTGGGAGATCAGCGTCACCAGGCCGGTGTCGTGCGGACGCGGCGAGACTTCGCTGAACCACACCTGATCACCCTTGATGAACAGCTCGACGCCAAACAGGCCACGACCACCCAAGGCCTCGGTCACCGCCTTGGCAACGCGCTCGGATTCAGCCAGGGCCGCCGGGCTCATGGCCTGTGGCTGCCAGGATTCCTGGTAGTCGCCCTTTTCCTGACGGTGGCCGACCGGCGCGCAGAACGTGGTGCCGCCGACATGACGCACGGTCAGCAGGGTGATTTCGTAATCGAAGTCGATGAAACCTTCGATGATCACCCGGCCTTTGCCGGCGCGGCCGCCTTCTTGGGCGTAGTCCCAGGCCTTCTGTACGTCATCGGCGCTGCGCAGCAGGCTCTGGCCCTTGCCCGAGGAGCTCATCACCGGCTTGACCACGCAGGGGAAACCCAGGGTTTCCACAGCCTTGCGGTAATCTTCCACGGTGTCGGCGAAGAAATAGGGGGAAGTCGGCAGCCCCAGCTCTTCGGCTGCCAGGCGACGGATGCCTTCGCGGTTCATGGTCAACTGCGCGGCGCGGGCCGTAGGGATCACGGTGAAGCCTTCGGCCTCCAGTTCCACCAGGGTGGCGGTGGCGATGGCTTCGATTTCCGGCACGATGTAGTGCGGCTTCTCGGCCTCGATCACGGCGCGCAGGGCGGCGCCGTCGAGCATGTTGATCACATGGCTGCGGTGGGCCACTTGCATGGCCGGCGCGTTGGCGTAACGATCCACGGCAATCACTTCAACGCCCAGGCGCTGCAGTTCGATCACCACTTCCTTGCCCAGCTCACCGCTGCCACACAACAAAACGCGGGTCGCGGTGGGCGACAATGGAGTTCCGATACGGGTCATCTGAAGGTCCTCAAACAGGAGCGGGTCATCGGGGCGCGCGCCGGGCGAGCTTCCCAGGGGGAGAAAGCGCGGCATTTTACATGAACCGCGTCAGCCGGCGATGGCCTGTTTGCGCAGACGCCAGGCCATGATCAGCCAGACGGCGGTGACCCCGGCGAATTTCGAAAGCAGGGCGGTCGTCACCACGGCGGGCGTCAGGGCATCGATCAGACCGAAGAAAATGAAGGTGTCCAGGGGAATGCTCAGGGCCGAGCTTATCCACAGGCGATCGTGCAATGGGCGCTTGGTGACGGTGAACACCAGCCAGTCGATGCATTCGGACACCGCGAATGCCGTGGCGCTGGCCAGGGCGATGGACGGGTCGGAGGTGACATAGGACAGCACCAGCGCTGCCAGCATCGCCGCGATGGCACCATGGCCGAAACGGGTCTGCACCATGTCGCGCAGTACAAACACCAGCCCGCCCCAGGCCGACCAGATGACGTCCAGGTGTGGCGCGGCCGAGAAGGCGAAGTTGATCAGCACGACGCTGCTGATGTAGGCGAGCAGGAAAAGCATGGGGCGGGGTACCTGGTGATGGCGGATAAGGTGTTAAAGGACAGCGATAGCCCTGTGGTGAGGGAATCTATTTTGTGGCGAGGGGATTTATCCCCGCTGGGCTGCGCAGCAGCCCTAAAATCAGGCAACTCGGTGGATCAGACAGATTGAGGTGACTGTTTTGGGGGCTGCTTCGCAGCCCAGCGGGGATAAATCCCCTCGCCACAGGGGTTATGTACAGTCCCATCAGTGGATGCAGGGTACTTCAGCCACCGCCC